>JAGVLY010000053.1 GCA_020054035.1 Bacteroidia bacterium | reverse complement strand
CATAGTACTAAAATATGTCTTTATCTTTGTGCCGTCAATAATTAATAACGACACCAACGAAATAAAAAAGAACAAATGGCAACCAATACCGAAAATATAAAATCACAAATGCGCAAAGGAGTGCTGGAATATTGCATCCTTTCCATATTGGCGCAGCACGATGCTTATGCCAGCGACATTATCGCAAAGCTGAAAGAAGCAAAACTGATTGTAGTGGAAGGCACCCTGTATCCCCTGCTTACCCGTTTAAAAAATGACGGGCTGTTAGGCTACCGCTGGGAAGAATCAACCTCCGGACCACCGCGTAAGTATTACCGCCTTACACCCGTTGGTCAGGCATTTCTTAACGAGATGAACACAACATGGGAAGAACTGGTACACGCAGTAAACACTACCACAGGCAAAAAATAAATAAAGTTTAGTACAAACGATAACGAACCAAACCAAAACACCGAAATCATGAATAAAACAGTAACAACAAACATTGGCGGCTTTATCTTCCACGTTGATGATATAGCGTATGAAAAACTGAGCCAATACCTTACTACTATAAAAGGCTACTTCAAGCAAAGCGAAGGCCGCGATGAAATTATAGGCGACATAGAAGCCCGCATAGCCGAAATGTTTCGCGAAAAAACAGGCAACACCAAACAGGTGGTTACCATGAAAGATGTGGACGAAGTAATAGCCGTAATGGGTCAGCCCGAAGCCTTTGCAGGCGAAGGCGATGCCTCAGGCAGCTACAGCGAAAGTGCAGCTTCAGCCGCTGAACCGGCATCGGCACGCAAAGGAAGACGCAGAATTTTCCGCGACCCCGATGAGAAAATACTGGGCGGTGTATGCTCGGGTATCAGTTCCTACTTTGATATTGACCCTATCATCCTGCGCGGAATATTTGCCATCTCTTTCTTTGTCTTCGGCAGCGGGTTTCTGCTCTACTTAATACTGTGGATCATTATCCCAAAAGCAAACACCACAGCCGAAAAATTAGAAATGCGCGGTGAAAAAGTAAACGTACACAACATTGAAAAAACCATCCGCGAAGAAATGGATGAGTTGAAACAGCGTATCAACAACCTTTCAGGCGAGGCCAAAGATTCGGTTGGCAAAAACGGAAAAATACGCACAGGCATACACGAAGTGTTTGACTTTATTGCTGCTCTTTTCCGCATGCTCTTTAAAGCAGTAACCAAAGTAATAGGCTTTGTATTATTGGTAGTAGGCTTGGGCTTGCTGATAGTGGTTGTTGCTTCACTACTTGGATTACCCGGATACGTTACCGTAAGTGAAAGTGGCGCAGAAACACGCATGGCGCTGAATGAACTGATGCACCACTTTGTAGGAAGTCCTGAACTAAACACCTGGGCAATTATAGGAGCTGCATTGCTCATTTGCATTCCCTTGCTGGGCTTAGTGTATAAAGGCGTTAAAATTCTGTTCAACATCAAAACCCGCAACCGTGTTTTCGGTTGGATCATGAGCGGATTGTGGACAACAGGTGTTATCATCAGCATCTTTGTTTCCATAAAAATATTTAAAGATTTTAAAGTTACAGGAATACAGAAAGACAACTTTACCGTTACCAAACCCAAAACAGCTGAGGTGTTGTACCTTAACCTGAACAATAATTTCAGCGACCTGGAAGACCAAAGCGCAGAAGTTGGCAAATGGATGATTTACAGCGATGGTGAAGAAAGCAAACTGTTTAAAGAAGTGGAATTAGACATTCAAAAAAGCAACAGCGACAGCATTGAGCTGGAAGTGGACTTATCTGCAAAAGGCCCTACACGTAAAGATGCCACAGGCCGTGCCGGAAGAATAAACTATACACACGAACTGAACGACTCACTGCTCACCTTTGACAAATATATGCACCTTGAACAAGGTGATAAATGGCGCTTTCAGGATGCAAAACTGATTTTGCGTATCCCTGTTGGACAAACGATTTTCATGAGCGAAGACATGAGACACATCATTTACGACATCGGCAATGTTACCAACACCTGGGACAGCGACATGGTAAACCGCAGATGGAAAATGACTCAGAACGGACTTGCCTGCGTGGATTGCGACAACCTTAAAAACATTGACGGCAGCGTTGACGATTGGGAATCAGAAGCACCGGAAGCTCCAATCCCCATCGTGCCACCTGCTCCCCCAGCTCCTCCCGTAAAGAAACATAAGACCGAAGCAGCAGTTTCAGACTCAGGCATAACCCGCGAACAGTATGACCAGCTAAGCAAACTCAACCGCATGTATCTGGAGTTGAAGTATCCTGATACTAATCTGGTACTATAGTGTCATGCTGAGCGTAGTCGAAGCACAATAATACCCTTCGACTACGCTCAGGGTGACAACCACCAAAAACTAATAACAAACCAATATTAAAACCCGGAAAAACACCCCGGACGGCCAAAGGTGTGTCTTGAATAAATCACAATAGACAAAATACAAATAACAAAACATTCAAAACTTAAATAACATGAACTACTCTCACGAATACCCTAAAAAAAACTTAATCAACATGAGTAAAATAGTAGCCATCATCTTCACCATCTTCACCAGCCTGTTGCTAAGCAGCGGCACTATTGAAGCAAAAAACACTACTAACAAAACAACTGCAATAGCTGTACGTGAACAAGTTGTTAAAAAGGTAGGAATGCCGGAACTGAGCAGAGAAGCAATTTCTCATGCAAGTGTATCGGTAACATTCACCATCAGCGAAAACAACCGCATCATTGTAAAAGAAGTTTCAGGCGAAAACAGTTTCCTTAACGAGTATGTGGGCAATAAACTGCATCACTCCAAAATTGGAATTACTCCCGAAACTGCCGGACAGGAGTTTGAAATCACTTTCAACTTCGGTAAATCATAACAGCTTAAAAACACAGTAAAAACAAGGCTTTCAGCAGGCCTTACAGCCAAAAGTGTGTCCTATTTTTAACATTAATTAAGATTTTTTAGGAATTATTTAACAATTGAAAGCGGGTTCTTTGCAGTAGAAATTAAATGTCACCCTGAGCGTAGTTGAAGGGCAATAATAAAAATGCTTCGACTACGCTCAGCATGACAACTAAATAAAAAAACAATTCTAAAACCCAATAAAAATGAAAACAAAAATCCTTCTCCTGTGTAGTGTGCTGCTGATAAGCTTCACTGCTGCCACTAAAGCCCAAACAACAGATTGGGAAATTTACAACACCACTAATTCACCACTTGTCGGCAACTCGGTTACGGCTGTAAAAACAATAGGCAACACCGCTTGGATAGGCACAACAGCGGGTATCAATTATTTTAACGGCAACTCATGGACAACCTTAACAACACAAAACTCTGCTCTTCCTGATAATCATGTAAACGATATTGCCCGCGAAGAAAACGGGGCACTGTGGTTTGCCACAGAAAGCGGATTGGCAAAATTATATGACCATGAGTGGACGGTTTACAACACCGCCAATTCAGGACTACCTGTTAATATCATCCGCTGCATCAACATTGATGAAGATGGCAACAAATGGATAGGAACTTGGGGCGGTGGACTTGTTAAATTTGACAACAGCAACTGGACAATTTACAATACTTCTAATTCTCAAATCCCTTCAAACGGTATCAACTCCTTAACTATTCACAGCGATGGTAATGTATGGATAGGAACTTTTAATAATGGAATTGGTGTGCTGGAAAACAACAACTGGATGACTTACAATACCGATAATTCTGGATTGCAAAGCAACGAAGTAAAATCCATTGCATTTGACAAAAATCAAAATGTATGGATTGCCAGCGCCAATGGAATTGTGCGCGTAAACGGGAATGTATGGACCTTTATCAACCATGCCATCACCGGGTTTTCTTTCCAGAACGTGAATGATGTTGTATGCGGTGATAACATCTTTTTCGCAAGCGACAACGGAGTAATTGAATTTGACGGCACACACTGGATAAGCCACCGTGCAGATAATTCATCCTTGCCTGTAAATGATGTGCGCGCTGTTGCTATGGATGATAATCAGAATTTATGGATTGCAACAGCCGGAGGCGGACTAGCAATTTACAATGCTGATGGTGTTGCTCTTTCCATTCAAGATGTTCAGGCTGCTGCAAGTACACTGAATGTATTTCCAAACCCGGCCAACGGTGAGGTTAAATTTAACTTCACCACCACCGAATCAGGAAAGGCAGAACTTGCCCTTTATGATGTTCAGGGAAGAAAAGTGTGTACCTTGTTAAATGAAGAAGTTGGTGCAGGTAAACACGAAGTAAAGTTTGACACCAACACATTGCCTGCCGGTGTTTATATCTGGTGGGTGCGCTTCAAAGACAGAATTGACACGATGAGATTGGCAGTGATTTAGATAAGAAGCAAGAATATAGAGCCAAGAAACAAGATAAAACCTTCGGGATATTTCCCGAAGGTTTTTCATTTTATATTTGCTGCATGTCAAACAAAAACAAGAATAAAGACGGGTTTGTGTATTCCACTAATCCCAACTTTAGCCTCACCCCTGCCCTCTCCGAAGGAGAGGGAGCCGATACTCTTTCACCACAGAAACAAAACCTGAGGGTAGAGTTAGACAAAAAGAACCGAGCAGGGAAATCAGTAACATTAATCAGCGGCTTTGTTGGCAGCGAAGATGATTTGGAATCACTAGGTAAACTGCTGAAAACAAAATGCGGAGTTGGCGGAAGCGCAAAAGACGGAGAAATTCTTTTGCAAGGTGATTTCAGAAAAAAAGTTGGAGAAATTCTATTGAAAGAAGGTTATCGTGTGCGGGTGATTTAACTATTTCACCAGCGTTACCGTTCCGTTGTATTTATGCCGTTCGTTTTTGAAAGATCGGAAGAGCGT
>JAGVLY010000105.1 GCA_020054035.1 Bacteroidia bacterium | reverse complement strand
TTTATGGCGCGGGCTGTTCAAGCGCAGGCATGTGTTCAGTGGTTGACGCAGCATTAAAGTCATGTTTCATCAATGCTCAGATTTTCGTAGAACATGATATGCTTGCCGCAGCTCGCGGGCTTTGTGGGCACGAGAAAGGTATTGCTGCCATTATGGGAACAGGTTCTAATTCCTGTGTTTTTGACGGAAAAGAAATTACTGGATACGTAACCAATTTAGGTTATTTATTGGGTGATGAAGGCAGCGGTGCCTATATGGGAAAACGACTTGTTGCCGATTATTTAATAGGCGATATGCCCGAATATTTGGTGAAAGATTTTAGAGAAAAAACAGGATTGGATAAAGAAAAAATTCTGGAGGCGGTTTATCGTCAGCCAATGCCAAGCCGCTTTTTGGCTTCATTTGGCAAATATATTTTCCAACGCCTTGACGAGCCATATATGATGAATTTAGTTCGTCAATCGTTTACTGATTTTTTTAATCGCAACATTTGTAAATACCCTGAACATAAAACCGTGCCTGTTCATTTTACCGGTTCTATTGCTTTTTATTTCAGCAAAATTTTACACGATGTTGCGAGCGAGAAAAATGTGCGCATCGGAAGAATAGTTGAAACACCTGCAGCGGCTTTAGTGTTATACCATACAAATAAAGACTAAAAGTGTTATTACTTGTTTTCAGTTTATTCTTTTTAATTATTCCTGCTGAACCTGTTCAGGAGGTAACACTGGAACAACTTCAATCAAAAGTTATTCAAACCAATAACGATACCTTGTATGTGGTCAATTTCTGGGCAACCTGGTGCAAACCTTGCGTTGCCGAACTGCCTTATTTTGAAGCAGCAGGGGAGAATTATAAATCACAAAAAGTGAAAGTGCTGTTGGTAAGCCTTGATTTTTTGCGTGATAAACAAAAGGTAGATAAATTTGTTGTTGACAGAAGCATTAAAAACGAAGTAGTGCTTTTAAATGCAGGAAATCCGAATGTTTGGATTGATAAAATTGAACCGCAATGGGGCGGGGCTATTCCTGCAACCATACTTTACCGCACCGGAGAGAAACTATTCTTTCGTGAAGGCGAATTTGAACAAACAGAACTTGATTCATTAATACAAACTACACTTAGCCACAAAGCCAAATAGGTACATAGCCAATTAGAAAATACCAATAACTAAATCCGAAAAATAAAATGAAAAATTTAATCTTATTATCAACTGCATTCTTTCTTCTGGTATCGTTTAGGCCAGATGGCGGCTACAAAGTAGGTGATGTTGCCACCGACTTTAAATTAAAGAATGTAACCGGTAGCATGATTTCATTGGGTGATAATAAAGTTGCTCAGGGCTTCATCGTTGTTTTTACGTGCAACCATTGTCCGTTCTCCGTTAAGTATGAAGACCGTATCAATGACCTGAATAAAAAGTATGCACAGAAAGGTTATCCCGTTGTGGCCATCAACTCAAATGATGCCGCACAATATGAGGAAGATAATTATGACGGAATGATTAAACGTGCAAAAGAGAAAGACTTTTCTTTCCCGTATTTGCATGACGAAACACAAGCTATTGCCCGCAGCTATGGTGCTACACGAACACCGCATGTGTACATTGTTCAAAAAGAGAAAGGCGATTTAATCGTAAAATACATCGGAGCTATAGACGACAATGCTGATGATGCTTCAGCAGTAAAAGAAAAATATGTTGAAAACGCTGTGGATGCTTTACTGGCTTCTAAACCTGTAAATCCTGATTTTACCAAAGCTATCGGTTGCACCATTAAGTGGAAGAAATAATATGCGCGTTGTTGGCAATATACCTCACCCCGATTTACTCATCACCGTTTTTGCAATGAATGAAAAATATGTGGTTAAAATGGAAGCAGGTCCAATGGAGCAGACTTACAAAATTCCGATGGATGCTGTTGCAGGATTAGATGGTGTGCAGAAATTTTTTGACGAAGCTTTTATGCAAAAAGTGCTGCAACGCTTCAACGAAATGTTTCTGGATTTGAAGGCTGCAACCAAAAAGGCAGCGGAAGAATTGTAGCTCCTTACAGCGTTTTATTCACAATTACTTTCAGTGAAGCAGGCACAACCTCCACCTCAATATCTTTTGTGGTTTTAAAAGGACTACCATCAAGGTGAATGGCGTTGTTCTTTTCGCGTATCACTTTTATTTTGGAGCAAGTAAATGTTTCGGTATACCTTGATTTGTCAATGTTGTTGAGGAATAAGCGAAACACCAGCACTATGGTCTTGAACTTAGGGAAATCTTTAATGACTGTAATGTGGAGCAAGCCATCTTTTACACTTGCCTGAGGCGCAACCACTGCACCATTGCCAAATTGTTTGGAGTTGCAGAAAATAAAAACCCAAGCAAAATAATTCTTCACTTCACCGTTTACATGAACTTCATAATGGCGCGAAGGATAGCGTAGATATTCACGCGCAGTAACCATTACGTATCTTAAGAAACCGCGCTTTTCGCCTTGCGCAAACATATTGGCTACGTGTGCATCAAAGCCGCTGCCGGCAGTGCTTACAAAGGTGTTGCCGTTGAGCAGGGCGGTGTCAATGGTTTCAATATGTCCATTATTAATAATGTTAAATGCTTTCTCAACATTATTGGGTATGCCGAGCTCGCGCGCCATTCCGTTTCCCGAGCCGGCAGGTATAACAGCCATTGCTGTATTGGTGTGTAAAATGCCCGAAGCTACTTCACCCAGCGTACCGTCACCGCCAACGGCAACAATTACATCAAAACCTTCTTTAGCTCCCTGTGCCGAAATTTCTTTGGCGTGGTTTACGTGTTCGGTGTAGCGTATCTCGTGTTCATACTTGGTTTTGTCAAGTAGTTCAGGCAGCGCATTCTCTATTTTTTGTTGTCTGCCAATTCCCGAAACGGGATTGATAATGAACAATATTCTTTTCTTCTTTTCCAATTTCTATCGTTTTTGCGGACACAAAATTTTGTGTCCCTACTTTATCTCCGTCATATTATTAATCAGCCTGTGATTATAGTCCTGAATAAATGCTTTCAGTCTGTTTTCAAGCTGTTGTTGCTTCTCTGTTTCTTTGCCTGCAAGATTGTTTGCAAGCAAACTATCGTTTTTAAAATCGTGCAAGTTTATCGTTTTATTTCCATCAAACTGTAAAACATAATTGCCTTCAATGATTTGATACAGCTGGTCGTAACGGGTAACAGCACTGTGAGTTGTAGTGCTGTCGAACGGTGATTTTCCGAAAGCGATATAGGGTTCATCGTAGTTAAGCAGGTCAAGCAGCGCGGGCATAATATCGGTTTGCTGGGTTACCACATTGCTTTTGCCTTTAAGTTTAAGCGCAGGTGAATAGATGATAATGGGAACTGACATAGCACCCACACAATTCTGGTAAAAAGGGCGCAAGGCAAGTGAAGTATGGTCGGCAGTAATTACAAAAATGGTGTTTTTAAACCACTCTGCTTTTGATGCAGTGGCAAAGAATTGCTTCAGTGAGTAATCTGCATACAGAACGCTTTTATGAATAGGCAAATCGCCTTCCGGGAATTTGCCTTTGTATTTATCGGGAATGGGGTAGGGGTGATGCGAGGAGAGCGTGAAGATTGCACCCACAAACGGTTGTGGTGTTTTAGTTAATCCGTTAGCAAAGTATTGCAAAAACTCTTCGTCATAAATACCCCAGTTTCCATCATAATCAGCATCGTTGTTGTATTCCTCGCGACCATAGTAATTTTTTAAACCTGCTTTTTCGGCAAAGGCTGTAAAGGCCATGCTGCCGTTTTTTGCTCCGTGATAAAACGAAGTGGTGTAGCCTTTCTTTTGTAGCAGACTTCCAATGCTGTTGATTTGATTGCCGTTGTATTTGGAGGTAATAAATGGATCGTGCATCAGTGTTGGCAAACTTGCCAGCACTGCGGGAACTCCTTCTATCGACTTTTTGCCGTTGGCGTAGGCATTGGTAAACACAAAACTTTCGGCACACAACGAATCAAGGAAAGGAGTGTAGCCCTTAAAGTTATTCAGGTAGCCTACATATTCTTTTGAAAGGCTTTCAACGATAATGACCACTACATTTATATCGTTGCGGAAAGGTTCGGTTTCTTTTGGTTGGGTAACAGCAGTAAAAAAATGTTCGCCTGTTTTTCCCGGAAAATAATCTACGCTTTTTACGCCCGTCATGCCAACGGTATTAATCAATGTGTAAGGTGTGTTTAGCCTCAGTGCAGAGGTTTGTTGTCCGCCTGCATCCAGCATATTCAGGGGCTTGTATTGCAGTCCGCCTCTTACACCTATAACAGCTGCACCGCCAAACAGCAGAAGAAATACTGTGCTGTAGATGTAGTGTTTGGTTTCGCCTTGTGTTTGTTTTATCAGCGTTTCTGTTTTCAGAAACAGTTTGTACGAAAGATAGATAAGCATCACCCATCCCGCAATAATGTACCAGAAGTCTATAATAATAGAAGGCCCTACAATGGCCATATCGTTGCTGACGAATACTAATTTAAAAATATCGGCAGTGGAGCGCGTAAAGGTGAATTTGAAATAAACTGTATCTACCAGGTTAAAGAAGAACATGAGCGTAAGCAGCAGTACATAGAAGTATTGCAATACCTTTTTGGGCTTTGGCTGCTGATGAAACACAGGAATAAAATGCAGCACTATAAAAGGTGAGAGGCAAATGAGCATGGCCGAGAGGTCAAAACGCAGGCCGTACAGAAAAGACTCTGCTACTTCCATGCGCGGAACTTTATAATAGAAATCAAAGTTATTGAGCAGAAAAAGAAAGCGGCACACCGTAAGCAGCAGCAGGCCTGCCAGCAGGCGAAGCAGCAATAGCCAAACCGTATTCAAAACGAATCTCATGCCGCCAAATTAGGAATTTAAAATTTGTCGTTTATCGAAATAAAGCAACATAAAAAATAGACGGGGCGTTAAGATGGGTGTATTTCAAAAACAAATATTATGAAAAACTTCTTCTACAACCCCACGAACACTAACTCACGCTTAGCTATTCTTATTTCTGTAATGGCTTTAATGATGTTTGTTTCTATGCAGCTTAATGCACAGAACACTAATCTGTATGTTACTACCGAAACACATTTTAACGGTAAGGCTTATAAAGGTTATATGGTAACTGTTTATGAAGATCTGCTGGGTAACGGTGACTTTTCTCCTATTGACCAGTTTATGGCTACTTCAAGCAAAAACCGTTTTGATATGAAATACAACTCGGCATACATGATTGACTTTGCTACGCCTGCTGATTTACACTACACCGTGCAGTTTGATACGCATACTTCTAAAACAGCAGAAGATCGTGATATGGAAATTGATGTTGACTTTAGCAAGCTGGATATAAACGAATATCCTAACACCATTGAAATGGTAAGTTTCAATGATGAGGAACAGAACTTTGCCTTCCAACCCTTGGTTGATGCAAAAGTGCAGCAAGCAGCGGTTAAATAACACATAGCTCTTCCATGGAGTGCTTCCCGTAGAAATTCCCACAAAGGGCAACGCTGCGGGAAGTTTTTTTGTAAACCTACTAACAAACAGATATACTAAACGATGAAAAGACTTACTGCTTTTAGTTTACTCGTGATTATGTTTTGCTCGGTTGCCCTTGCGCAACAAAGCCGCATACAAATCATTTCTTCTTCGCCTGAAAAAACTGTTTTAAAAGTTTTGGTTACGGGCTTTGACTGGAAAACGGTGCAAACAGTAGAAGGTGATGCCAAAGTTATTTCGCTGGAAAACGGGGTGCAGATTAATAAGGCAGGTGCACCTGATTTGCCTAAGCTGATGACTATGGTTCCTTTTGCATCAACGGATGTTAAGATAGAAACTGAGTTTGTTAGCTATACTGATTTTGAGGATATGACCGTAGCGCTTACAGCAGCAAAGACCGTTGCCGATGATGAAGACAATTCTGATTTCAGAAGGCATGAAAATTATAGTTCTGATGAATTTTTTCCGCGCAGAGTAGTTCGCAAGAAAAAACAGAAGTTCTTAAACGATGGCTCGCTGTTGTTGGCTATTCGTCCGGTGCAATACAATGGCGCTACTAAAACGGTGCGCCTCTGGAACGAATTGATTATTACAATTACCGCTAACAACTCAGATCAAACCGTTTCAATTCCCGAAAATATGGTTAGTGAATTTACTATTTACCCCAATCTTTCTTTAGATATTCTTACGGTTAGCTACGAGCTGGAAACTCAAAGCACTGTTTCATTGGATATGTATAACCTTGCGGGGCAATCAGTTTATTCTAAAAACAAAGGCTCACAAGCCGCCTGTTTGCAAACAGCCACACTTGATGTTTCCAACTTTGCTCCGGGTATGTATTCGCTGGCTTTGAGGACCGATAAAGGAACTTCGGTGAAGAGAATTGTTGTTGAATAACTTCTAAGAGTTACCTTAAAATTGATAAAGCTGCTCTTTTTAAGACTTTTTAAAGATTAAATACGCTTTTTGGTCTTCAAAACACGATTCGGCAATGCCCCACGAATATTTGTGGATCATTGCCGAATGTTCTGCAACCAATAAAGAATGTTCTGCAACCACTGCCGAATATTCGTGGAGCGTTGCCGAAACTTCGTGGATCATTGCCGAATGTTCTGCAACCGATAAAGAATATTCATCAACCACTGCCGAATGTTCTTGAAGCATTGCCGAAGGTTCATCAGCCGTTAAAGAATATTCGTGGGGCGTTGCTGAAAGCTGTTTAGTTACGCCTGTATTACCCCCACATTATACGCCTTGGTAATAGGCGAGTGGTTAGCCGCTTCAATACCCATCGTAATCCAGGTGCGGGTATCCAACGGGTCAATAATGGCATCTACAATTAAACGTGCCGCATTATAATAAGGTGTTGTCTGGCTTTCGTAACGCTCGGTAATAAGTTTTAAGTGCTTTGCTTCGTCTTCGGGCGTAATTTTTTCGCCTTTGGCTTTTAATGATGCCACCTGTATTTGCAGCAATACTTTTGCGGCCTGTGCACCGCCCATAACGGCTATGTTAGCCGTAGGCCATGCAACGATTAGGCGCGGGTCATAAGCCTTTCCGCACATGGCGTAGTTGCCTGCACCATAAGAGTTGCCGATGATGATGGTGAATTTAGGAACAACGGAATTACTCATGGCATTCACCATTTTAGCACCGTCTTTAATAATGCCTCCGTGCTCACTGCGCGAGCCTACCATAAAGCCCGTTACATCGTGCATAAAAACCAAGGGTATCTTTTTCTGGTTGCAGTTCATGATAAAACGTGCAGCCTTGTCAGCCGAGTCGGAATAGATAACACCGCCAAACTGCATCTCGCCTTTTTTGCTCTTCACCACCTTGCGCTGATTGGCAACAATGCCCACTGCCCAGCCGTCAATACGCGCCAAGCCGCA
>JAGVLY010000058.1 GCA_020054035.1 Bacteroidia bacterium | reverse complement strand
GGACTTGTTGCTTTTAAATTCTTCATAATCCTCGCCCCTGAAATCAGGATGTGCAACGGTGCTTGCCGTATTTTCCCATTGTTTCACTTCATCGTATTTCATGTAAGTAAGCACAGCCATACCCTCTGCGAATTTATCAGGCTTTAAACCGGCAACCATAAATGTTCCGTAACTCAATGGCCATTCTCCGGGTTTGTAATCAACCGGAGCCCAAACATCGTTATTCTTAAAATGATAGTAATTGTGGTTAATATAGTTGACCGTATTTTCTTTAAAAACGAGATACAACGTAAATGCAGAAGCGGAATTTTGTAACGATTTAAATCGCGTGTGATAGGACTTTCTGATCTTGCCGGGCTCAAGCAAATCAAGCGTTACCGAAGGATGAGCATTTGAAATAAATCGTTTTGCTTTTATTGTTTTCTCGTTGGTGAGTTGGGCATAACGCAAATCCTCTCCTTCAAATTTCAGTTGCTTTACTTCACTGCGTTTATAAATATCTCCGCCAAACTTTCTGATATTTTTTTCAATCAGTTTGGCAATCTGTGACCCGCCTCCAACACAACGCCATGCACTTTCAATGTAACTATTCAGCACCAATGCATGAAGATAGAACGGGGTCTTCTCTCCTATTCCTGCATACAACAAATTGGTTCCGGCCAATACGTTTCGGAGCTTTTCATTTTTTGTCAACGAAGCGATGAAGTCTTTTGCATTGGTCTGCAATAATTCTGAATCAGAATGATAACTCTCACCATTCTCCAGGTTATACAAGGGAAAGCGGCTGCAAACTCTTTTTATTTCATCGCAGTATTTTTTGATGTTCTTTTCTTCATCCGGAAATTTTTGTGACAGAATACGAATGAAATTTTCATAGCCCTGTGCATACGGATACTCGTTGTTATCTCCGTCAAACGTTACAATGTCAAAACCGTTTTCGTCCATCTTCTCTAATTTCAACTTATCCATAATGCCGAAATAGTTAAAGAAACGATTCAGGTTTTCTCCTTTGCCCAAACCACCGAGGTAATGAACACCGGTATCAAAAATAACCCGATCGCGGACAAAGGTTTGGAGGTTGCCGCCAATCTGCTGGTTCTTTTCCAACACACAAACTTTGTAGCCTTCTTCAGCAAGAATATTGGCGCAAAGCAAGCCACCAAGCCCACTTCCGATTATGACCACATCGTATTCCTGCATAGTTCCCGTCATTACGAGCGATAGCGAAGCAATCTTTTATTAAGGAGAGATTGCTTCGGGTGAAAAACCCTCGCAATGACGAAGTTGTAATTTATCTCTCTCGTTATTATCATGAAAATACTTTGTCTAAAGCCTTACAAATTGCAACAATTGTTTTATCGATGTCTGCATCGGAATGCGCTTCGGAAATAAAACCGACTTCGTAACCGGAAGGTCCGAGGTAAATTCCGCTCTCCAATAATTCGGCATGTAATACTCTGAATTTACTCATACTTGCTGCATCAATTTCATCGGCACTTCTGATGCTTTCCTGATCTGTAAATGCAATCCAGAAAATGGAAGCGATGTTGAACATTCTGAATTTATAGCCTTTCGAATGAGCATGAGCTTCAACAGCAGCGCAGAGTTTTTTTGTTTTTTCTTCAAGCGAAGAATAGAACCCTTCTTTTAGACATTCTGTCAGCTGTGCAATGCCCGCAGCCATTGCAACAGGGTTTCCTGAAAGCGTTCCTGCCTGGTAAACATCACCATCGGGAGAAATTTTTGCCATGATTTCTTTGCTTGCGCCATACATACCCACCGGCAAACCGCCACCGATTATTTTTCCATACGTAATAATATCGGGCTGAATTCCATAGTAGCCGGCAGCGCCTTCAAAGCCAAGCCGGAAGCCGGAAATCACTTCATCAAAATGCAGAAGCGTTTTGTTTTCGGTGCAGATAGTTCTGAGTTGTTGCAGGTATTCCTTGGTTTGTAACAATAAACCGTTGTTGGCAGGAACTGGTTCGATAATTACAGCCGCAATCTGATCTTTAAATTCTTCAAATGCTTTTTTCAGCGCTTCCATATTGTTCAAGGGAACAACAATGGTATCGTTCACAAATGATTCAGGAACACCGGCAGAAGAGCTTGTTCCGAACGTAACCAAACCCGAACCGGCTTTCACCAGCATTGAATCAACATGTCCGTGATAACAACCTTCAAACTTTAAAATCTTATTTCTGCCTGTAAAGCCGCGGGCAAGGCGGATGGCGCTCATCACCGCTTCTGTTCCTGAACTTACAAACCTGATTTTCTGAACGAATTTGTTGTTAGCTAAAATCAATTCTGCCAACTCATTTTCTTTCTCTGTTGGCGCTCCGAATGAAGTTCCGTTTTGCACAGCATCAATTACTGCATTTCTGACTTGTGAATTGTTGTGACCCAAAATCAATGGCCCCCATGAACAGCAGAAATCTATAAACTCATTTCCATCTGCATCCCAGATGCGGCTGCCATCACCTTTTTGTATAAACAGGGGTGTGCCGCCCACCGAGCGAAAAGCACGCACAGGAGAATTTACTCCTCCCGGAAAATAGTGTTTGGCTTTATTAAATAATTGTTCTGACTTCTCTCTTTTCATGTCTTCAAAATTGCTTTGCGAATATAGGGTAATTTATACCTTTGGCAGTTGGAGAATTTTCCCACAAAGACACTAAGAACACAAAGATTATGAACTTGATTAACTCAAAGGAATTTGCACAAGGGGAAGACAAAGTTGACAAACTCACAGTTTTTCGAGATAAATTCTTCTTCCCTGAACTGAATGGAAAAGAAGCAATATATTTTTGCGGAAATTCTTTGGGATTGCAACCTAAAACTGCTTCAGCAGCCTTGCAACAAGAGTTAAGCGATTGGGCACAATTTGCAGTGGAAGGACATTTTCACGCAAAGAATCCATGGTTCTCTTATGAGAAGATGTTTGATAAGCCGCTTGCAAAACTTGTTGGTGCAAAGCCTTCGGAAGTGTGTGCCTTGGGCTCACTGACCAATAACCTTCATTTGCTGATGGTTTCATTTTATCGTCCTACAGCAAAACGTTTTAAAATTCTGTGCGAGGAGAAACCATTTGCTTCTGATCAGTATGCATTAGAATCACAAGTAAAATTTCACGGTTTTAATCCTGATGAAGCTATTGTGGAACTAAAGCCGAGAGCAGGAGAATTTACACTGCGCACGGAAGATATTCTTGCAAAGATTGAAGAACTGAATGACCAGCTAGCCTTGGTAATGATTGGCGGTGTAAATTATTATACCGGGCAGGCTTTTGATATGAAAAGCGTTACAGAAGCAGCTCATAAAGTTGGCTCACTTGCAGGTTTTGACTTAGCACATGCAATGGGAAATCTGGTAATGAACCTGCACGACTGGAAGGTGGATTTTGCCTGCTGGTGCAGCTATAAATATCTGAATTCGGGACCGGGAAGTGTGGCGGGAATTTTTGTGCACGAGAAACATGGTAACAACCCGGAACTGCCTCGCTTTGCAGGTTGGTGGGGAAATAATCCGGATACACGTTTTAAAATGGAAAAAGGATTTATTCCGGCTGATGGTGCTGATGGCTGGCAACTGAGCAATGCGCCAGTGTTTTCAATGGCTGTGCATAAAATGGCATTGGATATTTTTGATGAAGCAGGGATTGAAAATCTGCGGGAGAAGAGCGAGAAACTTACTGCTTACCTTGAGTTTATTGTTGATGAGATAAATAGTCGGCAGTTGGCAGTTGGCAGTCAACAGATAAAAGTTCTTACTCCACGAAATAAAGCGGAACGAGGTTGTCAATTATCACTTGTGTTTTCAGAGAACGGAAAACAAATTCACGAACAATTACTGAAAGCCGGAATTATAACTGACTGGCGTAATCCTGATGTTATTCGATTGGCTCCTGCACCGCTTTATAATTCGTTTGAAGATGTTTGGAAATTCGGGAATGAACTGAATAAAATTATGGAACGCTGATTTTTATGATTATTAAGATGATCGCTGATAAAATCATAACTAATCATAAGCATCCTAATAATCTGTGTTCTATCACTAATCACCATGCTTGAACTGCGATTTCAAAACAAACTGATTGAAGCCGGTGTGGATGAAGCCGGACGTGGATGCCTTGCAGGACCTGTATTTGCAGCGGCTGTGATTCTTCCTAAAAAATTCAAATCTGAATTACTGAACGACTCCAAACAACTGAGTGAAAAGAAAAGAGAAGAGTTGCGTCCGATTATAGAAAAAGAAGCACTGGCATGGGCTGTAGGCATTGCAACGCATGAAGAAATTGACAAAATAAATATTCTAAACGCTTCTTATCTTGCCATGCACCGTGCAATAGAGCAACTGAAAAAATCACCACAACTTCTGCTGATTGACGGCAACCGTTTTAAGAAATACAAGGACATTCCATTTAAGTGTATTGTGAAGGGTGACGGAAAATATATGTCCATTGCAGCCGCATCGATTCTTGCAAAAACGCACCGTGATGAATACATGATGAAAATGGATGCTGAATTCCCTCAGTATCAATGGCAAAAAAATAAAGGCTACGGAACACTGAAACATCGCATGGCAATTGAACAACATGGAGAATCAATTATTCACCGGAAGAGTTTTAAGGTTGTGCCGTTGCAGCCGACATTGTTTTAAAATTTCTCGCAAAGGCGCAGAAGCGCAAAGAAAAAGATTAGTAGTATTTTTGAACGTTCAAAAAATTAAGACATGAGAGAGATACAATTTCGGGAAGCAGTAAAAGAAGCCATGAGCGAGGAGATGCGCAGGGATAAAAATGTATTCCTGATGGGTGAAGAAGTGGCAGAATACGATGGCGCTTACAAAGCCAGTCAGGGAATGCTGGCTGAGTTTGGAGGTGCACGAGTGATTGATACTCCTATTTCGGAATTGGGGTTTGCGGGTATTGGTGTGGGTGCAGCAATGAATGGTTTGCGCCCCATTATTGAATTTATGACTTTTAATTTTTCATTAGTTGCAATTGACCAAGTGATTAATGCTGCAGCAAAAATGAAATCTATGTCGGGCGGACAATTTGGTGTTCCAATTGTTTTTCGTGGGCCAACTGCTTCTGCGGGACAACTGGGTGCACAACACTCACAGGCTTATGAAAGCTGGTATGCAAACTGTCCGGGATTGAAAGTAGTGGTGCCTTCCAATCCTTATGATGCCAAGGGTTTGCTGAAAGCTGCGATACGCGATAACGACCCTGTTATTTTCATGGAATCAGAACAGATGTATGGCGACAAAGGACAGGTTCCTGAAAGCGAATATCTTATTCCTATTGGAGTTGCAGATGTAAAGCGAGAAGGAAAACATGTTACAGTTGTATCTTTTGGAAAAATTATAAAAACAGTTTTCAAAGCTGCCGAAGAATTAGCAAAAGACGGAATTGAAGTGGAGATAATTGACCTGCGCACCGTGCGCCCGATTGACTATGCAACTGTTATAACTTCTGTAAAGAAAACCAATCGTCTGGTTATTGTTGAAGAAGCCTGGCCGCTTGGTTCCATTGCAACCGAAGTTGCTTTCAAAGTTCAGAAAGATGCGTTTGATTATTTAGATGCACCTGTAATAAGAATAATGACACAGGATGTTCCTTTGGCTTATGCACCAACACTTGTAGCTGAATTTTTACCTACTGCGGAGAAGGTGATTAAGGCTGTGGAAGAAGTAATGTATATTCAGAAATAAACATTCTTAAACAAGCACTTTTCTCAGGCTCACTTTGTCTTCCACAATCTTAGCAAGATTATCTATTGAGACGCGCTCTTGTTTCATGGTGTCGCGGTAACGAAGTGTTACCTGATTATCATTTAAGGTGTCGTGGTCAACTGTAATGCAAAAAGGTGTTCCGATTGCATCCTGCCTGCGGTAACGTTTTCCGATAGTATCTTTTTCTTCGTAGCGAACAACATGGTCAATTTTCAGTTTGTCAAAAATCTCACGAGCTTTTTCAGGTAAACCATCTTTGTTCAACAGCGGAAACACTGCAACTTTTACAGGTGCTAAAAAATCAGGAATATTTAAAACCACCCGCTCTGAACCGTCTTCCAATTTCTCTTCTTTGTAAGAAGCAGAAAGTACAGCAAGGAACGTGCGGTCAAGTCCGATAGAAGTTTCCACTACATACGGA
This sequence comes from Bacteroidia bacterium, assembly GCA_020054035.1. Taxonomy (GTDB): domain Bacteria; phylum Bacteroidota; class Bacteroidia; order SXHM01; family SXHM01; genus SXHM01. The sequence goes on along the minus strand of JAGVLY010000058.1, from coordinate 3,471 downwards.
ACATAGTTTTCATTCAATTCCGGATCAAAGTATTGCAGTTTCTTTCCGCTGAATTTCTCGTGCGACTTCAAATCAAAATCAGTACGAGAATGAATTCCTTCCAGCTCTTTAAATCCGAATGGAAAATCAAACTCAATGTCAAACGCGGCATCTGCGTAGTGTGCCAGCTTAGCATGTTCATGAAAACGATACATTGTATCAGGAAAACCAAGTGAATTATGCCATTTCATTCTGCGCTCTTTCCAATGCGCAAACCATTCTTTCTGTGTGCCGGGACGGACAAAGAATTGCATTTCCATTTGCTCAAATTCACGCATACGGAAAATGAATTGACGAGCAACAATCTCATTACGAAATGCTTTTCCTGCTTGTGCAATACCAAAAGGGATTTTCATTCTTCCGGTTTTCTGGACATTCAGAAAATTCACAAAAATTCCTTGTGCCGTTTCAGGTCGCAGATAAATAGTGCTTGCACCTTCTGCAGTAGAACCCATCTCGGTTGAGAACATCAGGTTGAACTGACGAACATCCGTCCAATTGCGGGTTCCCGAAATTGGGCAAGCAATTTCTAAATCAATAATTAATTGTTTTACATCAGCAAGATTGTCAGTTTCCAAGGCCGTAACAAAACGCTTTTTGATGGTATCAATTTTCGTTTTGTATTCCACCACGCGAGGGTTGGTGCTCACAAACATTTCGGCATTAAATGTTTCACCAAAACGTTTTGCAGCTTTTTCTACTTCCTTATTTATCTTGTCTTCAATCTTCGCAACAAAATCTTCAATCAACACATCAGCACGGTAGCGCTTTTTGCTGTCTTTGTTATCAATCAGCGGATCGTTAAAAGCATCCACGTGTCCCGAGGCTTTCCATGTTGTCGGATGCATGAAAATAGCGGCATCAATGCCAACAATATTTTCGTTCATCTGCACCATAGACTTCCACCAATACTCACGGATGTTGCGCTTCAGTTCCACTCCGGTTTGTCCGTAATCATAGACAGCACTAAGTCCATCATAAATTTCGCTTGACTGAAAAATAAAGCCATACTCTTTAGCATGGCCTATAATGTTTTTAAATAAATCTTCTCTGTTCATACCTGCGTTGTCTCTGATAATTTAGTCTTTAATAAAAGGATAATCCTCTTGTTCGTATATATCTTTAAATAATTCCGAAGCATCCGGGAAAGGAGATTCTTCTGCAAATTTCACCGACTCTTCTACCTGCGCGTTCACACGTGCATTGATTTCTTCCAATTCTGCATCAGATGCAAATTTATTTTTGGTAATTGTTGCCAATACACGCTGAATAGGGTCTTGGGCTTTGTAGGCTTCTACTTCTTCTTTGGTTCGATATTTTTGTGGATCGCTCATGCTGTGGCCTTTGTAGCGATAGGTTTTCATCTCCAGCAAGGTAGGACCTTCACCATTGCGTGCTGCTTCTGCAGCTTTTTCAACGGCATCATGCACATCTTCACAGATCATACCATCCACTTCAAAAGAAGGAATGTTGTATGCCGTTCCCAACTTATATAAATTCATAACGCTGCTGGAACGTTTCAACGAAGTTCCCATGGCGTACTGGTTATTTTCAATAATGAAAATTACAGGAAGTTTCCAAAGCCTTGCCATGTTCAGTGTTTCATGGAAAGCCCCCTGATTCACCGCACCATCACCCATGTAGCACAACGTTACATTCTTACTTCCATTATATTTTTCTGCGAAAGCAATACCTGCACCGAGCGGAATTTGTCCGCCCACAATTCCATGTCCGCCAAAAAAGCGATGCTCTTTTGAGAACATGTGCATACTTCCGCCTTTACCTTTTGAACATCCTGTTATTTTTCCGTAAAGCTCAGCCATAATTGCATTTGGCGAAACACCTTTTGCAATCGGATGAACGTGGTCGCGGTAAGCAGTAATCACATTGTCTGCTGGTTGTGTTGCACTGGTTGCGCCCGCCACCAATGCTTCCTGGCCAATGTATAAATGACAAAAACCTTTTATCTTTTGTTGAATGTAAAGCTGTCCCGCTTTTTCTTCAAACTTGCGGTAAAGCAGCATGGTTTCATACCAGTATAAATAGGTGTCCTTGCTGAACTTTGTCTTTGCCATAGCTGAATGCAGATTTTATTCAGCGCAAAAGTAACAAAAGAAAAATCTTACAGAACAGCTGTATATTAAGAGCATTTTGGGTGTGATATCCCCTTTAAACTGTTAATAACTCTGCGCCTGTCAATATCTGAATAAGCCGTTAACACATACTTTTGACTAAACTAAAAACTAAAAAACTATGGCACCAAATTTTCTTATTCTTGCGCTTACTGCGCTAATTCCACTTATTGTGGGCTTTATCTGGTATAACCCAAAAGTGCTTGGCACGGCTTGGATGAAATCTGCAGGCCTTACCGAAGAAAGCATGAAAGGAGCTAACATGGCTCTTGTTTTCGGGCTTACCTATTTGTTCAGCTTATTTCTTTCGCTTGCCATCACTACATTAGTTGTTCACCAAACACACTTGTTTTCGTTGTTGGAGGGAAACCCCGATGTTGGTGTTGCCGGCAGTGCAGCTAATCAGGAGCTGATGGATTTAGTTACAAAGTATGGCGCAAATTTCCGCAGTTATAAACATGGAGCACTGCACGGTTTTATTGCCTGTCTGCTTATTGTGTTGCCAGTTATGGGTGTAAATGCTTTGTTTGAACGAAAAGGATTTAAATACATTGCCATTAATGTTGGCTTCTGGGCTGTTTGCATGATGATCATGGGCGCCATTATTTGCCAGCATGGTGTTGTATATAACCAGTAACGTTTTCCATTAAAAAAGCCGCTAAGATTTTCAAGTCTTAGCGGCTTTTGCTTTTTTAAATCTTGATATAAAAACTCAGGTAAGGGCTAAATTCAATAATATCAGATTTGTCGGTATGAGTTAATCTCCATATTCCGTCAAATCTTAGGAATTTAAAAATGTTTTCTACTCCAAATCCTGCCTCTACATAAGGAATTGGATAAGCATAATCAATAGTATTGAGGTGGTTGTAGTTGCGGTTAGCAACACTCATGTTTCCGTAAAAAATATTAGTGGTAATTAACTCACGCCATTTGAGTTTTTTAATCAACGGTATTTTATCAAGCAACAATCCGCCAAAGAAATACTGGAAGTTAAGGCTCAGATATTGGTCAGCCGAAAACTCTAGTAAATTCATATTGTTAAAAAAGTATTTATTGTGCGTATAAGAGAAATTTCCTTCGGGATTTTTCAGCAACAGGAAAGGAAGTTTTCCGAAAATTTTACCTGCCCACAAATTATAGTAAAACGACATTTTAGGCGATACCTGAAACTTGCCTTGCAAACCTGCTGAAACATCGTGATACTCAAAATCGCTTTTTACCACATTTTTGGCTCCATAGGTATAGCGAACAAATAACACAGGAAATGGATTTTTTTTACGAAATTGATTAAAAACTTTAG
>JAGVLY010000099.1 GCA_020054035.1 Bacteroidia bacterium | reverse complement strand
TACCGCACAGGTGAAAAGCTGAGTGAGAGTAATACCAATGGATTAAATACAAGCTGGTATAAAAGCGGCAAAAAAGAATTTGAAGGGCAGTTGAAAAACGGAAAGAAAGAAGGTTTGTGGATGGAGTGGTATGAGAATGGAGGCACGAAAAAACAAAGTGATTACAAAAATGGTTTGCTTCACGGAAACACCGATGAATATTATGAAAATGGAAAAGCAAAAGCCGATGCCTATTATTCAAACGGTAAAAAAGAAGGTTATTTTACCTGGTGGTTTTCAGACGGCAAAACCGATATGGAAGGGATGTTTAAAAATGACATCCGCGAAGGCAAATGGATTTTTTATTACAAAACAGGGCATAAAGGAAGTGAAGGAAACTTTGTAAACGACAAGCAGCACGGTGAGTGGATTTATTATTACGAAGAAAGCGGTAAACTCTGGAAAAAAGGAAATTATAGTGATGGTTTAAAAACAGGTGAGTGGACTGTTTATTACGAAGATGGCACAACCAAAGAGCACTTTGGCAATTTTGAAAACAACAAGGAAACAGGTTTGTGGACTGCCTTTTACCTGAACGGACAAAAGCGCGAAGAAGGGGCTTTTAAAGAAGGTAAATTAGATGGCGTTTGGAAAGGCTGGTTTGAGAACGGAAACCCAAAATTTGAAACAGGTTATAAAATGGGTGTAAAAGATGGCGCATCCAAAACATGGTATGAAGAAGGTCAACAGGAGTCGGAAATTACTTATGCCGACAGCTTGAAAAACGGAGTATGGAAACAATGGTACCCAAGCGGAAAACTAAAAGAAACCGGCAGTTTTTCAAAAGGAATGAAAGAAGGTTTATGGCTGCATTATTATGTTGACGGGCAACTTTTCCAAAAGGTAAATTACCGCAACGGAGGTTCTGAAGGATTGCAGGAAAGCTGGTTTGAACACGGTGTTCAATGGAGTCAAGGAAGTTACCTTAACGGAAGAATAAACGGGCTCTGGACTTATTGGGATGAACAAGGCAATGTTGTTTACAAAGCAATGTTCAAAGCAGGAAAAGTGCAGAAGATTTTAAAGCAGGCAGAAGATAAGAAGCCTTAGGCTTTTTTCGCCAATTCTTTAATTCCTTTTACCATATTCCCCCAACTAAACTTGCTGCTATCAATCGCTGCATTTTCAGAGAATTCTTTTTCACGTTTGTTTTGGTAAAAGTCGGTTAGTGATGCAGCAATAGATTCTGCATTGGTTTCAGTAACATAACCTACACGGTTGTGTGTTACAATCTCTGCTAATCCGCCAACATTGGTAACCAGCATTGGGCGTGCAAAGTGATAAGCGATTTGTGTTACTCCGCTTTGTGTAGCTGTGTGGTAGGGCTGTACTATTATATCCGCTGCGCAGAAATAATACTTTACTTCTTCAGAAGGAATAAAGTCAGAACGGATAATAACATTGTTTTCCAGCCCGTTTTCTTTTATCAGTTGTAGGTATTCATCCTTGTTGTCGTAGAACTCACCGGCTATTATTAGTTTAATGTTTAATGTTTTTAGTTTAATGTTAGTGAGCGCATTAAGCAATAAATCGAGTCCTTTGTATTTGCGGATAAAGCCGAAAAACAAAATGTGCTTATCTGCAGGATTTAAGTTCAATTTCTTCTGTGCTTCTTCTTTGCTTACTGCTTTGCCGAAAATATCGTAAACAGGGTGGGGGATAAAGGTGGAAGGTTTTACGGTATCAAACTTTCTCAAATCTTCTTCCACTGATTTTGACATCACCACAAATGCATCGCAGGAGTTTACAAAGTATTGCGTCAGTTGTTTATCACCAGGGCGTTTTTCGTGGGGGATAACATTGTCACAGATGGCTACAATTTTTGTGCTTGTTGATTTAATTAATCGTGCAATAGTTCCAAGGCAGGGAGCCATAAACGGTAACCAATACCGAATAATAACCAAGTCTGGTTTTTGCTTTTTAATAAACGAAGCAACACTCAACCAGTTCAGTGGGTTTATAGAATTTATCTTGGTGTGAATGGTAATATCGGTTGGCGGATTTCCTTCTTCCTTTTGTGTTTTTCCCGGAAAAAGAAAAGATGGATATTGAAGCGAAAAAGAAACTATTTCAGCACTGTCGCCTTCTTTGATAAAAGCACGGCACAATGATTCATTGAGGTGAGCTATACCGCCACGCAAAGGAAAAGCCGGACCGATGATGATGATTTTCACGATGCGCTAATTTAGATTTTTGTTTGGCTCACAAAGGCGCAAAGAGCGCAAAGTTTTAAAGTATGATACTTTCACCAATAGTAGGTAAGATCAATTCTTTTCCTGCCTTTTTAAACTTTTGTTTAGCTCCTTCGTGATCAATTTTTATAAAACCAAACGTGTCGTAATGCACACCGATTATTTTGTTGCATTTAATAAACTCTGCTGCAATAACAGCATCGTCAACGCCCATAGTAAAATTATCACCAAGCGGAAGCAGCGCAAAATCTGTTTTTTTGTAATCGCCAATCAGCTTCATGTCTAGTGTTAGAGCTGTATCACCTGAATAATAGAAGTTGCCTTCATCTGTAGTAATGTGAAATCCCATTGGAACACCGGCATAAGTGCCATCAGGGAAAGAACTGCTGTGTTGTGCAACAGTACATTGAACTGTTCCGAAACTGAATTTCCATTTGCCTCCTGGATTCATCGGGTGTGCTTTTTCAATGCCTTGCTTGGTAAGCCAAACATAAATCTCGTAGTTTGAAACCACTTTAGCTCCTGTGCTTTTTGCAAGCAATACAAGGTCAGCAATATGATCTTCATGTCCGTGCGAAACCAGAATGTAATCGGCTTTTATTTTGCCAATATCAATGGAAGCTGCAAGCGGGTTGGGTGTTATGAAAGGGTCGAACAGGAGCGTTTTACCCTGAACTTCTATCGCAAAGCAGGAGTGACCGTAATACGTAAATTTCATTGCTCAGAAATTAGAACGCTCTGATAGCCCTAACGCGCGCTGGATAGTTTTTGTAATAACAGTTTTTATAGCCGTTCAGGCTATCATTAAAGCTCATATACCATGCAAGTGAATCGTTGAAAGCTTCAATGTCATTGTTGTTTTCAGTTGATGCCCAATAGTAGTCTCTCTCAAAACCACCAACATTTACACGTTCATTATACAACTCAACCAATTCAGATTTTGAAGGAAGATACCAATCGTCAAAACCATTCAGAACTAAATCAGAGCATAATTTTGCTGCATAGTCTCCATCTCCTTGCTGTGCAACAATTGAGTTCGTATTTTCAATTCCTTTAAAAACAAGTGTTGCGATAGCATTGGTTTGAAAATAAGTTCCGTTATACCACTGAATACCCGTACTCTGGTCGCTTGGTGCTGCAATCAGACCATGCTCACCGGATGCATCTTTGTAAAAAACAATTCCACCACCAAATGATTCGCCAAGATCTGGTGTATAAACACAGGAGTTATCTTCGTCAGTTGCATTTGAGTTATAGTTATCAGCTAAAGGGTCTGTGCAGCCGTTAATTGTTTTTTTACAACTGTTAAACGATACAACTCCAATAATAAGGAAAAGAGCAACTGTAATTTTCGAGTTCATTTTTTTAAGTATTTTGGTATTTGTTTGATGCAATGATAGAAAACTAAATGGTAACGTGGAAATATTTTTTTTGGTAGCCACTAATTACACTAATTGTCACTAATTAATTTGTGCCAATTAGTGACAATTAGTGGCTTAATATTACTCAACTTCGGTCAGCGTATATTTTCTTCCTTCGTTCTCTTTCTTCAGGTAACCCATTAACGGCTCGAAGTAATCCAGCATTGCTTTTGCGCTAAGATCGCTGCCGGTTTGCTCTTTCAGCGCAACTCTCCAGTCTTTGCTTGCACCCGGATACATGATGCCTTCAATAAATTTACCCACCTCACGGTTGCCGTAATAGTTGGTAGCATGAGGGTCCTGATGCAAAATGTTTTTTGCAATGTGGTCGTGCAATTGAAATAATAGAATGAACGAAAGTGCATAATCATAATATTGTGCTGCATCATCGTTGATGTGGGTTTTGGTGGCAGCATCGCAATACTCTTCACTGCGGTTTGAAGGAGGAGCAATGCCCTGATACTTTGCTACAATCTCCCACCAGCGTTTGTTGAACTTGTCGGCAGGAAGATTTTTTGAGTACAGTTCATGCTCAAACATGCTCATGGTTCCGGTGCTCCACGGGATAAACACAACATAGTTCAAGGCTTCTTTCAACAGCGTTTGCATTTCATTTGAAAGGGTGTCTTTCGGAATTAAATCTAAGTTTTCAAGAAAAGGTTTTTGCATGGCAGCCATTCCCATCAGGCTTCCCAATGCTTCGTGATAAGCACGGTTAGCTCCTTCGCGCAGCAGCACAGGAACATCGGGATTGCTGTAAGTCATGTAATAATAGATATGTCCCAGTTCATGATGAGATGTTTCGTACCACTCGCTGTTAGGCAATACACTCATCAAAGAGCGCACATCCTGGTCGTAATCCATGTGCCATGCCGAAGCGTGGTTGTTCTTTTTATAGGTTGCATCAGCAGGAAGGGGATATAAATCGCTTTTGTCATAGAACGAAGCAGGCAACTCCGGAAAGCCAAGGCTTACATAAAAACGTTCGCCTTGTTTCACAATCCACTCTGCATCTTTAGTGCCTAACACGCTGTCAAGGTTCACGCCTTCCACTTCCACTAAAGGACTCCAATCCTGTCCCCAACGGTTAGGCAACCAGTGAGCAGGAATAAGATCAGGAACTTTCTTCTGTCCGTATTTCTTTGCCAGTTCATAACGTGTCCATGTATGCAACTCGCGGTAAAGAGGGAATAACTCTTTGTTGAATTTCTTTAACATCTCCAGCATTTCATCGGTGGTCATTCCATAATCCGAAACTTGGTACTCAAAGAAATCTTTGTAGCCAAGACCTTGCACCGTTTTGTTGCGCAGGTCACGTAGGTTTACCAATCCCGGTTTTAAACCTTTTCCCACTTCTTTGCTGCTTTCCCATGCCTGCAAGCGTTTTACAAGGTTTTTCTCTTCGGCAAGAATACCGTCAAGGTCATTAGTGGTTACTGACTTCCCGTTCAGTTTAAAATCAAAGCCGAAGAGTTTTTCGGTTTGTGCGGTAGTAGCTTT
>JAGVLY010000017.1 GCA_020054035.1 Bacteroidia bacterium | reverse complement strand
ATGTGGTTGCCCAAAATCCCAATAATGTGGTTGCCCAAAATCCCAATAATGTGGTTGCCCAAAATCCCAATAATGTGGTTGCCCAAAATCCCAATAATGGCGGTGGTGAAAATCCCAATAATGGCGGTGGTGAAAATCCCGATAATGGCGGTGATGAAAATCCCGATAATGGCGGTGGTGAAAATAACAGGGCGACCACAAGGGTCGCCCCAACAAATAACGCGGGGGATAATAATGGGACAACCACAAGGGTTGCCCCAACGAAAACCATTGGTGATATGATGGACGCATTCAAATCAATAACAACGGTTGAATATATTCGTGGTGTTAAAAATTTGGGTTGGCAACGTTTTAACGGTAAATTATGGCAACGCAATTACCACGACCATATCATCCGCAACGCACAATCGTATGTAAACATTTCGGAATACATCATCAACAATCCTGCAAAATGGGGTGATGATAAATTTCATAAAAAATAAAACCCATGAACACCAAATTCTCTTTCAACAAAATAAAAGGCCGTCTTGCCGAAACCGTTGTGCAGGAATTATTTCTGCTTAATAATTACAACGTATTTAACTACGGCATGGAGCGCATAATGCCGGGCATCATGGAGAGTTTTAAAAATACAAAGTCGCCCATGGCAAAGAGTATACGCTTTATGCCTGATTTTGTGGTTCAGAGCCGTCTTACGGGTGATCTGTGTTATTTAGAGGTAAAGTTCCGCGCCAACGGCAAATTCAGTATGGAAGAACTGGATAAAGATTATCCTTATGGCAACGCATGGTTTGTAATTGTGACACCCGGTAAAATACAGGCTATACATATTAATATGCTTATAAAGAAGAAGGTGATAAGCCCCACTACTAACTATAATTTAAAAGGTATTAAAGCGTTTCATTTAGATGAAAAGTTGGTAGATGAGTTTGAGGAATACAGTGCAACTTTGTTTAAGGGATTTTGAAATTTAAGTTTTACAACCTTTTAAGTTTGTCAAACCTTTAAAACCGCAACAAAATAAAAGGCCATCTTGTCTAAGTGCTTATACCGGTTAGTATCTTTACACTATGAATCGTCTGGCATTTATAAAAAATCTTTTAGGTCTTGGTGCTGGTGCAGTAATGCTGCCAACCTACGATTGGATAAATCAGTACGATAAATTTTACCTACTCCAGAGCTTTGTGCGCGGCTTTAAATACTATGCAGGCCCGGCACTGTTACCTCAGATGAACGAGGGCGATATGCTGCAACTCGTGCGCGAGCCCCAAAATGAGTACGATGAGTTTGCCATAGCCTTGCACTATAACCAACAAAAGATAGGCTTTGTGCCTGCCGAAAGCAATGATGTATTAAGCAAGTTGTTAGATATTGGCGTAATAGAGTTGACTGCCGAAATAACACATCTTAATAAAGAGGCTTCGGCTTGGGAAAATGTGGTCATTGCTATTTACGTATTAAAAGAGCGCAAACCCGGTAATGAGCTTACGCTGGAGGCCCAACAACACACTGTACTGGAAACACCTCATTACTACTCTGTAAAATCTTCTGGCGAAAAGGTTACCCGTTTTTATCTTGATGATAGCGATACACAGGCTTATGAGTTGCCGCCTTCCCGCACTATAAGTTAAGACTGAAATAATAATTTCTTATTATTTTCGTTTACTTAATTAGGATGTCAAAACATTTAAATCAGTTTTTGCATGTTGGTTCCCTCCATGAATCTTAGTGAAATCCGAAAAGAAATTGACAAGGATTTTCAGATAGTAGTTCGCAAATCAACCTATGTGTTGCAGGATATTATAAAAGAAAATAAGCCCTTGCGCGGAAAACGTATTATTAATACGTTTGATTACATCTCTAAACACAAAAATACCTGGATATATAAATGGGATATTGATAAAAAAATAACTCTTCCCAATTACCTGATATGGTATTATAGCGACAGAGGACTTACTGCCATTGAGCCATTTACCAATAGCGACTATTTATTTTATTATACATCGCATTATTTTAAGCGCTACAACGAACGACTTAATCTGGGCATCACCGATCCTAAAAAATTACTGCATACATTTATGAGCAATCATATTGCCTATTCGTTTGAGTTTCTTGAACAGGTATCGCCCAATGTCTGGAAGTTTTTTGCAGTTACCAAAAACGGAGTGGCACTAGGTACCTGTATCAACTCCCTTAAATATTACAAGATGAATACCTTCATTACCCACGATATGCTAAAGGGCGATCAGTTGCAAATGAAGGCTTTTAAAAATTCCGAATTGGATAAATACCTTGCTACTATGCATAAGCTGGATTAGCGTTTACAAAAGGTAGTACATCGCAGATGTCTCCCGCTCCTGAATCCTATTGCCCTGCCTTTGGCAAATTATAATAAAGTGAATATTCAATTTCGTCTGTCATCCTTCCTGCTATTTTTGCAAGTATGAATAAAAAACAATTTGGCGGAAAAATAACCGCACAGTTAAAAGAACATTACGGAGCATCACGCAACTGGAAAGAGGGTGTGTTTCAGAATTTAGAAACAACGCAAACTGCTATTGACTGGCGCAAAATACCCGGCATACTTTGCAAACAACTAAAAGGTCATAAAGAAGGCTACCCTGCCCAGCCCTTGCCTGTTATTGCTTTTGCCAAGAATGATTTTTTAAAAGACAACGGACAGGCAACGTTTATCTGGTACGGCCATTCGGTGGTGTTAATGCGCCTCGCGAATAAAACCATTCTTATCGATCCCATGCTGGGTGATGATGCCTCGCCTGTTGCGCCCACTAAAATAAAGCGCTTTTCAACCGGCACGCTGAACATCATTGATACCTTACCTGAAATAGATTTGATATTGCTTACCCACGATCATTACGATCATCTTGATTATGCCAGCATTGGAAAGTTGAAAGCAAAGACAAAACAATACTTTGTTGCACTGGGTTTAAAGCGGCACCTCGTGAGTTGGGGAATTGAAGCAGAGCGCATCACCGAATTTGACTGGTGGCAGGATGTTGTTTTTGACGGAATAAAAATTACCTATACACCCACGCGGCATTTCTCAGGCAGAGGCCTTTCTTCTATAGCCCGCTGCCTCTGGGGAGGCTGGGCACTGAAGACCGAAAAAGAAAATATCTGGTTCAGCGGTGACGGTGGTTACGGCAAACACTTTAGCGAAATAGGTAAGCGTTTAGGCCCATTTGATTTCGGGTGGATGGAATGCGGCCAGTATTGCGTTGACTGGCATCAGATACACATGTTCCCTGAAGAAAGTGTGCAGGCAGCAGTAGATGCCGGAGTAAAAGTGGCTATGTCGGTGCATTGGGCAGGTTTTAATCTGTCGTATCAGCACGCATGGTATGAGCCGGCTGATGCATTTGTTCATCATGCACAGCTTCAGTCGCTGCCCGTTATTACCCCCGAAATAGGAAGCGTATTTCATGCTAACTCCACTACAGAACAGTGGTGGAAGAAGTATCTATAATGCTGGCTCTGTTGAATTGATTGTATTTCAGGAGTAGCATTTATCTTGAAATAAAAGACGTGCAGCCTCCTCAAATTCCGTTTCTTTGCAGCATGTCGCTTTTTATCGCATCCTTAAACTCGGGCAGTAATGGCAATTGCTATTACATCGGCAACAAAGAGGAAGCAGTGCTGGTAGATGCAGGTATCAGCTGCCGCGAAGTGGAAAAGCGCCTGAGCAATCTGGGGCTTAGCATCAGCAAGGTAAAAGCTGTTTTTATTTCGCATGAACATGGTGATCACATCAGCGGAGTTACTGTGTTATCACGCAAACATCAGCTTCCGGTTTATATAACACCCGCTACCTTAAAAAGCAGCGGATTAGCCCTCCCGGATTCGCAGGTGTGCGATTTCAGTTTTAATGAAACGGTAACCATCGGTGCATTGAGCATTACGCCTTTCGGTAAAGAACACGATGCAGCAGACCCTTGCAGCTTTATAATAGAGGGCAATGGAGTAACAGCAGGTGTGTTTACCGATATAGGCATAGTCTGCAAGCAGGTAGTGCAGTATTTTAAGCAATGCCATGCTGCTTTTCTGGAAAGTAATTATGACGAGCAGATGCTGGAAGAAGGGAATTATCCCTTTCATTTAAAAAGACGGATACGCGGAGGCAAAGGCCATTTATCCAACACCGAAGCTCTTGAACTTTTAACCAATCATCGTCACGAAAACCTAAGCCATTTAATTTTAGCGCATCTTTCAAAAAATAATAATAATCCTTTGCTGGTTGAAAAGCTGTTCAGTAATGCCACCAAGGATGTTCATATCTGTGTTGCTCCGCGCTACCACGAAACACCTGTGTTTCATATACAGGCAGGAAAGAGCAGGAAAATAAATAAAAAGATTACAACTCTTCGCCCGATGCAGCTCGAGTTGTTTACTTCATCTGAATATGTAAATTAAAAGAAACTATGATAAAAGAAATTGATACCATCAACAGCGTAATTGAAGCGTATTTTATAAAAAATACAACTACTGAAATAATACCTGCCAAAGCATTAATGCCCGAGTTTATTGCTGCCGGTATTTTCAGGAAAGACGTTAAAAACGGTAAGCCAATCAGAGATATTTTAAGAGGATTGAAGGAGCGGGAGCAATTGCATCTGATACCTTATGTACATGCCGAACAAAAGGGAATAGATACGTATTGGTATTTTATACCTAAGGACGCGCCCAAGCCCACTACTTTATACAAACAGGATACTGTTTCCACGGCAAAGCAGGAAGCTGAACAAGCCCGTTTGCAGAGTGATGAAACCTATGTGATAGACTTATGCGACACAGCACTAAAGCAAAAAGCCGACCGCCAAAAACGTTTTCCTTTTCTGTTAGGCGATGTACATAAAGACGGAATAACAAGAACCCCGCTGCCGGTAGATGCTTATTACCAGTCTTTAAATCTGGTTATTGAATATAAGGAAGCGCAGTACGGTCAGTTAAATGATTTTAATAAAACGAATGGTAAAACAGTAAGCGGAGTAAGCAGGGGAGAGCAACGAAAAATCTACGACCAGCGCAGAGCAGAAAAACTTCCTCTAAATGGAATTAAACTGATTGAACTGCCTTTTGATATTTTCAATTGCGATAGTGCTCATAGAATTATCAGAAATCCGGAACAGGATATAAAAGTTATTGAAGACATTTTAAAGAAGGAGCATATTGAATGCTGAACTTTTAATAATTCCATTGCCGTTGCAGCGCTGATGCATAACTGCTTTATACCCTTTGCTGTCGAACCGGATTCTTCGCTCATTCCTGAGAAGTTGAATAATCCCTTTGATACCAATACTCCGGAGATTTGCCAACTGGCGGCAGCGCAGTTGCAGGCGTTTATTGCAGAAAATCAATCTGCATGGCTGCATAATTTTGGATTAGACACAGAAAAAGAAAGTATAGCAAAAGGTAAAATGTTTGGTGTGTTGGTAGTCAAAAACAAAGAAGATAAGCTGGGTTATTTATGCACCTTTTCGGGTAAACTGGCTGATGAGCCGCATCCTGCGGTTTTTGTGCCATCATTGTTTGATATAGCTACCGACAATAATTTTATCAGTAAAGGAATGATTGAAATTACCGCTATCGGCAATAAAATTAAAGCACTGGAAGAGAATACAGATGCCGATTTGTTAAAGGAAATTGAAGCGTTGAAAGAAGAGCGGAAAACAAAATCCTCCTTACTGCAACAGCAATTATTTGAGAGTTATAATTTTTTGAATAAAGATGGAGTGGTAAAAAATGTGTGCGCTATTTTTGAAACTACTCCTAATAAAATTCCGCCTTCAGGAGCGGGCGAATGTGCTGCACCTAAACTGCTGCACTATGCTTTTGCACATGGTATGCAGCCTCTTGCAATTGCTGAATTCTGGTGGGGTAAGTCTTCTAATTCAGGAGACAAACAACACGGGCAGTTTTATCCCGCCTGCACCGATAAATGCAAGCCTATTCTGGAATATATGTTGGGTGCTGAGTGATATGCCATGACATATCTATCACTTACAGTATTTCAGAATAAAGTCATTTGCATAACTGTTACCCAATTGCTTTGCAGTGTTTAAATCTGCGCAAGCTCCTTTTTTATCATTAGTTTTAAATCGTGCAAGTCCACGGTTATAAAATGCTTCGTGTAAATTTGGTTTCAGTTCAATCGCTTTTGAATAATCGCTGATAGCTCCGTTGTAATCGTTCAGTTTGTATTTTGTAATTCCGCGTTTAAACCAGGCATCGGCATGGGTAGGATTTAACTCAATAACTTTATTGAAATCGGCAAGTGCTTTTGTATAATTTTCGTCTTTGCGCCATGAATTGGCTCGGTGATACCATGCTTCCCACAAATTGGAGTTTAGAACAATAGCCATATTGAAATCACCGATGGCATCGCTGTAATCTTCCTGCTCAAATCTTGAAACACCACGCTGAATATAGGCTTTGTCAAACTCGGGGTCTGCATCAATGGCCCTATTGTATTCAATAATAGAAGCCTGATAATCGCGCATATTAACCTTCGCCAGTCCTCGGTTGTAAAACTCTTCAGCAGTTTAGGCACTTGCCGAACTGAGGCAGGCAAAACCCAAGGCCAGTGCGGTAAAAAGGTTGAAGATACTGGTGAAGTTCATTTTTTGAGGGGCGCAAAGATGCGGTAAATAAACCTTGGATGAACAGCCGCTATTGATTTTTTTGATGAACCAACCTTTACAGGAATGACGGAACTAATCAATTAATTCTTTTTACCTTTGTAAGCCTTCAGAAATTTCAATGTTCAGAAAAAAATATTTTATCCTTTTCTTCTTCTTTGCTGCAACAACTGTTTTTGCGCAGGTTGATAAAATGGAACCACCTGCAGATACAGCCAATCTGAGCGACAAAGAAGTTCTGATGAAGCATGAATTTACTTTCGGTGGCTTGCTGCACAGCAACGGTTGGGGAATAAATCTGCGCAGAGGGAAACACAAAACGGCAAAGCTTAAACGGATGTGGGAGTTGGATATTGTGAGTATGAAGCATCCAAAAGAATTCAAATCGGTAAACCCGTATTTTGAAAATTCAAAAGGTTTTGTTTATGGTAAAATGAACACATTCACCATTGGCAGAATAGGCTACGGAGCTCAGTGGGTTTTGGTACACCGTCAGGATAGAAGGGGAGGAGGCGTTGAAATCCGCTCTCATGTTTACGGTGGTCTTTCATTGGGTTTTGCAAAACCTGTTTACCTCGAAATTCTGGTGCCTACCAATGTGCCTTTTGAGTTTAGTCTTTCCACCGAAAAGTATAATTCGGATAAACATTACATTGATAACATCTATGGCAAAGCGCCTTTTACAAAAGGCTTGGATGAATTGAAAGTTTACCCGGGCTTGTATATTAAAGCAGGAATGAGTTTTGAATATGCATCGCGTCAGGATAATGTAAAAGCTATTGAGGCTGGCATTGTGGTGGATGGCTATTACAAAGAAATTCCGATTATGGCTTTTGCCGATAATCATCCGTATTTTGTTTCGTTATACATTGGAATTAATTTCGGAAAAAAGTGGTATTAGTTTTTTATAAATAATAAAGTCACAAGTTTAGAAGTGATAACAGAAGAAAGAGTAAAAAAGCCCGACTGGCTTCGCGTAAAACTTCCCACCGGAGAAAGCTATCTTAAAGTCCGCGAAATAGTTAGTAAGCACAAGCTACATACCATTTGCCAGAGCGGTAATTGTCCCAATATGGGCGAATGTTGGGGCGCAGGAACAGCAACATTTATGATATTGGGCAACATTTGTACCCGCTCCTGCGGCTTCTGTGCCGTTGCCACAGGAAGGCCTTTACCTGTTGATCTGGAAGAACCTAAGCGCGTTGCAGAATCAGTAAAACTGATGGGTGTTAAACATTGCGTTATCACTTCAGTTGACCGCGATGAATTGAAAGATGGCGGCTCCATTATTTGGGCAGAAACTATTAAAGAAATACGGAAAGAAAGTCCGGCAACAACGCTGGAAACACTGATACCCGATTTTCGTGGCGACTGGGAAAACCTGCAACGCATTATTGATGTAGCGCCCGAAATAGTTTCTCATAATATGGAAACCGTGCGCAGATTGACCAAAGAGGTGCGTATACAGGCTAAATACGACCGTAGCCTTGAAGTGCTTAAACGCTTAAAGCAGGGTGGAATGCGCACCAAGTCAGGCATAATGGTAGGTTTGGGTGAAACCGAAGAAGAGGTGTTGGAAACCATGGATGATTTAATAAATGTTGGTTTGGATGTGCTTACAATTGGACAATATTTACAGCCCACACGCAAGCATTTGCCGGTAGTTGAATTTGTAAAACCAGCCACGTTTGAAATGTATAAGAAAGCAGGACTGGCAAAGGGTTTTCGCTATGTAGAAAGCGGACCGTTGGTGCGTTCATCCTACCATGCCGAGAAACATTTATTCTAATTAAACCTAGCATACTGCTTTTGACGTGTATAATAATCGAAAAACTTGTTTTTGTTTATCCGCTTTAAGAGAATATATTTGCCTTAGCTAAAAAAATACAAAATGAACTTCTCTCACGAATACCTTAACTCAACTATTTTATCAATGAGTAAAAAACTATTTACCACAGCCTTAATTTTCACTGCTACTCTTACTGCTTCTTTTGCACAACAAAATAAGTGTGGAAGTGATATTGTACTGAAACAGCAAATGGCTAAAAATCCTCAAATAGCTGTTGATGCAGAAGAATTTGAAAGAGGCTTTTCTGACTGGAAAGCGAATAAACCAATTGGCTTCCGTGAAGGTGAGAAATACATCATTCCTGTAGTGTTTCATATAATTCATGAAGGGGGCAGCGAAAATATTTCAAAAGCTCAGATTGAAGATCAGTTAGAGATTTTGAATAAATGTTACAGGCATGAGAACTCAGATTCGGTTAATACTCCACAACCGTTTCTTGATATTGCAGGGAAACTGGATATTGAGTTTCGTCTTGCAAAACTTGACCCGAAAGGAAACTGTACTGAAGGTATTACAAGAACGTTCTCCAATAAAACAAATCAGGCATCTGATGATAACGGTATAAAAGAATTAATTGACTGGAATTGCTAT
This sequence comes from Bacteroidia bacterium, assembly GCA_020054035.1. Taxonomy (GTDB): domain Bacteria; phylum Bacteroidota; class Bacteroidia; order SXHM01; family SXHM01; genus SXHM01. Next base: position 60,361 of record JAGVLY010000017.1, on the reverse strand, counting down.
CAATATTTTAATGTTTGGGTGGTAAAAAGCATTGGAGTTGATTCGGATTTTGGAACTATTTTGGGTTATGCACAATTTCCTGCAAGCGGATTATGTGGAACAGACGGAGTTGTTTTATTGCATAATGTTTGCGGAAGTATAGGTACAGCAAGTGGAGCAGAAGGCAGGACGCTTGTTCACGAAGCAGGTCATTGGTTAAGCCTTATCCATATTTGGGGCGATGATGATTGCGGAAGCGATCAGGTAAATGATACACCGGCTGCTTTTGGTCCTAACTTGGGAATTTGCTATGATGATTTCCCGTACTTTCCTGCTGATACTTGTGATAACACTAATCCTTATGGTGAAATGATGGTAAACTACATGGATTATTCAAATGACGAGTGTCAGAGTATGTTTACAGTTGGTCAATGCGAAAGAATGGAATATGTACTTTCAGGTACCAGTGGGAACAATGGAATTCGTTCTTACCTGTGGTCAGATGAAAACCAATGGTTGACAGGTACACACGATGATTACGATGCTTCGGCATGTGCACCGATTGCAAATTTTTTAGCTAATAAAACATTTGCCTGCACAGGAACAACTATTAATTTTGATGATAATTCGTATAACGGAATAGTAACAGGTTCCTCAGTAGAGCGTCTGTGGTCTTTTCCAGGAGGTAATGCTTCATCGCTGACTGCGGCATCTACTAATGTTACTTATGATGCACCGGGTGTTTATGAAGTAACGCTTACACTTACCAATGCTGCGGGAACTGACAGCGAAACCAAAACAACTTATATTCACATTGCAGAAGATGCACCTTCGGTAACTGCTGATTATACTTACTTTGAAGATTTTGAAAGCCAAAGTGATTTTGATAACAACTGGGTTGTTATCAATCCTGATAATACAACTCATAAATGGGAAATTGCAGGAAATCTTACAACTCCTTCAGGCGGAGGTGTTTTGAGAGTTAATAATTTTGGTAATACTACCACCGAATATGAAGAAGTAATTTCGCCTTCTTATAATCTAAGCAACCTGCAAGCTCCATTGATTTTGAAATATCAATATTCAGGTGCCACTACTACTTTCTTGGGTGATCATACAACCCCATTTGAATTTACTGTTGACGGTGATGCTTTTAAAGTTTTTTATTCCACCAACTGCGGAGCAAGTTGGACACAAATTCCTCAACTTGCCTTATCTGCAGATAATCTGATTAATGCGGGATTGTATTCAGCTTCATATGTGCCCGATGCACAAAGCATCTGGAACGAGAAACAAGCTAATATCCCTGCCGGTGCAGCTAATTCTGACAATGTAAAATTCAAGTTTGTGTATGAAGTAGGCAGCGGTTATGGCAATAACTTCTACTTAGATGCTGTGCGCATTGAAAATACAACAGGGGTTGAAGAATTAAATGCAATGTTGGGAGTTCAGGTGTATCCAAACCCTTCAAACGGTTTAACGCGCATCTCCATGAATTTACCTGAGAACGGAAAACTTGCAATCAACCTTGTTGATGTGCTGGGCAGAACAGTTGCAAACGTTTACAACGGAAGCGTAAATTCAGGTGAGCAGGTTTACAGCGTTGATGTAAATACCATCGATGCCGGTATTTATTTCATGCAGATGAACTATAACGATAAAACAACTGCTGTTAAATTAATTGTTCAGTAACAGGTATATTAAATCATAAACAAAAGAGCCTTCGCGACAATCGCGGAGGCTTTTTTGTTTTATGCAGTATCTTTGCCGTCTCAAATCTAATATCTCAAATCTCACATCTGTTTTATGAAAAAAATAGCCATCAACGGTTTCGGAAGAATAGGAAGAATAACACTGCGCGCTTTGCTGGAAAGAAACAAAGTGGAAGTAGTTGCCATCAATGATTTAACGGATACAACAACACTCGCACACCTGTTTAAATATGATTCGGTTCACCGCAAGTTCAATGGCACTGTAGAAGCAGGAGCAGATTTTTTAGTGATAAACGGAAAGAAGATAAAAGTGTTTGCAGAGAAAGATCCGTCCAATCTTCCCTGGAAAGAATTAGCTGTTGATTTTGTTATTGAATCAACCGGAAAATTTACCAAAAGCAGCGAAGCATCAACTCATCTGACAGCAGGTGCTAAGCGTGTAATTATCTCAGCACCGGCAAGTGGTGATGATGTAAAAACGGTTGTGTTAGGTGTGAATGAAAACATATTGGACGGAACTGAGCAAATAATTTCCAATGCATCATGCACCACCAACTGCGGTGCGCCCATGATAAAAGTATTGGATGATAACTGGGGAGTTGAAAGTTGCTACATTTCTACTGTTCATTCTTACACAGGTGATCAGCGTTTGCACGATGCACCTCACAAAGATTTACGCAGAGCACGTGCAGCAGCACTTTCTATGATACCAACCACAACGGGTGCTGCAAAAGCTATCACCAAAATATTTCCTCACCTCGAAGGCAAAATGGGAGGCTGCGGTTTTCGTGTTCCTGTTCCTGATGGTTCGCTTACTGATATTACCTGCACACTGAAAAAAGATGCAACTGTAGAGGAAATAAATGCAGCATTTAAGAAAGCTGCTGAAACCACTATGAAAGGTATTCTGGAGTATTCAACTGAGCCGCTAGTTTCCATTGATATTGTGGGCAATCCACACTCCTGCATTTTAGATGCAGAGCTTACTTCCGTAGTTGGACATATGGTGAAAGTAATAGGGTGGTATGACAACGAAGCCGGCTATAGTAACCGGCTCGCTGATTTAGTTGAAAGACTTTAAAAGAAGAAATTATCTCTTCGCAATCGGAACGTAATTGCGTTCTGTTTCTCCTGTGTAAATCTGTCTTGGTCTTCCGATAGGCTCTTTTGCAGCAATCATTTCTTTCCATTGTGCAATCCAACCCGGTAGGCGTCCTAGCGCAAACATCACGGTAAACATTTCGGTTGGAATACCAATTGCTTTGTAGATAATACCTGAGTAGAAATCTACGTTAGGATAAAGTTTGCGTTCAACAAAATATTCATCATTCAGAGCAACTTCTTCCAGGTGTTTAGCTAAATCAAGAATTGGATCGTTGATGCCAAGTTTGTTCAACACATCATCGCATGCTTTTTTAATGATTTTAGCGCGCGGATCAAAGTTTTTGTAAACTCTGTGTCCGAAGCCCATCAGTTTAAAAGGATCGCTTTTGTCTTTGGCTTTGTCAACCCATTTTTTGTAGTTGCCACCGTCATTCTGAATTTTCTGAAGCATTTCAATTACTTCCTGGTTGGCACCACCGTGTAGTGGTCCCCACAATGCAATTGCACCGGCAGAAACTGAAGAATATAAATTAGCGTGTGATGAACCTACCATGCGCACTGTAGATGCTGAGCAGTTTTGCTCGTGGTCGGCATGAAGGATTAAAAGTTTGTCAAGTGCCTGAACAATTACAGGATCAATTTCATATTCCTCGGTTGGCATGGAGAACATCATGTTCAGGAAATTCTCAACGTAGTTAAATTTGTTCTGAGGATAAACCACCGGGTGACCTACTGAGTTTTTGTAAGCCCATGCAGAGATGGTTGAAATTTTTGCCAGCAAGCGGTGTACTGTTGTTTCTACTTCTTCCCAGGGGCGGTTGGTTTGCTGTGATTCAGGGTAGAAAGTTGAAAGTGTACAGAGCATGGAAGCAAGAACTGCCATCGGATGTGCTTTCTTAGGAAACGCTTCATAGAAACGTTTCATGTCTTCATGAATAAGTGTATGGCGTACTATCTTTTTTGAAAAATCATCAAACTGGTCAGTGATTGGAAGCGCACCGTAAATAAGCAGGTATGCTACTTCAAGAAAGCTTGATTGTTCAGCAAGTTGTTCAATAGGGTAGCCTCGGTAACGCAGTATTCCTGTTTCACCATCCAGAAAAGTAATCTGGCTTTGTGTAGCTCCGGTATTTTTGTAACCCGAGTCAAGTGTAATGTAACCGGTAAGGTCGCGGAGTTTTGTTATGTCAATGGCTTTTTCGTTCTCAGTGCCAGTGATAACAGGCAGTTCAAAGTTTTTTCCTTCTAAGGTAATGGTTGCTTTTTCGCTCATGATTTCAGTTGATTTTTTGCGGACACGATATTAGGGAAATTATTGATGCAGTAAAAAGAATGCGTTGCATTTTTTTAATAAACAATCAGAGGAACTCTTTGTTCGGTTTTATTATGCAGTAACCAAACGTTCTTCCACCAGTTTCCAGGCTGCGGCAAACTGCTGTTCGGGAGTAAGGCGTGAGTTGTCTAAAACCACAGCATCTGCCGCCTGTATCAGCGGATTTTCTTTGCGCGTGGTGTCTTCATAATCGCGCAGGCGAAGGTTTTCTGCAATTTCTTCTATGCTTACTTCGGTGCCTTTTGCTTTCAGCTCATCGTACCTGCGTTTGGCACGAATAACAGGGTCGGCAGTCATAAATAATTTCAGTTCGGCATTCGGAAAAACAATGCTGCCAATATCGCGGCCGTCCATTACTACTCCTTTATCTTCGCCAAACTGGCGTTGCAGCATTACCATTTTCTGGCGCACTTCTTTTATGCTGCTTATTTTGCTTACCACTTCAGAAACCGCCATGCCGCGGATTTCCTTCTCAATGTTGCGTCCGTTAAGATAGGTTTGTGAGGATTGTATTTCGGGATGAAAGCGAAACTCAATTTTTATGTTGCTGAGATTGGCGATTATTTTTCCGTTGTCGGGCACACCGTTTTCTATTGCGTTGTTTTCAAGGCACCACAGCGCTACTGCGCGATACATGGCTCCGGAATCAATATAAGAATAGCCGAGTTTTTTTGCCAGTTGCTTTGCCAGCGTGCTTTTTCCGCAAGACGAATAACCGTCAATGGCAATGGTAATTCTATTCATTAGGAGCAGGCTTTTCCTTTTTGTGGAAATCGCTGATGTTGGTGCTGATGCTGATGTGGTTGGATGCTCCTGCCAGGTGATAAGCCGCACGTGCATAGCTGAATCTGAACTTTGAAATTTTAAGACCAATGCCCCACGAAAGTCCCATGGTTCCGGGTCTTGTATCCACTTTTAATTCCTGTCTGCGCATGTAATTATAGCCAATTCGCAGGCTGAAAATTTTACGTTTTCCGGGGGCAAACTCACCGCCAAAAATAAAGTGGCGCATAATATTATCGCCAATGTATTTCTTCTGTTTTATTTCTTCGCCTGTAAGTGGGTCAACGGTTGGTTCCTGATCGTTAGGGTCGTCATAACGCAAAACAGGTTTTTGAAGATTATGTGCGATGATGGAAATTTTGAAAGGCAAATGCGCAAATTGTTGCGAAACACCCACCTGAATTTCAAAGGGCAAGGCTTCCGCATTTCCTTTGGTGTAGGCCTGAAACTGTGCGCCAATATTTTTTAAAACAACGGATGCTGTAAATCCTTTTTTGCCACGGTAAGTTCCTGCAAGATCAAGCCCCATGCCCCATGAACTGTAGCTTTCCAAGGAAGAAATAATGGTTTTAAGGTTTCCGCCAACGGAGAACATGGAGTCTTTACCAAACTGATGAGCATAACCCAGATTGAGCGCAAACTCACCGGAAGAAAATTCGCCAAGCACTTGTCCTGTTTCATCGGCACGGGTAAATGTTCCGTAATTAACGTAGTGTACACCTACTGCAAATGTTCCTGGAATGCTGTCGAAGTTTTTTGCAAAAGCAGCATAGCCGTAATTTATTTTTGAGAAATAGGGAACATAGTTTAACGTAAGCTGATTATTCATGCGCGGATTGAGTGCCGCAGGGTTTTGTGAGAACAGGTTAAGGTCATCATCCATAACCGAAATAAGATTTCCGCCCATGGCTGCAATGCGTGCATTGGCATTCAAGGTCAGAAAATCATAAGTGTTGTTTCCTCCAGTTTGGTTTTGTGCCAGTGAACAAAACGAAATAAACAGGAGTGGGAGAGAGGAGAAGATGTTTTTTTTCATGATAGATAAGTGCTTTTTAACAGCTACATGGAATTCAAAAAAAGTGAAATTCATGTAGCGCAAAGTAAAGGTTTTTTATTCTCATAAACGGCAACCCCGAGGTTTTAGTATTGACGCTGAAAACTTTTTTTAAAACGCACACCCCACACTTATTTCCGGAAAATCGGCTTGACCAAAATTTGCTTTTAGCGCAAGACCAATATATACATTGTGTTTAGTGGTTTTCATCGGGTTCATAAAGTAATAATTAACGCCTAATTTATTGCTGTTGACACGTTTTATCCAATTGCTGAAGCCTTTTGAATCGCCCTGTATTTCCTGTAAATATTTGAAGAATGGATTGTAGAAATAAATGCCGAGCTGGGTTAGCAATCCAAAATGTCCGATAATAAATTCGTGGCCCAGAAAAATCTGTCCCGTAAAGGCGCGGATGCGTTGGTTGCTGCTGTACAATTCCTGCTGAACAATAAAATCATAAAAAGCCGTGTGGTAGTTTATATGAATGCCTAACTGAACATTGTTTTTGCGGCTGTAGCGTTTGGATGTAAACAGCGAGCCTGTATAAATAGGATATGTTGCCCCGCCCGTAGGATGCAGCGAACCGCCAAATTCATTGGCACCAAAACCAAGCCGTACATTGAACAGTATTTTGTTTGCGAAATCGGGAAGGCTGTCGTTTTTATACAATTTCGGGCGACCCGATGGAAAATATTTCAGGGAAAGATTAATTGCAGGAAAGTTGATACCGATGTTGGGTAACTGATAATGCGCATCGGAATAATGGATGCCCGAAACGCCTAACAATATGGTATAGAATTTAGAAATGTCGTAACGGAAATCAAAACTGCCGATGGCCATGTTGGTCATGGTGGTGCCGATAAGCCTGTTGTCGGGGTTGGTGATGCGGTCGTATTTTTTGGTGAAGAAGGCAAAGCCCATTCCTACCTTCCATTGAAAACCCCATCTGCGGTATTTTTTGGTGGTGAAACTAAGGTTGGGCAGCACGGCAAAGCTGCGTCCTATAATATCATCATTGCCCATGATACCATAAATGAAAGCAACACCTGCTGTTGGGTAACCATACAACTGATGCCATTTTTTGTTGCCGCTGCATTGCTGACCGATATTGATTTCGGAAAGCACAGCCGGCCCGCGCTCCGGAAAGTCGGGAAAGTTTTTTATTATTTTTCCTACACGTATTCCGGGTTCAATAACAATGCACTTTTTTGGGAGGGATAGTTCGGTGCGGGTGCTGTCGCTTTGGGCAAAGGCGGCTATCGGAAAGAGAAATGCAAAAAGGATGGAACGCAGATTATTATGATTGTTAAGATTGGTTAAGATTTTTTTATCAGCGTTAATCATAAAAATCATAATAATCTGCGTTCTATCCCTATTTCATTATCCCGTAAAACTTCATTCTGAAATATTCATCAAAGGCCTGCTGCATGCTTAGTTTGTGCGAAACCAGAAAATCCGGGTCGGTTAGTTTGTCTAAAAAAAACTGGTCGCTCATTACCATTATCGCAGGGTTTATTTTGTTGAAATAGCCTTTGCGGATTCCCTCGTTATAATAGGCTTTCAGCGCATTCATGCAGTAATCTTTAAAGGCTTCTATCATTTGCCACAGGTGGGGAAAATAGGTTTTCAAATCGGCAAGAAACAGGTTGGTGATGTCGGAGATATGGGCAGATAAATACTGCACCGCATTTTTATAACGGTCAAGGTATTCCACCTTTATATCGTTCAGATATAGTTCAAAGTTTTTTATCTCATCCAGCTTAAAGGCAATAACGGCTGCCAGTATTTCTTCGCGCGACTGAAAATACTTGTAAACCGTGGCCTTGCTGATGTTCATAGCCCCGGCCATATTATCCATGGTAATGCCCTGCAGGCCCTTTTCCTGCAAAAAAGGAATAAGTCGTTGCACCAATTCATCCTTTTTTGCCGGACTGTTGCTGCGGGTTTTATTGATGGATTTGCGCCCCATAATTTGGTTTGACGCAAATGTAAATTATTTAAGGTCTTCTACTTTAGGGCTTACTTAAACTCGGGTAAATTCTTGAAGTAATCGAAGGTAGTCTTCAAGCCTTCTTTGCGCGAAACTTTGGGCGACCAGCCAAGTATTTGTTGGGCACGGGTAATATCAGGTCTGCGCTGTTTTGGGTCGTCAGTTGGAAGCGGATGATAGATTATTTTTTGGTTTGTTCCTGTCAGCGCAATAATTTCTTCAGCAAATTCCTTGATGGTTATTTCATCAGGGTTTCCGATGTTCACAGGATTTACATAATCACTGAGCAGTAGACGGTAAATACCTTCTACCAAATCATCTACATAACAGAATGAACGCGTTTGGCTTCCATCACCAAAAACGGTGATGTCTTGTCCGCGCAGCGCCTGACCCATAAAGGCAGGCAGGGCACGACCATCATCTAAGCGCATGCGTGGCCCGTAAGTATTAAATATGCGGATAATGCGTGTTTCCAGTTGGTGATACGTGTGGTAAGCCATGGTAATAGCTTCCTGAAAACGCTTGGCCTCATCATACACACCGCGCGGACCGATAGGGTTTACATTGCCCCAATAATCTTCGTTTTGCGGATGCACATTCGGGTCGCCATACACTTCAGAAGTAGAAGCAATAAGCATACGTGCTTTTTTGGCGCGGGCCAAACCAAGCAGGTTGTGCGTTCCCAGCGAACCAACTTTTAAAGTCTGGATAGGAATTTTCAGGTAATCAATAGGGGAGGCAGGCGAAGCAAAGTGCAGAATATAATCCAGCTTGCCTGACACAAACACAAATTTTGAAACATCGTGGTGATAAAACTCAAACTGCTCCAGTTTAAACAGGTGCTCAATGTTGCTGAGACTACCCGTTATCAGGTTGTCCATTCCAATAACATGGTATCCTTCTTTAATAAACCGGTCGCACAGGTGTGAACCGAGGAAGCCTGCGGCTCCGGTGATTAATATTCTCTTTTTCATAAATATTTTTCCAAAAATGCTTTTAATGGATTTAGAAAGGGATGATTTAGATCCCAATGTTCTGCATTCAAGTAATCTCTTTTACCAATTCTTATATTCTCATTTTCCGAAACAGGAAGAAGTGCTTCTAAATAAGCGTAAACCTTTGCTTTTTTATTGGGTAGAGTATATCCTTGATCATGTTTGGTAAGGCAACCTTGATATTCTTCAAAACAATTAAAAATCTGTTTGTGTTTTTGATTAGAAACGGCTACTAATAAATCTTCAAAATCACCAATTCCATTGTGGTTGGGTAGTAGAAATAATTCGAATGAAAGTCCTAACTCAATTTTTTTAGCTTCAAGTTCTTTTTTTCTATTTTCAAAATCACCATCTGCATCAAAAATTACTAAGTTGATTCCTCCTGCATCTGTATTTTTTTTGAACTCATTTTTAGATAAATGGAGTTTGTTTTTTCCGCCTACATCGATGATGATAAATTTTTCAGATTTTTCCGGAAACAAGAACTGAATATAGTCAGTGAAAAACTTTTTGTCTGAATTCCCTTCTAAAAAAATCTGAACAGATTTATCCATTACCTCAATTCTACTTCTTGGTTTATTGCATGTTCAAATTCTTCAAAATTGTATTTGTAGGCTTTGATGCTCTCATTTGGTAGCTTTTTTAATGAGTAGCTTCTTACATCTTTTTGAAGATGTGTGAATTCAATTTCTTCTAAAACTTCCTTGAAGGAACGTAAGCATTCAGAATTATGTGTGCTAATAAATAACTGTGTTTGATTTGAAGTGGCAGATTTTACAATGGAACGAAAAACTGATTTTAACCTACTGTAGTGAAAGCCATTATCTATTTCATCAATCATTAATCTGTTTTTTTTGAATACTATGATTGCCATTAATATTTTAAAAAATCGCAAAGAACCTTCACCAAACATTGAAAGAGGAATGGTTTTGCCAACAGAATCTAATGCTGCTATTAAATGAGGAAATGAAAATTGATCTTTTGAAATCCGAATTTCTATGTTTAATAAATCGGGGATAAAATATTTAAGTTCTTCAATGAATTGTTTTTTTAAAATCGGGCTATCTTGCAAAGTTGCTTCATAATATTCAACTAAATCTGAAGAAGAATTAGTGCCAAGTAATGGGAGTAAATGTGTTTCAGTGAGTGAATCATCGCCATTTGTTTTCATTACAGCATACTCTCCATTTCGGAACATTATTTTCTCTTCAGACAGTAATGGTTTAATATCATGAAACTTACCATCATCTTCAAATAGCTTTACCTCTGTAGAATAATCAAATTTTATATTTTCATTTAACCTGTAATCAAATTGTAGTATTTGCTTTTTTGTCTTTTGATTTAAGAAAATTTTATAAAAATTTAGTGGAAGTTGTTTTTCTGCATTGTAAGTATTCTCAACTGAGGTTAAATCTCTGTCGAACAATAAATCTTCAAGATTTGAATTGAAAAAATACAAATCATTCTCAAATGTTAAGGCTTCCAGCAAACTTGTTTTCCCAACGTTATTATCACCAACAATAAAATTAATTAGTCCTATATCTTCTAATTCAATAGAATCAAAACATTTAAAGTTTTGAACTTTAAAATATGTCAGGTGATTACTGTTTTCGTTAGGCATGAATTGATTTTTTTACCGTTTCTCTTCCAATGCTATAATAAGTATATCCGAGTTCTTTCATTTGTTGAGTATCGTAAAGATTTCTTCCGTCAAAAATAATTTTATTTTTAAGCAGTTCGCTTATTTTATCAAAATCCGGATTGCGGAAAAGACTCCATTCGGTTGCTATCACCAAGGCATCAGCATTGTTCAGCGCATCATAATGATTTTCTGTAAAATTGATTTTTGTACCCAGTAACTTCTTTACATTGTTCATTGCCTCGGGGTCAAATGCAGTTACTTCTGCCCCGGCTTTCAGCAATTCTTCAATTATATAAAGCGCAGGGGCTTCGCGGATATCATCGGTATCAGGCTTGAAAGCCAATCCCCACAACGCAATTTTTTTGCCTTTTAACGAACCACCGAAGTAGTCCAGGATTTTAGGAACAATGATGGTCTTTTGTTTTTCATTCACTTCCATCACCGCCTGCAGCAGGGCAAAGTTGTAACCAACATCAGAAGCAGATTTTGCAATTGCCTGCACATCTTTCGGGAAACAGCTTCCGCCATAACCAATTCCCGGAAAAAGAAAACGTTTCCCGATGCGGTCGTCAGAGCCAATACCTATGCGCACTTTATCTACATCAGCGCCTAATAGTTCGCAGAGGTTTGCAATCTCGTTCATGAAGGTAATCTTAGTAGCAAGAAAAGCGTTGGCTGCATACTTAGTCAGCTCCGCAGATTTCTCGTCCATAAATATTACAGGGTTGCCCTGACGCACATAAGGCTTGAAAAGGTCGCCCATAATGTGCTTTGCTTTCTCAGAACCTGTTCCGATTACAACGCGATCGGGTTTCATAAAATCATCTACAGCAAAACCCTCACGCAAAAATTCGGGGTTGCTCACCACATCAAATTCTACCTTTGCATTCTTTGCAATGGCAAGGCGAACCTTCTCTGCAGTGCCAACAGGAACAGTGCTTTTGTCAACTATTACTTTGTATTCTTTTATAAGTTTTCCCAAATCATTGGCTACTCCTAAAATATAGGAGAGGTCAGCAGAGCCATCTTCACCTGGAGGTGTTGGCAGCGCAAGGAAAATCACTTTAGCTGTTTCAATCGCTTCAGCAAGATTGGTAGTAAAAGTCAAACGACCTTGTTTGATGTTGCGTTCAAAAATAACATCTAGGTGCGGTTCATAAATCGGTACAATACCGTCTTTCATCTTGCGGACTTTCTCCACATCTATATCCACACAGATAACGTTGTTGCCTGTTTCGGCAAAACAAGTTCCGGTAACCAATCCAACGTATCCTGTTCCTACTACTGCTATATTCATATTCTTAAATTTTATTCACGAATTCCAAAACTGAAGAAGTGATGTATGATAACGTTTCCTCATCCATTTCTGTATGCATAGGAAGCGAAATTACATTTTTACACAAGTGTATAGTCGTTTGGAAATCCGCATCCTTAAATAGAGGATTAGCATACGCTTTCTGGTGGTGCAGCGGCTTCGGATAATAAATCATTGCCGGAATATCTTTTGAGGCTAAATACTCTTTCAATTGCGTTCGGTCAACACCACTTAATACCAATGTGTATTGATGAAAAACGTGTGTTGAATTTTTTGCACGTGCCGGAGTTTTTAGTTTTGGATTGTTTGCAAAAGCCTTGTCATAAAAGTCTGCTGCCTTGTTGCGTGCTGCCGCATATTCGTCAAGATGTTTCAGTTTTACATTCAGAACAGCCGCCTGTATGCTGTCAAGGCGTGAGTTCACTCCAATATCATCGTGTATGTATTGCACCGATTGTCCGTGGTTGGCAATCATTCTTAATCTTGCAGCCAGCGTATCGTCATTGGTGTACATGGCACCACCATCACCATAGCAGCCAAGATTTTTAGAAGGGAAAAACGAAGTACAACCTACTGTTCCTATAGTTCCGCCTTTTGCTTTTTTGCCGTCTTTAAATGTGTAGTCAGCACCAATGGCCTGCGCCACATCTTCAATCACAAAGAGGTTGTGCTTGCGGGCAATTTCCATGATGGGTTCCATGTTGGCACATTGTCCGTAAAGATGGACCGGAACAATGGCTTTAGTTTTTGGAGTTATTGCTTTTTCAATGGCAGCAGGGTCAATGGTAAAAGTGTCGGGATTTACTTCTACCAACACAGGAGTTAATTTTAAAAGCGCTATTACTTCAGCCGTTGCTACGTATGTAAAGTTGGCAGTAATTACTTCATCGCCCGGTTGAATATTTAAAGCCATCATTGCAATCTGCAAGGCATCGGTACCGTTGGCACAGGGAATAACGTGCTTTACGCCTAAGTATTTTTCCAGTTCAGCCTGGAAAGATTTTACTTCCGGCCCGTTAATGAATGTGGTAGTATTAATTACATTTTGAATGGCTATATCTACCTCAGTTTTGATATGCTCATACTGGGTTTTTAAATCAACCATTTGTATTTTTTTCATGGTAATTTCCATCCGTTTTTTAATCCTTTTTTAAGCGGTTGCAAATATATACAAATAGCCTGCTTATCAAATTCTGGCTTTGTATTTGTTTTCGTCAAGAAATTTTAGTTCTATTTCAATAAAACATTTACTTTTGTCAACCCTAAATAGAACCATTCTGAAAAGTATGAAGAAAATAGTTTTAACCAGCCTCTCATTTTTTGCATTTTTTACCTTTGCTTTTGCTCAGGACGATTTATGTGCCAACCTCAAGAAAATTGTTGAGGCAGGAAACACACAGTTTACAGGTTTGCGTGGCGAATCAACATCCAAACAAATTTCAGGTGTAGCCCGCCCCTTCTTTGTTTCAACTGCTCATTTAGGAAAAGATAAAGGATATGTAAACGACAGTCAGGAATATCCTGCTTACGAAGAATTGATAGCAACCAGCACTGTAAAAGGTGATGTTCCCGAAGCTAAATTGGTTCAGGAGTTTGAAAGCTATAAAGAAAAAATTAAAGCCTGCTTTGCCTCAAATCCTGAATGGAAATTGATGGATAAAGATAAAACCAATGACTTGTATCTTGAAGATACCAACTTTAGGAAATTAGTAGGCTATGAGGCTAAAAAAGGACCTAAAGTAAAATTTGAATTGTATATGTATAATAACCGTGTAGCAGGTCACTGGTGCATTGAATTGAATGTAGAAGGAGTAGGGAAATAATTTGAAATGCCGCAGAAGCGGCATTTTTATTAAACATTAAATAACCACAAAATGAACTGTATAATTGTTGATGATGATGAGCTTTCAAGAGCAGCCTTAAGAAAATGTGTTGAGCGAAGTGATTTTCTCAATCTCGTTGCAGAATGTAAAGATGCGATTGAGGCGCAGAAAATAATCCGCGACAATCAGATTGATTTAATGTTTCTGGATGTGGAAATGCCGGAGATGAGTGGTATAGAGTTTATAAAAAATGTAGAAGTTGCCTGTCAGGTAATTATTGTTTCTTCTAAAAAGGAATATGCAGTTGATGCATTTGAATATAACGTTACTGATTATCTACTGAAACCTGTTCAGTTTGCCCGTTACATGAAGGCAGTTGAAAAAGCTCGCCAGATTTACGAGAACGTTAAAAGCGAAGGAAGTAATTCGCTTTTGATTAAACAGGATTCTAAATTGGTAAAACTGGATTTGTCTAATATCTATTACATAGAAGCCTTTTCTGATTATGTAAATATTTATACTAAAACAGCACGTTACACGGTGCTTTCAACTATGAAAGCAATTGAAAGTAAACTACCGTCTGCTGATTTTATGCGTGTACATCGTTCTTATATTGTAAGGCTTGATAAAATTAGTACCATAGAGGAGAATACTATTGTGCTGAACGAAAAATTAATTCCTGTAAGCCGCTCCAATAAAGATGGGTTGGTAAGAAGACTGAATATTTTGTAAAATCAGCAGGGGCGTTAATCAGACAAAAAAAATGCCTCAGTCCAAAGAAAATAAACTCAATTTTTCTGCTGAGTTCGAGAAGTTTTTCTCGCTCTCATTTGATTTGCTCTGCATTGCCGGAGTTGACGGCTATTTTAAAAAGTTGAATCCTGCATTTGAAAAAGTTCTCGGTTATACTCAGAAAGAACTTCTGGCAAAGCCTTTCCTTGAATTTGTTCATTCTGATGATTTGCAGGCAACTTTGAATGAAGTTGAAAAATTGTCGAAAGGAATACCTACCATTCATTTCAGGAACAGATACTATTGTAAAGATGGTTCTCTTAAAATTTTGGATTGGACATGTGCTCCTGACCCGGAGACAGGGATAATTTATGCAGCGGCAAAGGATATAACCGAGGAAATAAAAAAGAATGAAGAAATTAATAAGCTCTCATTAGTAGCGCAAAGCACTGAAAACGGGATTTTGATTGCTAATACGGATGGAATAGTAGAGTGGGTAAATGAAGGTTTTTCCCGTATTACTGGATACGGCAGCGATGAGATTTTAGGCAGAACACCAAGTTCTGTAATGCTTGGACCTAATACCAGTATGGAAACAATCAACTATGCCATTAAAAAACAGGCAGCTCGTGAACCGTTTTATATAGAAGTTCTAATTTCTCATAAAAGCGGAAAAACCATCTGGATTTCGGTTGTTAATACACCGGTAAAAGAAAATAATGAGCTGAAAGGAAAGCACATCGAGATCATTAGTGATATTACTGATAAGAAGAAAACGGAATTTCAGCTTATTCGTGCAAAAGATATTGCAGAACAATCGGCAAAAGTGAAGGAACAATTTCTCGCAAATATGAGCCACGAAATACGTACGCCAATGAATTCAATTATTGGTTTTACCGAATTGCTGATGCAAAGCAAACTCAACAGCGATCAGCAGGATAGCGTAAATGCAATTCGTCAGGCCGGTGATAATCTTACTGTTATCATCAACGATATTCTTGACTTTTCAAAAATAGAAGCTGGCAAACTTAATATTGAGCACTCGCTTTTCAGCTTCCCCGAAGTGATTAAAACAGTGAAGAGTTTATTTGCACTGAAGGCGCAACAGAAAAATGTAAAACTCATTTTCAATATAGACCATAAAATACCAGAGGTGCTGGTTGGTGATGCGGTACGTTTGGATCAGGTGCTTATTAATCTGGTGAGTAATGCAATGAAATTTACTTCAAAAGGCTGGATTGAAATAAGTGCAGAATTAAAAAGTATAGCTGAAAAACGTTGCATCATTCAGTTTAAAATTGAAGATACTGGGATTGGAATTCCGAAGGATAAATTAGATGTGGTATTTCAGAGTTTTACGCAAGCAAGCAATGATACTACCCGTAAATATGGAGGAACAGGACTTGGACTTACCATTGTTGACCAATTAGTAAAACTGATGGGAGGAACGTTAAACCTGAAAAGCAATGAAGGAACCGGAACGTTGTTCAGTTTTACGCTTGAATTTGAACAAGGTAGTGAAGAAGATATTATACTCATCAATAAAGTAATTGCACCGGCAGAAGATGTTAATCTTAACGGGATGAAAATTTTGTTGTGTGAAGACAATGAAATGAATCAACGTTTGGTTCATAAAATCATAAGCAAACAATGGAATGCTGACCTTGA
The DNA here is from genome assembly GCA_020054035.1 of Bacteroidia bacterium. Taxonomy (GTDB): domain Bacteria; phylum Bacteroidota; class Bacteroidia; order SXHM01; family SXHM01; genus SXHM01. The sequence continues at coordinate 44,231 of JAGVLY010000017.1, read as the reverse complement.
TATTGCTCCAAATGGTAAAGTAGGGTTTGATTTATTCAAGAAGAATGATTACAGCATTATACTTATGGATGTGCAGATGCCTGAGATGGATGGCTTTGAAACTACCCGCAGAATAAGAAAGTATCGTGATAAAGAAAAAGCGCAGATTCCAATTATGGCAATGACAGCTGATGCACTCGTGGAGGAGCGCAAAAAATGCTTTGAAGCAGGAATGAATGATTACCTTTCAAAACCTTTTAAGCAGGGTGAGTTGTTGCATAAGATTCTGACACTTTCCGGTAATAAAAGTAATGAAAACAAGCGTGAAGAATATGCTTCCGATTCTTTTGTTAATACTCAATCACTAAAAGAACTTACCGGTGGTGATGACGTTTTTATGGCTGAAATGATTGAAATTTATTTGCGTAATACACCGGTAATGTTGAAAGAAATAAAAGCCAGTTTCAAAAAGCATGATTTTGAAAAATTGAAACGCACAGCGCACAAAATAAAATCTTCATTCGGGATGATGGGCATGAGTGAATCATTGCAGATAGCAGATTCAATAGAGCAGTCAGATGAAAAAAATAGTGATCAGGATTTGTTAAAAGCTAAACTTGACAGACTTACTGAACTTGTAGCCGGTTCAGAAAAAGAACTGAAACGCGAACTGGATAATCTGAAAAAATAATTCAGATTATAGTTTTACCACCACAGCCTGCGCTGTTTCAAATTTCACCACTTTAATAGCTTCACCTTTTTCAATGTAACTCGTCAAAGCAGTTGCGTCATAAATCTCTCCATCAATTGAAATTTTTCCCGCAGGTCGTAAAACAGTAAAAGCAGTTCCTGTCTTTCCTACAAGATTATTTCCTGCTACAACATCAACAGAGGTATAACCTTGCGAAGTTTCCTGAACAGTGTTTAATGCAAGTCGCCCGAAAAAACTGCTGTTTAAAAACTTAAAGCCAAGAAAAACAGAAAGCGGAATTGCAATCAGCAATGCAGTAAAAACAATAAGTACAGCTTCGGTTGCACGTGAAGCACTTACCGGATCAAAGTCAAAACCCACATTGCCAACTAAACTTAACATCAGCGAAGAAACCATGAGAATAATTCCTGAAATTCCGGCTACTCCAAATCCGGGAAGAGCAAATAGTTCAATAGCCAGCAAAATAACTCCAATAAAGAATACAAGTATTTCCCAATTGGCTGCTAAGCCTTCCAAATAAAGCGGAGCAAAATATAGCAATGCTCCTACAAGAGCTGCTAATCCGGCTAAGCCAAGTCCCGGAGCCTGAATTTCAAAATAAATCCCACCAATAATAAGCATGATTAACACTCCACTTACTGCCGGACTGATTAACCAGCCAATAATATTGTCTAAGCGTGTTGGTTCAAAGCGTGTGATTTTGTACTCATTTACCTGAGCAAGTTTCAGAACTTCTTCAATGTTTTCACCCATGCCTTCGCAAAAGCCATGTTCCATAGCTTCTCTGGCAGTGAATGTCAATACTTTTCCCGAGTCATTAATTCCTTCGATGTAAATTCTTGGGTCAACCATGGCCTCTGCAATGTTGGGGTTGCGCCCGGTAGCTTCGGCAGTTGAACGCATGGTGCTGCGCATATAGCTTTGGTATTTATCAGGAAGCACTTCGCCATTTTCATTGACAACACTCGCTGCACCAATGTTTGCACCCGAACGCATATAAATACTATCACAAGAAATGGCAATAAGCGCACCTGCTGAAGCTGCATTATTATCAATGAAGACGAACACAGGAATTTCGGAATGAAGGATTTTTGTACGCATAGAATCTGCCTGCACTACAGCACCTCCATACGTATTCATGTGCAGTAGAATTAGATCGAATTTTAGTTCTTCTGCTTGCTTAAAAGCCTTTTCCATCTTTCTCCATATTCCCGGTCCAATTTCTTCTTTCACATCAAATACATAAACCTTTGTTTCTTTAGTTGCGAAAGGATTTGGTTTGATTGGAGCGCTTGAAATCGTCAGACTGTCTGCAATAGCTGAAAGAATGCTAATCGTGAAAAGAAGAAATAGTAGGGTTGTTTTTTTCATTGACTTTATATAGTTGTGAAATATTCTCACTTATTGGTTTGTGCTTTTTGATAAAAGCATTTCATCTAACGTTTCTCTTTCCACACCTTGTTTTTTAGGAATGCAACTCATAGCGTATTCACTCAACGCAGTAATGGTAAGACTTGGGTTTACACCTAAGTTGCAGGGAATAATTGAACCATCTAACACATACATTTCGGGATAACCGAAAACTTTAAACTCGGAGTTTACAACGCCTTCATTTATATCAGCACCCATCGGGCAGCCGCCCATAATGTGTGCTGTAGTGGAGGTGTTAAACATTACTTCAATCAATCCGTTTCCAGCTGTGCCGTTCACTTTTTTAGCGAAGCGGTGCATTACATTTTGTCCGGTTTCAATATAAGCAGGAACTTTTTCGGGGCCGTCATTCTTTATATACATACCTCTAAAATTGCTGTAAGCCATGCGCATGGAGTTATCCAGCGTTTGCATAACTAATAAAATAATGGTGTTTGTTGACCAGTTTTTTCCAAACAATAATTTGAAATAAGTCAACGGATTTTGAATAATATTTCCAATCATTTTTGCTGTGCGCACAAAGGGAGAACCCTTTCCTGTTGCCAGCGTTGCCAAAAGCTTCATGGAGTTTGAACCTTCTCCGAATTTTGTTATTTCAATGTGCGTATGGTCATCAGGATTAAAAATGGAAGTAATAGCAACACCATGATTTAATTTTCTGTCAGCATTACTAATTCCACAAAGCGACTCAGAGTTGGTACGTAGGTTATAACCTAATTTGTCCGAGAGTTTTGAAAGTGTTTTGTGCTTATATTTCTGTTTCAGCAGCAAATCCATTGTTCCTAAAACCCCGCCACTCAGCACCAATCCTTTTGATTTGTAAACTGTCTTTTTTAATTTTAGCCATGCTGTGCTTGTTACGGTGTGGATATGGTAAACATCGTCTTTAAATTCAACTTTCTCTACCAACGTTTCAGCAAAAATTTCTGTGCCGAATTTCTGCGCGAACCATAAATAATTTTTATCTAATGTGTTTTTTGCATGATGCCTGCAACCAGACATACACTCTGCACACTCAATGCAGCCGCGTCTTTCAGGGCCTAATCCTTTGAAGTAAGGGTCAGTCATTTTCTTGGTGTCGCCATAGTAAACGCCCACATTCACACCTTCAAATGAACTTTCTCTGCCCATGTCTTTCGCCACTTCTCGCAATATATTATCGGCTTCGTAAAACTTAGGATTTTTTACTGCTCCCAGCATAAAACGAGCTTTGTCATAAAACGGAGCCAGCACATTCTTCCAATCTTTAAAATGCGACCAGGATTTGTTATTGTAGAATTTATCATCGGGTTGCATTAAGGTATTGGCGTAAACTAAACTTCCGCCACCAACACCAACACCGCTTAAAATAAATGCTTCACGAAAGAATGTTAGCTTTTGAAAACCGAAGCATCGCAGCAAAGGAATCCACAGATATTTTTTTATTTCCCAGTTTGTTTTTGGAAAATCTTTCGTTTCGTATTTTTTCCCTTTTTCAAGAACGGCAACACTATATCCTTTTTCAGATAAGCGCATGGCAGAAACACTTCCGCCAAAGCCGGAACCTATGACAATGTAATCGTAAACTTTCTCCACTTATTTCAGGAAGGTCTTCACTACTAAATCTTCGCGCGGATGACAAGCCAAAATAGGAATACTGGAATGGTGAACCATGTATTGAGCATAGCTTCCCATAAGATTTAATGAAAAATCTTCTTCCTGTTCAGTCATAATACTTACTAAATCAGCATTTATGGTATTAGCGTATTCCAATGCCATTTTAGATTTGTTTTTGCCTTCGGCAACACTTTCCACAATTTTAGAAATGCCTTGTTTTTCTATAACTTCTCTGGTTTGTGCAACATACTTTTTCACTTTTACCAGTTCATTTTCCACTTCATTAATGCAAACACCACGTACATGTATTTCAGTATCAAACAGTTTTGCAATTTCAACGGTCATTGGAATTTTTTGACGCGATTCAAAAGTAGTATCAATCGGTAAAACAATCCTATCAATGCTGCGTTTTTGGAATTCTTTTCTTAATGTAATTACAGGACAAGGTGCTTCACTTACAACTCTGAAAGTATTGCTACCAATCCACACTTCCTCGAAGCCCGAAACGCCATGTGAACCCATAATAATGAGAAACGCCTTGTCTTCAATAGCTTGTTCCACAATCTCGCGGTAAACTTTTCCTCTTCTTATTTTATACTGAATTCGAGAGCTGAACTCGCCATATTTACTCATGAGTGTTTCGAAATCACCTTTTGTGGCAACATTCTCTACGCCTTTGAAAAAATCAAAACGGCTGGTTTTAATCACGTTAATCATCATGATTTCAGCATCTGTTTTTCTTGCTACACTTACAGCAAAATCAAGCGCATTAACTGAATCGTCTGAGAAATCGAGGGGAACAATTATCTTCTTCATACGTTTTTAATTTTTAGGGTTAAACACGTTCTTCTCTTGTTTGAAATTTGTTCAAAAGGTAAGGCTTTTTATTCTTCAAATGCAAATTTATTTTTCATTCGCCCGAAAAACATTGTCTTTGAACCATATTTTTTCGCCATTTACATAATTTCAATACCTTGACAATTAACATTTCTGTCATTCATTTTTTATTACTTTTGCGCGAATTTTTACCTAAAGAAAAATTCAACTATGGCAACCGATTCAAACAAATTTCTTGGCGAAGGATTAACTTATGATGATGTGCTACTTGTACCGGCATATTCTGAAGTTATGCCAAGAGATGTGAACGTATCAACCCAGTTCACTAAAAAAATTCGCATCAATGTTCCTATTGTTTCTGCTGCAATGGATACCGTTACTGAAGCTGCAATGGCTATTGCTATGGCGCAGGAAGGCGGCATTGGCGTGTTGCATAAAAATATGAGCATTGAGGCACAGGCAAATGAAGTGCGCAAAGTAAAACGTTCCGAAAGCGGAATGATTCAAGACCCTGTTACACTTCCTGAAACAGCTATTGTTGGTGATGCACTTGCCATCATGAAAGAATTTAAAATTGGCGGTATTCCAGTGGTGGATAAGGATAATAAACTTGTCGGAATTGTTACCAACCGCGATTTGCGTTTTGAAAAACGCATGAGCCGACCGGTGCGCGAGATTATGACCAAGGAAAATCTTATCACGGTAACGGATGCAAAAGACATGCACAAAGCAGAAGCTATTTTGCAGAAATACAAGATTGAAAAACTGCCTGTGGTAAATAAGTCAGGTAAGTTGATTGGGCTGATTACTTACAAAGACATTATTAAAATAAAGCTAAAGCCAAGTGCGTGCAAAGATGACTTCGGTAGATTGCGCGTAGCTGCAGCAGTTGGTGTTACTGCCGATACAATGGAGCGGGTTGATGCATTGTACAAAATTGGTGTAGATGCAATAGTGATTGACACTGCACACGGACATTCAAAAGGTGTTATTGATATGCTTAAGAAAGTGAAAAAGGCATATCCTAAATTGCAGGTAATTGTTGGAAATATAGCTACCGGAGATGCAGCAAAAGATTTAGTGAAAGCCGGAGCTGATGCTGTAAAAGTTGGCATTGGCCCGGGTTCAATATGTACTACACGTGTTATTGCCGGTGTTGGTGTTCCGCAACTTACAGCGGTGTATGAAGTGGCAAAAGCTATTAAAGGTTCAGGGGTTCCAGTAATTGCCGATGGCGGAATTCGTTTTACAGGTGATTTGGTAAAAGCACTTGCAGCCGGAGCTAATACAATTATGGCGGGTTCATTATTTGCAGGAGTTGAAGAATCACCGGGAACAACCATCATTTTTGAAGGAAGGAAATTTAAAAATTATCGTGGAATGGGTTCTATTGAGGCCATGCAAAAAGGCTCAAAAGACCGTTATTTTCAGGATGCAGAAGATGATATTAAAAAATTAGTTCCTGAGGGAATCGTTGGTCGTGTTCCTTTTAAAGGCAATCTCTCGGAAGTTATTTACCAGATGATTGGTGGTTTGCGAGCAGGGATGGGCTATTGCGGAGCAAGCAATATTGAACTATTGCAAAAATCAAAATTCATCCGCATTTCAAGTGCGGGCATAGTTGAAAGTCATCCTCACGGTATTACCATTACCAGCGAAGCACCTAACTATAGCAGGTAAACATTTTAAAATTTACAGATAATCAGTATTAACGCTAACCAAATTAACGATTAACAAAAAGTATGAAGACCAAATCATTATTTCTTACAGCACTTGCAGCCGCAATTTCTTTTGCATCTTATGCACAAAAAGAACCGGTAGTTCTGACAGTGGCAGGCGAACCGGTTACTAAATCCGATTTTCTTTACGTTTATAACAAGAACAATTCCAACGGAGCAGCCATTGACAAAAAGTCGCCTGCCGATTACATGGAATTGTACATCAATTTTAAATTGAAAGTAAAAGAAGCTGTTGATGCAGGAATGGATACTGCAAAGGCTTTTAAACAGGAGTTCAGTGGATATCAAAAACAGTTGGCGCAACCGTATCTTACTGATAAAACAGTTACTGAAAATCTTATTAAAGAAGCGTATGAGCGCATGAAAACGGATGTGCGTGCCAGCCATATTCTGATTAAAGTTTCGGCTGAAGCATTGCCTAAAGACACATTGGCGGCATGGAATAAAATCAATGAAATACGCAAACGTGTTTTGAAAGGCGAAGATTTTGGCAAACTTGCAAAAGACCTTTCCGAAGATCCTTCGGCAAAAGATAATAGCGGAGACTTAGGTTACTTTACTTCTATGCGCATGATTTACCCTTTTGAAAATGGTGCTTACAATACACCAGTTGGAGAAATTTCTCAACCTGTTCGTACCAAATTCGGTTACCACATTATTAAAGTGGTTGACAAACGTGCTTCGCAAGGTGAAGTGAAAGTAGCACACATCATGATTAAAGCATTAAAAGATTCAGGCAAAGTAGCTGCCGATGCCGCTGAAGCAAAAGCGAATGAGATTTATTCAAAACTGCAAGCCGGTGGTGATTTTGGCGAGTTGTGCAAACAGTTCTCAGACGATAAATCAAATTCTAAAAAAGGTGGCGAACTGAACTGGTTTGGTTCAGGACAAATGGTTCCTGAGTTTGAAACTGCTGCATTTGCACTTAAAAACAAAGGTGATTACAGCAAGCCCGTTAAAACTGATTACGGTTGGCATATTATCAAGTTGTTAGACAAAAAAGGCTTGCCTGAATTTAAAGAACTGGAAGCTGAATTAAAAACTAAAATTTCTAAAGATTCGCGTTCGCAAATGAGCCGCACCGCTGTTATCAATAAAATAAAAGCAGAGTATAAATTCAAAGAAGTTCCAAAAGCAAGAGAAGAGTTTTATGCTGTGGTTGATACTAATATTTTCAACGGTAAATGGACTGCTGATAAAGCTAAAGGTTTAGAAAAAGAGATATTTAATCTTGGTGGTGTAAAATTCACACAAAAAGGTTTTGCTGATTACCTTGCATCTCATCAGGCAAAACGTCCTAAAGCTGAAATACAGAGTTACGTTGATAATATGTATAAACAGTTTGTTGAAGAAGAATTGATTAAATACGAAGAGAGTAAACTTGCTTCTAAATATACCGATTACCGTATGTTACTGAATGAGTATCGTGATGGTATTCTTCTTTTCAATCACATGGAACAAAAAGTCTGGAAAAAAGCCCAGACCGACACAGTTGGTTTGCAGAAATTTTATGAAGCCAACAAAGACAAGTTTCAGTGGGAAGAGCGTTTGGATGCTAAATTATTTATCTGCAAAAATGATTCGGTAGCAACCGCAACAAAGAAAATGATTGATGCCGGAAAAACTTCTGACGAGATACTGGCAGACATGAACAAAACTTCAAAGCTGAATCTGAAAGTGGAAGCGGGGAAATACATTAAAGATGAGAACGATTATCTTGACGAAATAAAATGGACAAAGAACACTACTCAAACAGTGAAAAAAGACGGACAGACAATTATTGTAATTGTAAATGATGTTCTTGCTCCCGGACCCAAAACTCTGAAAGAAGCCAAAGGACTTGTAACAACAGCTTATCAGGATTACCTGGAAAAAGAATGGATAAAAGAGTTGCGCTCTAAATACAAAGTTGAAGTAAATAAAGAGGTATTGGCAACTATACCAACACCATAGAGAATTGTTTATAGTAATTAAAAAGCAAGTGATGATGAATTGCGAAACAAGGTTTTCATTTCATCATCACTTGTTGCTTTTTGGATGTTTAGTTTTTCTGTTTTCATCCTGCAAGTATTTTAGAAAAGAGAGTGATGAAAAGCCGCTTGCTCGCGTATATGACCAATATCTTTATGCTGAAGAATTAAGTAGTATTATTCCTTCGGGAGTAAGTTCGGAAGATAGCTTGCTGCTTGTTACTAACTATGTAAATAACTGGGTGAAACAACAGTTGCTGATAAAGAAAGCCGAACTTAATTTGCCGGATGAAAAGAAAGATGTACAGGCGCAATTGGATCAATATCGTAATTCACTAATTCTCTATCTTTATCAAGAGGAGTTAGTAAAACAACGCTTAGACACAGTGATAAAACAGAACGAGCTTTTAACTTATTACGAAGAGAATAAACAAAATTTTGCACTGAAAGAAAATATTTTACGTGCGGTTTACGTTAAGTTAGACAAGCAGAACAAGTCAGTGAATAAAATAAGGAAGTGGTTGAAAGATGAAGATGCTGACAGTAAGAATAAGTTAACAGAGTATTGCAGCACACAAGCATTAAGGTTTTCGTTAGATGAACACAAATGGTTTAAGCCCGATGAGTTTGCGGAAGAAACAGGAATTGAGCAGAATAAAATTGAACAAATGGCGCGCTATCCAAACATCTACGAAATGGATGAAAACGATGGGTATTACATTGTAAAAACACTGGAGTATCAATTAAAAGACGATATTTCGCCTTTGGAATTTGAGGTGCTAAACATCCGAAACATTATATTGAACAAGCGTAAGATGCAGTTGATTGAGCAATTAGAAGAAGATGTGATGAACGAAGGTGCAGCCAAAAATAATTTTGAAATTTACACCCCGAATAAAAAATAAAAGCATTGAAAAAAAGGATCTTAATACTTATCACTTTTAACTTATCACTTTTAACTTTATTCGCGCAGCCAATAGATAAGATTGTTGCAGTTGTGGGCTCCAACATCATCATGTTAAGTGAAGTGGAAGCACAATATCTTCAGATTTTATCACAGGGTTATGCTGAAGATCCGACCATTAAATGTGATTTGCTTGAGGAGTTGCTTTTTCAGAAATTGCTTGTAAACCAAGCACGCTTGGATAGCGTTGAGGTTAGCGATGACCAGGTGGAAGAAGAACTGGATCGTAGGTTGCGTTATTTTATAGGTCAGATAGGCTCTGAGGAAAAGTTGGAAGAATATTACAAGAAATCAATTGTGGAGATTAAAGATGATTTTCGTGAACTGATCAAAGATCAGTTGCTTGCCCAGAATATGCAATATAAAATTACGGGTGAGATAAAAGTTACCCCTGCCGATGTGCGTAATTATTTCAGCAAAATACCGGCTGACAGTTTGCCTTATATTAATGTGGAACTGGAGATTGGGCGTATTGTTAAGAAACCGATGATAAGCAAGAAAGAAAAGGACGAAGCTAAAGCCCGTGCAGAGGAATTGCGTCAGCGTATTCTTGACGGAGCGAAGTTTGAAACGATGGCAAAACTCTATAGCGAAGACCCGGGTTCTGCACAAGCCGGTGGCGAACTTGGTTTTTTCGGGCGCGGTAACATGGTTCCTGAATTTGAAGCTCTTGCATTTAGTTTGCAGGGTAAAGAAATCTCAGAAGTATTCGAGACCGAATATGGTTTTCATTTTTTGCAGGTAATTGAACGAAGAGGCGAACAGGTAAATGCGCGCCACATATTGATCACTCCTAAAACTTCGGAGAATGATTTAACAAGTTCTAAAATTTTCCTTGATAGTGTTTATGATCTTTTGAAGAAAGACTCGCTCACTTTTGCAGAGGCCGCAGAAAAATTTTCAGATGATGAAGCTGACAAAAAGAACGGAGGTATGGTGACCAATGCACAAACAGGAAGTACCAAATTTGAGATGGATCAACTCAGCAGCATTGACCCAACGTTATTTCTTACTATTGATAAAATGGAAGTTGGTGAATTTTCAAAACCCATTATTACCAGTGCAGCTGATGGTAAGCAAGCTTACAGCATTATCTTATTAAAGTCACGCACCGAGCCGCACAAAGCGAATTTACGTGATGATTATCAGAAGATTCAGGGCGCAGCATCAACCATGAAAGAGAGCAATCTGGTACGTGAATGGATAGAGAAGAAAATCGCTATCACTTACGTGCGCATAGATGATGCTTACCTGAATTGCGATTTTAATAATCCGTGGATAAAGAAGACAAACTAAAGAATATATGAATTATACATCAGACAAAGAAGCAATTGATGCCTTTGTGGTTTCTTACAAGAAACTGAATAGCGAAATAGCAAAAGTAATTGTGGGGCAGGACGAGGTGGTGAAAAGCGTACTTACCTCTATCTTTAGTAACGGACACTGCCTGTTGGTTGGTGTTCCGGGTTTGGCAAAAACATTATTAGTAAATACTATTTCCGAAGCACTTGGATTGAGCTACAATCGCATACAGTTTACTCCCGACCTTATGCCGAGTGATATTATCGGTACAGAAATATTGGACGATACACGCCAGTTTAAATTTGTGAAAGGCCCCATCTTTGCAAACATCATTCTGGCAGATGAGATAAACAGAACCCCGCCTAAAACACAATCAGCATTACTGGAAGCCATGCAGGAGCGCGCTGTAACCACTGCCGGAAAACGTTACGTATTGGACAAACCTTTCTTTGTTCTTGCTACACAAAACCCGATAGAGCAGGAGGGTACATATCCTTTGCCTGAAGCACAACTTGACCGTTTTATGTTCAATATCTGGCTGGATTATCCAAGTTTTGCAGAAGAGTTGAACATTGTTAAACAGACAACAGGCGCAGCAGGTGTTAAACCAAACAAAGTATTAAGTGCCGAAGAGATTACGTTCTTTCAGCAACTGCTTACTAAACTACCCGTTCCTGATAATGTGCTGGAGTATGCTGTAAAAGTAGCAACCAGTACCCGTCCGGGCACTAAGTATGCAACTGACACTGTAAATAACTACCTTACTTGGGGTGCTGGTCCGCGCGCATCGCAGTATTTAGTTATTGGTGCAAAAACTAATGCAGCTATCAACGGAAAATATTCACCTGATATTGAAGATGTGAAAGCTGTTGCTCCCGCTGTGTTGCGCCATCGTATTGTGCGCAACTATAAAGCTGAGGCTGATGGATTATCGGTTGAGGATATTATTAAAGAATTGCTGAAGTAATTTCTTCGTTTCTAAATTATTGCTGCTGTTTATCGACTTTGTTAAACTTTTATAAGATTTAGCAAGTTGAAACATCATAATGAGAAGAACCACTTATAATTTCTGGAACACACTTATTTCTTTTGGCGAAAGTTTTTTTACTTACGCCATTTACTTTTTACTGCTTGCGTTTACATTTGCTTTGCTACTGTCATCTTTTGGTTTTTCTTTTTAGCAGGTTGTAGGTTTTGATTGAATAAAATCAGAACTAGTCGGCTTAATAAATGGATTAGTCTAAAATTTGCAATCCGGTATTTTTGTTTATTAGCTTTGAGTTAAGAAATTGTTGTGTGTTTTATTACAAAAATATGTAAACGTAATCAAAAGTACAACCCTTAAATTCCTGTTGTGTATGAAAAAGAACGAGATTGCTTTAGGCGATAAGATAGCATCAGTAATAGACTATTGCAGAACTAATCTGATGTTGTGGGGTTTGGTTGTTTTTTTAACTGTACTTTTATTAGAAGCCTTTCACTTCCCTTTCTGATTTAAAAGTGTACAAAAATCCGTCCGTGATTTTTGCTGTCATTTTCTAAACGTTTGTATTTTTCTTTAATATGCTTCTGCATAAGAAAGCGTTGAACTTTTTTCTTCAGTTGCCCGCTGCCTTTTCCTGGAATTATTTCAACGAAATCAACTCTGCGTTCAACAGCTTCATCAATAATATCATTCAAAGCATCATCAATCTGTTTACCTTTGTTGAAGATTTCGTGCAGATCAAGTTTTAGTTTTGCCATGGAACAAATTTAAGTTCTTAAGTGTTAGGTTTATCACTTAGAAAAAACATAATCATCAATAATAGAAAAATGATAAAAGAAGGACAACAAGCACCCGATTTTGAATTGCCGGATAATAATGGAGATTTAGTAAAATTAACTGATTTTAAAGGTAAGAAGAATGTGGTACTATTCTTTTATCCGAAAGACTTCACCGGAGGTTGCACAGCAGAGGCATGTAGTTTTCGTGATAGTTATGAAGACTTTACTGATGCAGGAGCAGAAGTAATAGGCATCAGCTCAGACGATGTTATATCGCATCGCAAATTTGCAAGAGAACATAAGCTGCCCTTTATTTTGTTAAGCGATAAAGGTGGAAAAGTGAAAGAGCTTTATGGCGTAAAAGATAACCTCTTTGGGCTCCTATCAGGCAGAGTAACCTTTGTAATCAACAAAGAAGGAGTAGTTATTAAGGTATTTGACTCTCAGGTAAATTTTACCGGACACAGTAGCGAGGCTTTGTCTGCCCTTATTCCCGCATAAAGCATGACACTTAAACAACGCTTTCAGAAAGCAATTGAGTACTTCAGCACAAACATGCCGGTTGCTGAAACCGAGTTGGTGTATGACGATCCGTTTTCATTGCTTGTTGCAGTAATCCTTTCTGCGCAATGCACCGACAAACGTGTGAATATGATTACCCCGGCTCTGCTTCTCCGTTTTCCTGATGCAGAAACAATGGCTGCAGCCTCATCAGACGAAATATTCCCATACATCAGAAGCATCAGCTATCCAAACAATAAAGCCAAACACATAGCAGGAATGGCAAGAATGCTGGTTGAGAAATTTAACAACGTTGTTCCTGCTGATGTTGATAAACTTCAGGAACTACCGGGAGTTGGCAGGAAAACTGCCAATGTAATTGCTTCTGTGGTTTATAATCAACCAAAAATGGCTGTGGATACGCATGTTTTTCGTGTTTCGGCCCGCATTGGGTTAACCGTTAATTCAAAAAATCCTTTGGAAACCGAGCGGCAACTGATAAAATACATTCCTGAAGATAAGATTGCAATTGCCCACCACTGGCTCATTTTGCACGGGCGTTATGTGTGTACTGCCCGCAGTCCAAAGTGCGGAGAATGCGGTATTCGTGATATTTGTAAGTATTACGAAAACCTAAAAACCTAAATTACGTAAATTAGCCTTCTTTTAAGGGTTAATGGCGTTTATCAAACTTGTGCGAGATAAAAATTCTACTGACAGTGAACTGGTCAGCAGTTTCCGCCTTTCCCATAATTCCGACTATGTTGGCGAACTTTTTCAGCGCTACACACACTTGGTTTTTGGTGTGTGCATGAAATACCTGAAAGATGAAGAAGGTTCGAAAGATGCTGTAATGGAAATCTTTGAAAAGCTATTGATTGATTTAAAGAAACACGATGTGGATAATTTCAAATCATGGCTTTACAGCGTGAGTAAAAATCATTGCCTGATGAAGCTGAGAAAAGATAAGTCGCAGGCTAACCATGTGGATGAATTCGGGAAAGATTCACTTACGCTTATGGAAATTGATGAACCTTTGCATCATACAAACGGAGAGGAGCAAGAGATGTTGGATAAGAATTTGTATGAAGGAATAGAACATTTAAAAGAAGAGCAGAAAGTGTGTGTGGAATTGTTTTATATGCAGAGTAAGTCTTACGAAGAGGTTTCGGAAATAACAGGCTACACTATGATGCAGGTGAAGAGTTATATCCAGAACGGAAAAAGGAATTTGAAAATATTTTTAACTGAAAAAAGGCAAAGTCCTTAATACAATGAGTTCAAAGAATGTGAAAATATTTGACGAAACAGGCTGTCTTTCAGAAGAAGCACTGACAGAATATGCGCATGGTAAATTGGGTGTTCATCTGAAAAAGCAGGTGGAGATACACATTAACGATTGTGATTTTTGTCGTGATGCACTGGAAGGTATTTCGCTGATGAAGAGCAAAGAATCTTCGCGTGCAGCCATTGTTCAGTTAAATGAAAAGATTGCCAATCATGGTAAGCCTGAAAGGGCAGGCGGTAAAGTGATTCAGATGAATTTTCTGCGGTTAGCTGCTGCAGTAGCTTTGTTCTTTGTCTTGGGCGGAGGTGTATTATATGTTGCATTAAATCCACCGTTTAAAAGTGATGTTGCTCAAAATAAAGCTGAAGAAAAAGTATTGGCAGAAAATAATGCAGAAGTAAAAGACACAGAAAATGTTTTATTGGATAGTGCTGTTGCCGGCAACGCGGTGGTTCTGCCGCCTGATGCAGCTCCTTTGCTGGAGTCGCCTGCGCAGGATTTGTATAAATTACCGCTGACAAAGACTGATGAGGGATTAGTAGCAAACGGAACAGGTAAAGCAGAATCATTAACAGCAGATGATGATTTGCCAGCGGATTATGCAACTATGAAGGCAACAGGCGGGGCTTCCAATTCAGCTCCTATGTTTTACAATCCTCAGACCGGTGCAGGCCAAGCAGGTTATACCGACACTGTTTTCAGGTTTGACTCAGATAAATATGTGAGCGATGGAATTTCTGAAAATGTTGAACGAGAAAACACTAAAACCCTTTCGTCTGTTGAGGTTGCTACTGCATCAAAGAATAAAGCTGCGGATAAGAAAGCCCAAAAGGAAGCTGAAAAAAGAGCAAAAGATGAGGCTGCTTCAAGAACAACATCCACTCAGGAAGCCGCATCAGTTGCTGCATACGACACACGCAAAGTTGCTGAAGAGAAAGCTGAAGTAGAGCAAGGCAGAAGGGATGTTGAACAGCAAGTTCAAACACAAAACGGAGACACTAAGGTTTATGCTTTTGCTGACGAAATGCCTCAATATCCCGGAGGTAACGAAGCGCTTAAAAAACACATCAAGGATAATGTTAAGTACCCGCAGACGGCAAAAGAACAAGCCGTTTCAGGAACAGTGTACATCAGCTATGTGGTAAGCGCAGCCGGCAAAGTAACTAATGTGAAGGTGTGGAAGAGCGTAAGTAAAGATTTAGATAACGAAGCGGTGCGTGTTGTTTCCTCCCTCAAAGATTTTACACCCGGCAAACAAGATGGCAAACAGGTTTCGGTGCAAATGACTATTCCTGTGAAATTCAGTTTGGAATAATTACCCCATAAATTTATATCCCACCCCTTTAATAGTCTGGATATATTCATCACCTAATTTTTCGCGCAGCTTACGGATATGTACATCAATGGTGCGGTTGCCTACAACAATCTCATGTCCCCAGATGTCGCTAAGAATGTTTTCACGTGTGAAAACATTTCCGGGCTTTGACATCAGAAGATTTAATAACTGAAATTCTTTGCGCGGTAGGTTTAATTCTTCCCCTTTTTTAATAACAATAAAACGATCAGGATCGATCATTATATCTGCTGTTTCTTCAGTAGGCAAAACTGTTTGGGTGTTTTTTCTGCGCAGCAAAGCTTTGATTCTGCTCACCAAAACTTTTGGCTTTATGGGCTTGCTGATGTAATCATCAGCACCGGCTTCAAAGCCTGCAATCTGCGAGTAGTCTTCGCTTCGTGCAGTCAGAAATGCAATTACTGTATCTTTTAATACGGAGGAATCGCGTAACACCTGGCAAGTTTCAATCCCGTCCATACCGGGCATCATTACATCTAACAGGATTAGCTGCGGAAGATGTTTCAATGCCTGTGTAACTCCTTCTTTTCCGTTATTAGCTGTGTAAACAAGAAAGCCTTCCTTTTCTATGTTGTATTTCAGGAACTCCAGAATATCTGGTTCGTCATCAACAAGAAGTATTTTAGGATGGTTGGTAGTTTTTGCACTCATGGCCCGCAGAAGTTAGGCAGCAAAACTACCTCTGCAAAGATTCTACAACATTACGTTAGTGTTAATTCTGTTTTAAATCCTCCATTGGCATATTTATCTGATTTCAATAGGGTTTTAAATAAATGCCCAATCCGACACTTAACATTTCCTTAACCTTTAGTTCATTGTGTAATTACACTGTTGGCTTTGTTTTGCAGCGTGAAAAAACAACAACTCTTAATGAAAAAATCAGTAACACTTTTTACTGCTATTCTCCTTGCCGTTTCGGCATTTGCTTACAATGAAAAACCCGGTTTTGTTATCGGGAAAGTAACGGAAGTAGTGGATGGAAAACCCATGCCTGTTCCATTTGCAAACGTAAGTATTAAAGGAACTGCTAACGGTTCAACTACTGATTTTGACGGAAATTATAAGATTACTGTCAGCGAAGGTGTTTATGAAATAGTTGCAAGTTTTGTAGGCTACGAAACTGTTGTAAAAACAGGAGTGGCTGTTACCGCAGGCGAAACAACTACTATTGATTTCACTGTTCAATCTTTAGCTCAGCAGTTGAAAGAGACAAAAGTTTCAGCGCAAAAAGTAACGCATACTGAAAACGCAGTGCTTACCGAAATGAAACGCAGCACTGCCGTAGTAAGCGGAATTTCTTCGCAACAGATTGCTAAATCGCAGGACAGAGATGCATCAGAAGTTATTAAGCGTGTACCGGGTGTTACTATTATGAACGACCGTTTTGTTATGGTGCGCGGACTAAGCGAACGCTATAATTCTGTTTACCTTAATAACGTAACAACGCCCAGCACCGAATCGGATGTGAAAGCCTTTTCATTCGATATGATACCAAGTGCTATGATTGACCGAATTTTGATTTACAAAAGCCCCGCTCCTGAAATATCAGGAGAGTTTGGAGGCGGTGTAATCAAAGTGTTTACTAAAAATACACCTGATGAAAATATGGTTTCTGCAGGTTACTCGGCTTCTTACAGACAAGGCACAACGTTCAATGATTTTTACATGAATCCGGGAAGTAAAACTGATTGGATGGGTTTTGATGACGGAAGCCGCTCTTTGCCTAAAGACTTTCCAGCTAACGTGCGTGATGTTTCCAATTCTAATGATATGGAACAATTGACTGCACTTGGTCGCTCACTAAGTAATAACTGGAGCACTGTTCCCTCTAAGGCTGCACCTGACCAACGTTTCAATTTTACGTTTGCACGTAAGTTTGATATTAAGAAAGTACACGTAGGACACATTACTGCATTGAACTATAGCAACACCAACCAATATTTTGTTTCGCGCAGAACGGATTACAACACCTTTAACCCTGAAACTGGATACAGCGATACTATCTTTGATTACAACGACAGCCGTTACAGTAATAATGTTCGTGTTGGTTTGTTGCACAATTGGTCGTTCAATTTCCTGAACCATAAAATTGAATTCAAAAACATCTTTAATAAGGCGGGTATGAACCAAAGCACCTTGCGTGACGGTAAGAATTTTGAAGAAGGCGAGCTGCGCAAAGAGTATTCGTACTACTATATGAACCGCAGTATCTACACCGGACAGTTAAGCGGTGAGCACAAATTGTTTGAAGACAAAACTAAAATTGACTGGACGCTTGCTTACTCAAAAGCAAAGAAAGAAGAGCCGGACTGGAGACGTGTGCGCACAGCAAAAGACATTAATGCTCCTGCCTCAGACCCTTATCAAACCTACGTTCCCTTTGGTGCAACTCCTTTCTTCTTGGGAAGATTGTACTTTGACCTGTATGAAGAATTGATGACCGGAACTGCAAACATTGAACAGAAACTGCACATCGGAAAGTTTGAGCCGAAGGTTACTGCGGGGCTTTACCTCGAGCGCAAGTGGAGACAGTTTAGTGCACGCAACCTTGGTTATGCATCTGCTAATGTTTTTCAGTTTGATAATAGCCTGCGCGAATTATCTATTGACCAGCTTTTTAATGACACCAACATTAACTCCACTACCGGATTAAAGATTGATGAAGACACCCGCAAAAGCGATACCTACACTGCACAAAACGATTTGATTGCTTACTACCTTGCGTTGGATATTCCTTTTGCAAAATGGCTGAACCTGCACACAGGAGCAAGGGTTGAGAATAATCGTCAGCGCTTGGAAAGCCACACGGTTACAGGCAATCCTGTGAATGTGGATAACCACATTATCCGTTTGTTGCCTTCGGCAAACTTAACTGCCAACATCAGCGAGAAGATGTTGATACGCGGTGGTTTTGGTATTACGCTTAACCGTCCAGAGTTCAGAGAGCTTGCGCCTTATGCGTTTTATGATTTCAACTTTAACAGTGTGAACTACGGAAATGATTCACTGCAAACGCCAAGCATTTATAACTACGATGCACGTTGGGAATATTATCCTAATCTTGGTGAAATCATCAGTGTGGGTGCGTTCTATAAGAATTTTATCAACCCAATTGAAACATACTTTGTTCCGGGTACAGGTTCGGGAGGAACACGCAATTACACTTACCGTAATGCAGAATCAGCAAGCAGCACAGGGATAGAACTGGAAGTGCGTAAATCATTCAATGCATTGAATACACCTTTTGTAAGAAACTTAGGGGTAGTATTGAACGCAAGTTATATCTGGAGCAAAGTAAACCTTGGCGACAAAGCACAAGGCCAAAGTGAAAACCGCCCGATGATGGGGCAATCGCCTTACATCATCAATAGCGGAATTTATTATCAGAACGATACGATTGGCTTGCAGGTGAATTTGCTTTACAATGTAATAGGGGAGCGTATTGTTATTGTTGGTTCATACGGAACACCTGATGTGTATGAGATGCCGCGCAATACGCTTGACCTTACCATTACCAAACGTTTTTGGAAACGCCTCGATGTGAAATTCGGGATACAGGATATTCTTAACCAGCCTTACCTGCTGGTGCAGGATGCCAACGAAGACGGTAAAGTTACCCGCAACAACGACCAGCAAATGCAAAGCTACCGCAGAGGAAGTTATTACACGCTGGGCTTTAATTACAGATTTTAAGAAATTGGAACCACATAGGCACATAGGTCACATTAG
Organism: Bacteroidia bacterium; assembly: GCA_020054035.1. GTDB lineage: Bacteria > Bacteroidota > Bacteroidia > SXHM01 > SXHM01 > SXHM01. The sequence continues at coordinate 25,065 of JAGVLY010000017.1, read as the reverse complement.
AAAAACATCCGCCTTAGGCGGATGAAACCCTATGTTTCTATGTGCCTATGTGGTAAAAGATTTTTTTTGACAACATTTTATTAACTCCGAAAAAGAATGCAGCTTCAATGCTGCGCTAAAAATTATTCCAATGAAAAAAATACTGTTCGCATTTTTAATGATGGCCACACAAATCGGCTATTCACAAGATATTCGATTTAACGATGAGTTGGATAAATTCTGCCGCCAGACTAAAAAAGAATTTGCATCCATCCCTGTAGAGCGGAAAGCAATGCTTAATAGTATTGCAGAGCAGCTAACGATAAAGAAATACATCGGCTTTACCTGCCATACCAACTCAAGGCGCACCATGCTGCTGCAAACCTGGGCGCAAACAGCGTTTCTTTTTTACGGACTGAACCAGAAGTTTGCTTTTTCAATAGGCGATGTGGCTTCAGCCGTTTATCCTGAAGTAGTAAATGTTCTTCAACTTTCAGGGTTTTATTACACCGCTATGGAGGAAACAAACGGGTATGTTATTTATGTAGGAAAAGATATTCCGCTTGAATACATGGTATCTAAAGCTGATTTCGGAACTATTGATAAAGAGAAAAGCGTGGTAGTAAATGTGTGTACCTCGGGCGAAAAATCAAACATTGCTGCCAGTTTTCCTAACATAGAGCTTGCCTACCAAAGCCCTACCATATTTGAAAAAACACCACAGGAGAAACAAAAGTATGAGGAGCTTAATCGCCAGATAGCAACGGAAATGCTCTACTTAGCAAAGAAAACAAAAGACCTTATTAAAGCGCAGGAAACGGTGGAGGAATAAAGCTGCAATGCAGTTTTTAAATCCGGCTTAGAGCGGCTGGCTATGTCAACAAGCCAACAACAACAAAATGAATTTAATTTGTAAAAATAATAGTAGTCCGAAAAGAGGGAGGGTTACACTCTGCCTGTGGCATTTTTTGTCGCAATTGATAGAACGTATTTAGGCGGATAGGATTTGTCGTTATGATACAGATTGTATTTAGTCGCACGTCTGTTTGACGGAACTCCATTTTTGTCAATGAAGGTCAACGCCTCTAAAATGTCCTGTTTATTTACTTGTCGGTTTACCATGTGCTGTGTGTCGTTATAATAGCCACTAACATTAAATATCCTCAACAAATCTATAAAAACTTGCCACAATTCCCCTTATAAGTAGGAATTACCTCAACAATCTCTAATATACTATAAAATTATTTCATTTTTTCTTCCATTTGCCTTGCACTCAATCAGGGAAAAATGCGCTACCAAGATTTCTGCAAAATACTGCACCTCGATTTTCTGGAGGTTGTAAAAAAATACAAGATATCAAGAGAACTATTTCTTCAAAAAATAGGCGTTTGCGAAACCAACGGATGCTGTTACTATAAAGGTACCAAGTTTGCATCGCCCCAAAAGATAAGCGTAATGTGTGAGCAGTTGGGCATTCCCTTTTCAGAGGTATCACCTTATTATGCCGAGCGCTTTAATAACTTAAACCAGAACTAAAAAACCGATTTTGAATACAAAGCACCAAGTTTCTATCACAGACAGAGCTGTCGCTGCCACAGAAGCGCCTGTTGCCACCATAGCGCCAGCTGGCGCTGACATAGAAACAGTTGTCGCCACCACAGTAACAGCTGTCGGTACCGCAGCCACAGCTGTTGCTGCCACAGACACAGGTGTTGCTGCCACAGACACACCTGTTGCCACCATAGACACAGCTGTTGCTACCTCAGACACAGTTGTGTCCAGCTCAGACACACTTGTCGCTATCATAGCGTCAGCTGTTGCCACCATTGCGCCAGTTGTTGCTGCCACAGACACAATCAGCAAAATGCTGTTACGGACAATTCTTTTTAAAACCAATTAACCCTGAATATTAACCCTTAAAACAAAAAACTATGGCACCCTATGTAAAAAATTCAGACATCGATTTTCTACTGCAAATCGAAAACTTCAAAGAAAAACTACCGCTTTATGCGGGTATGTTTGGCATCACACCGGCCGAGGTAGCCTCAGTGGATGTTGATGCAGACTGGGTTAAGTATGTAATCCCAAAACATGCTGTAATTCCGGCCTTTGCCCAGGACTGGACCAAACTTAAAAACCAGATGCGCTATGGAGGCGATGGAACTATAATACCTCCGTTTCCTACTGCTCCGGATGTTAGCGTGCCTCCATCAGCTGTTACCATACAGCCCAATGTTGAAGGCCGCTTCCGAACCCTTGCCTCACGAATTAAAGCACACCAGAACTACACCAAAGCCATTGGCGAAGACCTGATGATTGAAGCCCCCGAAAGCACTGTGGATTACAGCACTTACAAACCCGTGTTTACCTTAGAACTGGTAGCCGGGCAGGTTTTAATAACCTGGAAAAAGCTGAAAAGCGATGGCATTTTCATTGAAAAAAAGGTGGACAACGGCAGCTTTGCCCGCCTTGACTTTGATCTTACACCCAATTACCTTGACAAAAGCCCGCTACCGCCATCAGGCACCAGCCAAAAATGGACTTACCGTCTGCGCTACTTTAAAAACGAACAGCCCATTGGCGAGTTTAGCGTAGAACAAACCATTACCGTAAAAGAAGTGTAAAAGCTAAACGTTTCTGTAAACAAAGCCCTGCAATTGCGGGGCTTTGTTGTTTTCAGGAAACTCTGTTCACACTCCCTTAACACAATCATAAGAATCATGTAACCTCAAATTTATTCTGTCGTGATGTTGCACCAATAGTTTTGCGCCAACTAAAAACAATAAAACAAATGAAACGAAAACTATTACTTGCGGCAGCACTCATTGTTGCCACCATTGCCGGTAGTATCGCAGCCAACATCACCGTTACGGGCGATATTACCACCAACACCAACTGGACAAATGACAACGTATATTTGTTAAGCGGTTGGGTGTATGTAAAAAACAATGCAGTGCTTACCATTCAGGAAGGCACTGTTATTAAAGGAGAAAAAATTTCACAGGGCACGCTTATTATTGAGCGCGGCTCAAAAATCATGGCAATAGGAACTCCTAACCAACCTATTGTATTCACCTCAGACCAATCACCAACAGCGCGTAACTATGGCGACTGGGGTGGCCTTATCATCTGCGGAAAAGCAAACAACAACCAGCCCGGAGGCGAAGCCGTTATAGAAGGCGGTGTAGGCTCTTATTATGGTGGTGGTTTAACACCCGATGATGCCGACAACTCAGGAACACTAAAATACGTGCGTATTGAGTTTCCCGGAATTCCTTTCCAACCTAACCAAGAGATTAACGGTCTTACCTTGGGCGCAGTTGGTAGCGGAACTATTATCGAGAATGTACAGATTTCTTATTCCGGTGATGACTCCTATGAGTTCTTCGGAGGAGCAGTAAACGCAAAACGTCTGGTTGCTTTCCGTGGCTGGGACGATGACTTTGATACCGACAATGGTTTTCGCGGAAAAATTCAGTACGGAGTTTCATTACGCGACCCTGCTACTGCCGACCAAAGCGGTTCAAACAGTTTTGAAAGCGATAACGATGCTACAGGAACTGCGGGAATACCACAAACACATCCTGTGTTTTCTAACATCAGCATCTTTGGTCCTAAAGTTGACGCAAACATTACTATTAACAGCAACTATAAAAGAGGTGCTCACCTTCGCAGAAACACAGCAACCAATATTTTCAATTCAATGATTTCCGGTTTTCCTACCGGCTTATTGATTGATGCCGCTACAACCGAAGCCAACGCAACCAACGGCACACTTAAATTTCAAAACAACATAATCGCAGGTTGCCCAAACCCGATGGATACCATTGCTTCAAGCACATGGGATATCGGTGCATGGTTCAATACTGTAGGTTTTAACAATACTTTATTGGCAAACACTACTGATTTAATGGTAGCTGATGGTTACAACTTAGCTGACCCCAATTTTTTACCACAAACTGGTTCACCACTTTTGAGCGGTGCAAGCTTTGCCGATGCTCAATTACAGGATTCATATTTTGAGCCTACTACTTTCCGTGGTGCTTTTGGTTCTGAAGACTGGACATCTTGCTGGACAGAATGGGATCCGCAAAACGAAATCTACAACGGAGCGGTTGATTACACTCCTGTAATCGCTATCAATGCAAACGGACCAACAACATTTTGCAACGGTGGTTCAGTAATTTTAACTGCCAGCGCAGGAACTTCTTTCCTGTGGAGCAACGGAGCAACTACACAATCTATTAACGTTACTACCTCAGGCGATTATTCAGTTCAGGTTTGGAGCGCAAGAGGTTGCACAGCTACTTCGGCTGCAACTACTGTAACGGTGAACACACCCGATGCTACTGTTACTCCAAGCGGAGCTACTACTTTCTGCACACCTAACACGATTACTTTAACTGCTGCTTCTAATGCGTCATATCTATGGAGCAATGCAGCAACTACACAAGCTATCACCGTTAATGCTACAGGTGTTTACAGTGTTACCGTTACCGATGGAAACGGTTGCACTGCAGCTTCAACACAAACTACCGTAACCGTAAACGCAGCACCTGCCGCTCATTTTGTAGCACAAGGTTTTGCATTGCTGGTAAACTTCACCAATACTTCAACCGGAAACGGAAATACCTACGACTGGGATTTTGGTGATGGAAGCGCACACGCAACTACTACCAATGCTACACATAACTATGCAGCAGATGGTTCTTACGATGTTGTTTTAACTGCAACCAATTCTTGCGGAACAAATAGCAACACACAAACCATGAACCTGAGCAGCGAAGCAATTACTGTTACAGGAAACATCACTACCAACACAACATGGTACAATACCAACACGTATTTATTAAGTGGTTTTGTTTACGTGAAAGATGGTGCTACACTTACTATTCAACCCGGAACACTTATCCGTGGCGAGCAATCAACCAAAGCAACACTTATTGTTGAGCGTGGCGGTAAACTGATTGCAAACGGAACAGTAAATCAACCAATTGTTTTCACATCTAACCAAGCTGCAGGTCAACGTAGCTATGGAGATTGGGGTGGCATTATCCTTTGCGGTAAAGCTACCATCAACCTGCCCGGTGGCGAAGGTGTTGTAGAAGGCGGAACAGGAGCAACATTCGGTGGTGGTAACAGCCCTGATGATGCTGACAACTCAGGTTCTTTAACCTATTTACGTATTGAGTTCCCCGGAATTCCTTTCCAACCAAACCAAGAGATTAATGGATTAACATTAGGTGGAGTAGGTAGCGGAACAGTAATTGAAAACATTCAGATTTCTTATTCAGGCGATGACTCTTATGAGTGGTTTGGCGGAAGCGTAAATGCAAAACACCTTATCGCACACCGCGGTTGGGATGATGATTTTGATACCGACAACGGTTTCAGCGGAAAATTGCAATTCGGTGTTTCTATCCGTGATGCGGCTGTAGCTGACCAAAGCGGTTCAAATGGTTTTGAAAGTGATAACGATGCAAGCGGAACAACTGCTACACCGGTTACTCACCCTATCTTCTCGAACTTCAGCATTTTTGGTCCGCTGTTAGATGCTAATACTACCATCAACAGCAACTACAAACGTGCGGCTCACTTGCGCAGAAACACACAAACCAGCATTTACAATACAGTAGAAGCAGGTTACCCAACCGGTTTGTTAATTGATGCTGCAACAACCGAGAGCAATGCAACCAATAATCTGTTGCAATACCGCAACAACATTCTTTCAGCATGTACTACACCACTTGCTGTTGCTTCTGGTAGCAGCTGGGATATTACCACCTGGTTCAATACTTCAGGTTTTAATAATACCCTGCTTACCGATAACAATAATCTGTTGGTTGATTACCCTACCAACGATTTAACAGCACCTGTGTTGTTACCACAATCAGGTTCACCATTATTGAGTGGTGCTGATTTTACCAACGCTAATTTGCAGGATGCCTTCTTTGAAGATGTTACTTATAAAGGTGCTTTTGGTGCAACAGACTGGACAGCTTGCTGGGCTAACTGGGATCCGCAGAACACTGTTTACACAGGAACTATTTTCTTAGTAGGCGCTACTGCTGATTTCACTTCTTCATCGGATCAGTTTACAGCTTCTTTCACCAATACTTCTACCGATGCAGATTCTTACCTGTGGGATTTTGGTGTAAGCGGTGCAACATCAACAGATGAGAACCCTACTTATACATACACTACAAGCGGTACTTATGTGGTTACATTAATTGCTTACAGCCCTTGCGGTAATGATACGCTGGTTCAGAATATCAACGTAACAGTTGGTGTTGAAGACCATATTCCTGCTATTGCAAACGTGTTGGCTTACCCAAATCCTTTCAGCGGTGAAACTACTATTGCGGTTACCCTGAATGAGAAAACCAACATGAATGTTACTGTATTCAATATGGAAGGTAAACTGGTTGCTAACCTGTTCAACGGTAAAGCAACGGAAGGAACACATAATTTGAAGTTTGATGCACAGCAACAACCTGCAGGTTTATACTTCGCCCGCATTGTTACTGATAAATCTGCCAAAACTGTGAAGTTGGTGGTTAGATAGAAACCGTCACCCTGAACTTGTTTCAGGTTCTCATTAAGAGATGCTGAAACAAGTTCAGCATGACGAGAAACACAGAAGCCCTCTTGCAGAAATGTAAGAGGGCTTTTTTAATTAACCGAGAATTAACAGAGCGTTAGTATTCAGTTCTTCTTCGTGGCTGAATTTTGCAACATGAAAAATACAATACTATTTCTTCTGTTTATTCTTGCCATTGGTTGCAAAAAGGAAACAAGCATTTCTCCCGCTAAGCCAAGTGCATCTAAAGTCGCAACAACTTTCACCGAAGGCACACACGGGATTCTTATCATCAATAGTTTCTCTGCTGCGGGCTCTCAGAAAGAAAACGAATTCGGCAATGCCGAAGACTGGATAGAGTTATTCAACACCACAGGAAATACCCTAACACTTGAAAGCGGAAAATGGTTTTTAACAGATGATGTTGAAAGTAAACCTGCCAAGTTTGAACTTCCCGAACTTACTATAGAGCCTTACGGCAGTCTTATCATCTGGTGCGATAAAATGAATACGGTTGAAGATGATATTCACACGAATTTTAAACTCTCTTCTTCAGGCGAGAAAATCGGTTTGTTCTATTTCACCGGTTCTGATTATGCGGCCATAGATATTTGTTCTTATTGCAGCGTTAAAAAATGACAGAAACTAAACTCCCAAAACGCAAAGTAGAGGTAGCTGTTATCTCTGATGTACACCTCGGCACCTACGGTTGCCATGCAGCCGAATTAGTTAAATACCTTAAAAGCATAAAACCCGAAACGCTGGTTCTCAATGGTGATATCATAGACATCTGGCAATTCAGTAAAAGCTATTTCCCTAAAGAGCACATGCAGGTGATAAAACAAATCACAGGCATGATAGCCAAAGGCGTAAAGGTGTATTACGTTACCGGAAACCATGACGAGATGATGCGCAAGTTTGAGGGTTTTGAATTAGGTTCATTTAAAATCGTCAATAAAATTGTGCTCAACCTTGAAGCAGGAAGAGCATGGATTTTTCACGGTGATGTGTTTGATGTAACCATGAAACACACCAAGTGGATTGCAAAGCTGGGCGGACAAGGCTATGACTTACTTATTGTCTTCAATCGCTTTATAAACCGCATACTGGAAAAGACAGGAAGAGAAAAAATATCACTCTCCAAGAAAATAAAAGACAGTGTTAAAGGCGCAGTAAAACACGCCAACAACTTTGAACTTACTGCTGCCGAAATCGGAATTTCTAACGATTACAATTATGTTGTGTGCGGTCACATCCACAAACCTGAAATCCGGAACATAAAAACTGACAAGGGAAATATTACTTACCTCAATTCAGGTGATTGGGTAGAAAACCTGACTGCACTTGAATACAATAATGGAGAATGGAATATCTATCATTACAATGATGATAAACTTGCTCAAAATTCAAAACACGAAGATGAGCATAAAGAAGAATTAACCACCACCGAACTATACGCAAACCTGTTGCAGGAATTTCTTCCGCTTAATTATCACGCCAATAAAAAATCAATTAGAGAACAGGAAAGGAAGTCCGGAAAGAAAATGTTCTTCGGACTGTTTTAGTTTTTAACGATTCTTCATCGCTCTGTCCATATTGCGCTTAGCATCTTTGCCTTTGATGTCCTCGCGCTTGTCGTAGATCTTTTTTCCTTTAGCCAATGCAATTTCCAGTTTGGCATAACCGCTTTCGCTTATAAACAGTTTGGTGGGTACAATGGCAAGTCCTTTATCTTTCAGCTTTTCCGAAAGTTTATTCAGCTCTTTTTTGTTGAGCAATAATTTGCGGTCGCGCTTAGGGTCAAGGTTGTTGTAGGAGGCTTCGGTATAGTTGGAGATGTGTAGGTTTTTTACCCACAGTTCATTATCAATAAAAATGCAATACGCGTCAGAGATATTGGTCTGCTTGTCGCGAATCGATTTAATTTCTGGACCGGTGAGTTGCATGCCTGCAACATATTTTTCCAGAAAAGAATACTCGAAAGAGGCTTTCCTGTTTTTGTTAATGTTCTCGGCTTGGGGCTTGGGTGCTTTCATGCTTTAACCCTCTCCTTTGGAGAGGGCAGGGTGAGGCTTTTAATTAGAATCCATTCTGGTAACCGTGTGCACACCATTTACTTTCTTCAGATTATTCACAAGGCTGTTAAGGTGTTGTGTGTCGTGAACATAAACCATAATGGTTCCGTCAAATGTTCCGTCATGTTCTTCAAAACTGATGGAGCGCATGTTTACGTGCAATTCGCTGGAGATTATTTTGGTGATGTTATTTACTATTCCCACTTCATCAATTCCGGTAATTTTCAAACCTGCAAGGAAAGCAATTGATTCTTTGCTGGTCCATTTTGCTTTGATAACACGGTAAGCATGTTTGCCCATCAACTGTATCGCATTCGGACAACTTACACGGTGAATTTTTATTCCTTCGTTGATGGTGATAAATCCAAATACATCATCACCCGGAATTGGATTGCAGCATTTTGAAAGTGTATAATCCAGCTTTTCTAAATTATCGCCAATCAACAGTTGTGCAGGTTTTCCGTTTAAGTCAGCGACAAGGTTTTCAATTTGTTGAGGCTTTTCTTCTTTTTCTTTTGAACCCGGAATAAAACGTTTCAGATAACCGAAGAAGCCTTTCTTATCAGGGTCTTCCAATGCTTCTTTCAAATCATGCAAGTCAATATTTTTATTGGCGATGCGGTAATAGAAGTCAAGCGGACTCATCATTTTGTAATACTTCACCAATCGGTTGATGGTGTTGTTGTCCGGTTTAACTTTCAGGTTGCGGAATTTGCGTTCCAATATTTCTTTTCCTTCTTCCGCAAGCTGGCGTTTTTCATCTTTCAGCGCCTGCTTGATTTTTGATTTTGCTTTGCCAGTAACAACAAAATTCAGCCAGTCTTCTTTTGGGTATTGTTTGGATGAAGTAAGCACTTCAATCTGGTCGCCACTTTTCAGCTTATAGCTAAGCGGCATCAGTTTGTTATTGATTTTTGCACCGATACATTTCATGCCCACTTCGGAGTGAACTTCAAATGCGAAATCAAGTGATGTTGCACCAACAGGAAGTGTTTTCAATTCGCCTTTCGGAGTAAATACAAAAATCTCTTCCGCAAAAAGATTAAGTTTAAAATCGTCAATAAAATCCAACGCATTCGGGTCAGGGTTCTCCAACACTTCCCTGATCTTTGCTATCCATTCTTCCAACACATTCTCACCGCTTGACTCTTTGTATTTCCAATGTGCGGCAAGACCTTTCTCTGCAATGTCGTCCATGCGTTTGGTACGGATTTGCACTTCAACCCACTGTCCTGTTCCGCTCATCACTGTGGTGTGTAGCGATTCATATCCGTTTGATTTTGGCGTTGAAATCCAGTCGCGCATACGTTCAGTATTGGGAACGTAGTGATCCGAAACGATTGAGTAGGTGCGCCAGCAATCAGATTTTTCGTTTTCGGATGTTGAATTTAATATGATTCGGATGGCAAACAGGTCATAGACTTCCTCAAATGGAACTTCCTGTTTTTTCATCTTTTTATAGATGGAATAAATGCTTTTTGTGCGCCCTTTTATATCAAAATCAAGCCCTGCTTCATTCAGCGAATTCATAATTGGGAAGCTGAATTTATTGATAAAACGCTGACGTTGACGCTGTGTTTCTACCAACTTATTGCTGATGCTTTCATACACTTCTGGTTCGGTGTATTTCAGCGACAGATCCTCCATCTCAGTCTTAATCGCATACAGACCTAAGCGGTGCGCAAGCGGTGCATACAAATACAATGTTTCCGATGCAATTTTCAGTTGCTTGTCACGAGCCATTGAATCCAATGTGCGCATGTTATGCAAACGGTCAGCAAGCTTGATAAGGATTACGCGCACATCGCTACTGAGCGTGAGCAACATCTTACGGAAATTCTCAGCCTGTATGGATGTAGTAGCGGAAGTATGGTCGAAAACTCCGGAGATCTTTGTCAGCCCGTCAATGATGGTTGCAACCTTGTCGCCAAACATACTGCGTATGTCTTCCAATGTAATGTGCGTGTCTTCCACAACATCGTGCAGCAGCGCACAAACAATGGATTTTGCGCCCAAACCAATTTCGGCAGTAACAATTTCGGCAACGGCAAGCGGATGATAAATATAAGGTTCACCCGATTTTCTACGCATGTCTTTATGCGCTTCAAGGGCAAGGTCAAAAGCTTTACGGATAAGTTGCAAATCACCTTTAGCTTGGTAGCGTTTGGTGTTGCGCAGTAAGTGTCGGTAGGCTTTAAGAATTTCTTTCTTTTCGGCTTCTAAATCAATCGTGGTTTCCATTTTCTGTCTAAAGCTCGCTTTTTCAGGGACTGTAAAGTTAGCGATTTTAGATTTATACAGGGAAACAACGCTCATGTTTCATCTTAAATGTAACGTTTATATTTGTGGAAATATCTTTTAAATGAAAACTACCGTTTCTACCACCAACCGCTACCCGCAGGAAAAGAACAGGGTGTTAAATGCTGATTTCAAAGCCAGCGAAAACTTTTATCAGAGCGATAAGATCCTTCGGAACTATTTTAAAAACAATGTTTCTGAAAGTGGTTTTACCTACATGAATGAAAAACTGGAAAGGCTTGGTAAACAAGCAGCAGGAGTGATGAATGAACTTTCTATGCTGGCTGATAAACAAGGTCCGGTTCTGGTAAAACGCAACATGCTGGGCGAAACGATTAATGAAATCCGTTTCCATCCTGCGTATTGGGATTTGATGAAAATTGCGGTGCAAAGTGAAATGTTTCGTGTGAAATGGGAGCCGAAATTGCGTGAGCAATTTGGCAATGAAACACAGCGATTAGGTTTTGCTTCCGGTTATTTATATGCCATGAGTGAGTGCGGACAATTCTGTCCGCTTTGCATGACTGACGGTGTTGCACGATTGATTGATATCTTCTGCAGCGAAGAAGATAAAGCACGTTTGCTGCCTCACATTTACACCAATAACGCAGATGAATTATTTACAGGAGCCATGTTCCTGACCGAAAAAACAGGAGGTTCTGATGTGGGGGCAAGCATTACTACTGCAACTCATAAAGAAGACGATACTTATTATCTGAACGGTGAGAAATGGTTTTGCAGCAATGCCAATGCCGATTTGATTTTTGCGCTGGCGAGAACCGATGAGAACATAAAAGGAACAAAAGGCCTTTCCATTTTTCTCGTAGAGAAAACTCTGCCTTCAGGAGAAAAGAATTACATGGATGTTATTCGCTTGAAAGATAAACTGGGTGTGCGTTCAATGGCAAGTGCGGAATGTATTCTTGTCAATACAGAAGGTAAACGTGTCGGCAACGAATTTGAAGGATTTAAAGTGATGGTGGAGATGGTTAACCTTTCGCGCTTATATAATTCTGTTGCTGCATTAGGCACTTCGCGCAGGGCATTGATTGAAGCTTTTCAATTTTTATCGCATCGTATTACATTTGGAAAAAATGCGCTGGAGCATGCACTGATAAGAACTAAGCTGACGGAATTGGGTGCATTAAATGTTGCTAATTTTTATCTCGTTTGGCGTGCTGTAAAAACGCTTGATTTAGCCGATGCGGGGAATGAACACGAAACACAATTATTCCGAATCATTAATCCGTTGACAAAAAAATGGAGTGCTGAAACAGGTGTTTACATTACCCGTGAAAGCATGGAGTTGATGGGAGGTTTGGGTTATATTGAAGATGGAGTCATGCCAAAGCTTTTCCGTGATATGTTGGTTTTGCCAATATGGGAAGGTTCGGGAAATATTATTGTTTTGGATATGTTGCGCGCTATGGGCAAATCCAAAGGGTTTGCTGCTATCTGCAAAGAGATTACCCGCAGTGCAGAAAATAATGAAGAACATGGCAAATGGATGAAAGATGAATTGAATAAACTCATCTTCTTTGCGGAGAAACTAATGACATTAAGTCCTGAAGAAACGGAGGCAAGTGCCAAACCATTTTTTGAAAAGTTGACTTCGCTTTATCAGATATCCATTCTGATTGATGAGTTAAATGAAGAAAGTAAAGTTTGGATTTTACCTGCATTGAATTGGTTGATTGCAAAATACTCCCCTTCTGAATTAAAGGAAGTAAAGCCCTTGTCGGTTGAAGAGGTGAGGGGATTACTTGCTTGGGAGTTTTGAAAATTGTGCTTTTCAAAACATATATCTTCGCCCCTGTGAAATTCAGAACTTCTCTTCTTTATATTTTCTCTTTTGCATTTCTTATTTCCTGCTCAGGAAATAAGAATAATCACGAAGGCAAAACTATTTTCCGTTACAACGAACCCAAAGGAATTACTTCTCTTGACCCTGCGTTTTCGCGCACGATGGCAAACATCTGGGCAGTAAATCAGTTGTTCAATGGCCTGGTGCAGATGGATGATGAAACACGAATTCAACCTTGCATTGCAAAGAACTGGGAGATTTCGAAAGATGGTTTGGTTTATACCTTTCATTTGCGCGATGATGTGTATTTTCACGACAGTGAGGTTTTTCCTGATCGTAGGGGCAGAAAAATTTCTGCCCAAGACTTTGTTTACAGTTTCAATCGCATTGTGGATGAAAAAGTTATTTCTCCCGGAAGATGGATTTTTAATAATGTTGATTTCAGCGAAGGCAAAGGTTTTTCTGCACCTGATGATTCAACTTTTATTATTCATCTGAAAACATCATTTCCACCTTTTATAGGAATGCTGACAATGCAATATTGTTCCGTAGTTCCTAAAGAAGCAGTTGATTTTTATGAAAAAGATTTTGGCAGAAATCCGGTTGGTACAGGACCATTTAAAATAAAATGGTGGTATGAAGGAGTGAAATTAGTTTTGCACAAAAACGAAAATTATTTTGAAACAGAAAGTGGTAATAAACTTCCTTATTTAGATGCTGTTTCCATCACTTTTATAAATGATCCGCAAAGCTCGTTTCTTGAATTTGTAAAAGGCAATACCGATATGCTTTCGGGGTTGGATGATGGGAGTTACAAAGATGCTATCATCACTCCTTCGGGTGAGTTAAAGGGGGAATTCAAAGACAAAGTAAACCTGATTTCTCAGCCTTTTTTGAATACGGAATATCTTGGTTTTGTAGTCAACGATAGTCTGGAAATTGTGCGCAACAGTCCGCTCAGAAAAAAAGAAATCCGTCAGGCAATTAATTATGGAATTGACCGAGTAAAAATGATGCGTTATATCCGCAATAACATTGGAACACCTGCGGTGAATGGATTTGTTCCCGAGGGCTTACCTTCGTTCAGCAAAGAGTTGAAAGGATATGATTACAATCCTGCCAAAGCACGAGAGTTGCTTGCACAAGCGGGTTATCCAAATGGTAATGGTTTGCCTGAAATCACCCTACATACCACGAGTCAGTATCTGGATCTATGTGAATATATACAACACCAGCTTTCAGAGATCGGGGTGAAAATTAAGATGGAAGTAAATCCGCCCGGAACACATGGTGAAATGGTAGCAAATGCACAATCACTTTTCTGGCGCAAGTCATGGATTGCAGATTATGCCGATGCAGAAAATTACCTCGCGCTTTATTATTCAAAAAACTTCACCCCTAAAGGACCAAACTACACTTTGTTTAAGAACGAAAAGTACGACAAGCTTTATGAAACTGCTTTGAAGGAAGTGAATGACAGTTTGCGATATACACTCTATCGTGAAATGGACAGCATCCTCATTGATAATGCACCGGTTGTTCCGCTTTATTATGACCGTGTTCTGCGCTTTGTAAATAAAGATGTGGAAGGGCTGGGAAGCAATTCCATGAATTTGCTGACGCTGAAAAAAGTAAGAAAAAAATTAGCTGATTAGCAAATGAGATAATTAGCTGATGAAATCAATGCCAATAAATCAGCTAATCATCACATCAGCTAATTAATTTCTCCATTATTATAAACTCCAGTTCTTTTCTGGGAATTCCAAAGCGCGGGTCACTCATAGGAAAAGGTTTTCGTTCTCCTGTGTCGCTGTAGCCCTGACGTTCATACCAAGCAATTAATTCATCTCTGCCTTTAATTACCTGCATATAAACGGCAATACAATTTTCTTCTTGTGCAAACTTCTCGGAAGCAGTCATCATTTGTTTTCCAATTCCACCACCTTGCAAAACAGGTGAAACCGTTAACATGCCCAGATACATTTTGTTGTCATGTTTTTCTAAACGTACACAACTTATTGTTTTACCGGCATCATTAGTATATTTTAGAATAGTGCAATCTTTTTTTGAAATAATGGATTTTAAATCTTCCTCATCCGTGCGCTGACCACCTAATATATCCGCTTCTGTTGTCCATCCCGCTTTTGAACTTTCTCCACGGTAGGCTGAGTTGATAAGCGCATTTAGTGCGGTTACATCGTTGAGAGTAGCTTTTGAAATCATTGCTTCGAGAATACTAATTCATCTTTTATCTCTTTCCCGTTCTCACTGCCTTCCAATAGAACTACCAACTCTGTCTCTGATTTTTTTGTGTAACTGATTTTTGAAGGGAAGTCATTTTCAGGCATTTCAAAAACTAATTTATCTGCGCTATTCTCGGTTAGTTTGAAATCTGCAATCCGTCCTGTAGTCATCTCTACTCTATAAATTGTTTGGTCGCCTGATGTAAGAAGCGATAATTTTTCAGAGAAAAGCGAGTCGATGCCGTCTATTATAAAGCCTTTTCCTATTAATAAGGTATCATTTACTCTTGTCCATTCTTCATGGAAGTTAGCTTCACCATTTGACTGCACCCATTTTCCTTCTATCCAACTGAATTGTTTTTCAGAAGGTTGACTGCACGAAAAAATCAATATGGGAAACAGAAGTAGTAGATTTTTAGCTTTCATTTTCATGGATTTATAGTGCAATACTACAAATACTTTACATGCTGACTAAATACCAATAGGCATTGACAAATTCGTTAACAATTTTTAACCAATCTTATTTGTTTATTGATACTTCAGAGATGTTAAATTTGCGTCCGCAATTTAAAAAGCTACACACCTATGGATATTAAAGAACTGAACGAAAAAATACAGCGCGAAAGTGCTTTTGTTGACCTTATTCAAATGGAAATGGATAAGGTAATTGTTGGTCAGAAATATATGACTGAACGTTTGCTTATCGGTTTGCTTTCCAACGGACATATTTTGCTAGAAGGTGTTCCCGGATTAGCAAAAACGCTGGCGATTAATTCACTTGCTTCGTGCATTGATGCAGGTTTCAGCCGCATACAGTTTACGCCTGACCTGTTGCCTGCCGATTTGATCGGAACCATGATTTACAATCAGAAGAAGGAAGAATTTACGGTTCGTAAAGGGCCTATTTTTTCTAACTTTATTTTGGCGGATGAGATTAACCGTGCCCCCGCAAAAGTGCAAAGTGCCTTGCTGGAAGCCATGCAGGAAAAGCAGGTTACCATTGGCGACCAGACATTTAAATTGCCTGAACCATTTCTTGTTCTTGCAACGCAAAATCCAATAGAGCAGGAGGGAACCTATACACTTCCCGAAGCGCAGGTTGACCGTTTTATGCTGAAAGTGGTGATTACTTACCCTAATAAAGAAGACGAGCGTAAGATCATTCGTCAGAATGCAGGCGGTGTATTCCCTAAAACAAGCAAAATCTTAACTACTGCTGAAATCCTGAAATCAAGAGAAGTGGTGCGCGAAGTTTACATGGACGAAAAAATTGAGCGTTACATTATTGATATTGTTTTTGCAACCCGCGCTCCTAAAGATTATAAACTGGATAAAATTGCACCGCTGATCAGCTACGGAGGTTCGCCACGTGCAAGCATCAGTCTTGCGTTGGCTTCAAAAGCTTATGCATTTATCAAACGCAGAGGCTACGTAATTCCTGAAGATGTGCGTGCCGTTTGCAACGATGTATTGCGCCATAGAATTGGACTGACCTATGAAGCAGAAGCGGAAAATATCACAAGTGAAAATGTTATTGCAGAAATTCTGAACGCAGTTGAAGTACCTTAATGAAGAAGGGGGCGAGAGGCGAAGGGCGAGTGACGAGGTTTATGAGTAACGCGAGTAGAAATATACTTTAAGTTAGGATGGAAGATAAACTTGATGAACTAATATTTTACAAAATGTCTCTTGAATTATGGGATGACTGTTGGAATGATTGTGAAGTATTAGGGAAAGATTTTAGAGGAAAGGAAGTGGCTTCTCAACTTATTCGAGCGGTTGGTTCTATATCTGCGAATATTGAGGAAGGCTACGGTAGAGGTTTTGGAAAGGAGTATCCGCAATTTTTAAGAATATCAAGAGGCTCTGCAAGGGAAAGCAAAGGGTGGTATAGGAAGTCGAAATTTTTATTGAAAGAAGAAGTTATTAATGAAAGAATCGCAAAACTTGATTCAATTATTTCAATGGTTGCAAAATCAATTAAAACATTAGAAGAAAAGAGAAGGTAAAAAAGAGGGCAGGAACACTCCTCCGTCCCTCGCCCTTCGTCTCCCGTCCCAAAATGGAAACAACTGAATTATTAAAGAAAGTAAGAAAGATTGAGATAAAGACCCGTGGTCTTTCCAACCAGATTTTTTCGGGGGAATACCACACGGCCTTTAAGGGGCGGGGTATGGCTTTCAGTGAAGTTCGTGAATATATGCCTGGTGATGATATCCGCACGATTGACTGGAATGTAACAGCTCGTTTCAATAGTCCTTATGTAAAGGTTTTTGAAGAAGAGCGCGAGATGACTGTGATGTTGATAGTGGATATGAGCGGATCAAAAGATTTTGGAACAAAAGAAAAAATGAAGCGTGAACTGATAACGGAATTGTGTGCGGTGTTATCGTTTTCAGCAATACAGAATAATGATAAAATCGGTGTGATATTCTTCAGTGACCAGATAGAACTGTTTATCCCGCCTAAAAAAGGGAAATCGCATATTCTGCGCATTATTCGTGAGTTAATTGAGTTTACTCCTGAGCACAAGAAAACCAATATCAGTCAGGCATTAAAGTATTTGAATAACGTAATCAAAAAACGCAGCATTGCCTTTCTGATTTCCGATTTTATGGATGCGAATTATGAAGACGCACTAAAAATTGCCAACCGTAAACACGATGTTGTTGGAATCAGAATTTACGACAAAAGAGAAAATGAATTACCTGATATCGGTCTGATAAAAGTGCAGGATGCTGAAAGCGGAGAATTACGCTGGTTAGATACCTCAGACCATAAAGTGCGGGTTTCCTACAAAGCCTCCGCACTTCAGTTTGAAGATAGTTTGAAAAAAATATTGAACCGTAGTGGGGTTGATTTTACTTCAATTGCAACACACGAATCATACATTACTCCGTTAATGAATTTATTTAAGAAAAGGGAAGGAAGAAGATGAGTATGGAAGTTAGAAGGTGGAAGTTAGAAGGTGGAAGTTATGTAAAACTTTGCGTCTTTGTGCCTTTGCGAGAAATTGCCATTATTGTTTTTTTGTTTTTCTTTTCACTCGCTGCTTTCTCCCAAGGCGCAAGCATCTCTGCAGAATTAGATACCAATGTCATCAAACTTGGAGGACAAACAAAACTTCGTCTTCGCATTGAGCATACTAAAGATGTAACCATTGCATTCCCTCAGTTTAAAGACAGTATTGCTTCACATATTGAGATTGTGGAAGAGCACAAACTTGACACATTAAGCGAAGAAGTTACAACCTTTTATAAGTTCGAGAAATCGTATACCATTACTTCTTTTGATTCGGGTTATTGGGTTATTCCGCCCATCAGGGTTTACTTGAATAACGACACGAGCAAATATATTGAAACAGAGCCTGTGATGCTGGATGTAAAAGGTGTTGCGCTCGATCCGCAAAAAGAAGTGAATGATATTAAGGAACCGCTTTCAATGGGTATTACGCTGAAAGAAATTCTAATCATTGCAGGAATAATTTTCTTAGTAGTTGGCCTTATCAGTGCCATTGCGCTTTACTGGTTATTCTTCCGCAAAAAGAAATTGAAGATCACTCAGTTGTTTCAGCCTAAACCATTGTCTGCACATGAAAAAGCTCTTGGGTTACTCGACCAATTACGTAAGAAAAAACTATGGGAAACTAATCAGGTTAAACTTTATCACAGTGAGTTGACGGATATCGTGCGTAATTACATTGATGAACGTTTCGGAGTAAGTTCACCTGAACAGGTAAGTGATGAAACGCTTGCTGCCATGAAAGATAAAGTGGATGAAAATACATTCACAAAACTTAAACAGCTCTTGCAGTTAGCCGATATGGTGAAATTTGCAAAAGCAGAGCCGTTGTCGAATGAAAATGAATTGAGCATGAATAATGCTGTTGATTTTGTAAACGCTACAAAGCCCGTTGAAGTTAAGGAAGAGAAAAAATGATGAACGGAATTGAGTTTGCACATCCTTATTGGTTTCTGCTTTTAGCACTTATTCCGCTACTGAGTTTCTGGTATTGGAAACGCAATAACAGTCAGCGAGCCAACATTCGTTTTTCATCGCTTGAAAATTTCAGGAATGCACCAAAAACGTTCCGTCAGAAGATGGTTCATCTTCCTTTTGTGTTGCGCATGTTGTGCATTGCTTTTCTTTCTGCAGCGCTTGCTCGTCCGCAAAGCAGCAGCAGCTGGCAGAATGTAACAACCGAGGGGATTGACATTGTAATAACAATGGATATCTCGGGAAGTATGCTGGCAGAAGATTTCAAGCCTAACCGTTTGGAAGCATCCAAAAAGGTGGCAATGAATTTTATTTCAGGCCGCCCGACAGATAGAATGGGATTGGTTGTTTTTGCAGGTGAAGCATTCACGCAATGCCCGCTGACTACTGACCATTCGGTGCTGCTTAATATTTTCGGAGGAATAAAAAACGGTTTGATTGAAGACGGAACAGCAATCGGTATGGGCTTGGCAACTGCTGTGAAAAGATTGAAAGACAGCGAAGCGAAAAGCAAGGTGATTATTTTGCTTACGGATGGTGTAAATACAGGCGGTTCTATTCCGCCTTTGACCGCTGCTGAAATTGCAAAAACCTTTGGCATCAGGGTTTACACAGTAGGAGTGGGAACAATGGGAATGGCTCCTTATCCTGCAAAAAATATGTTCGGACAAACGGTTTATCAGGATATGGAAGTGAAGATAGACGAAGACATGATGAAGAAAATTTCTGCTATGACAGACGGGCAGTATTTCCGTGCAACCGATAATAGTAAATTAGAGCAGGTTTATCAGCAAATTGATGAACTGGAAAAATCTAAAATTGATGTTACAGAGTTCAGGAAAAAGAAAGAAGAGTTTTTGCCGTTTGCTTTAGCTGCTTTGCTTCTGCTTGGTATAGAAGTATTATTAAGAAATACATTATTAAGAGTTTTACCGTAAATGAAGACATCATCGAATAACGAATACTTTACGAATATGCGAATGCCATACGTGCATTCCCGTATTCGTAAATTCGTATTTAATTCGCTATTCGTTGATAATATAAATCATGTTTAGGTTCGAGCATACATACTTGCTTTACTTACTGGCGCTAATCCCGCTGCTGTGGTTGCTTTTTATTCTGGCAAGAAATAAACGCAAGAAATCCATTGCTGCTTTTGGTGATGATGAACTGGTGAAACAATTGATGCCGAATGTTTCATCAAGTCGCCCGCGTTGGAAATTTGTTTTGACTTCACTTGGAATTGCAGCGATGGTTTTAGGTGTTGCCAATCCGCAAATTGGTTCTAAATATGAAGAAGTAAAACGCGAAGGTTTTGAATTGATTATAGCGCTGGATATTTCCAATTCAATGATGGCAGAAGACCTGGAACCAAATCGTCTGGAGCGCGCCAAGCAAGCTATTTCAAAATTAATCGATCAGCTGAAATCCGACAAAATTGGTATCATCGTTTTTGCGGGACAGGCTTATGTTCAGTTACCGCTTACAACAGATTATGCCGCAGCAAAACTTTTTCTTTCAACAGTAAGCACAGATATTGTCCCAACACAGGGAACGGCAGTAGGTTCAGCAATTGACCTTGCGATAAAATCATTCGGGGAAAAACAGGACAAGAACCGTTCAATCATCATTATCACCGATGGGGAAAATCATGAAGACGATGCTATTCAGCAAGCCACAACTGCCGTTGAGGGCGGAATAACAGTTCATACCATTGGTGTTGGTTCGCCTGAAGGAACACCAATTCCTGTTTATGTAAATGGAAAAAAATCAGGTTTCAGGAAAGACAATCAGGGCAATACCGTTGTTACCAAATTGAATGAAACCATGCTGCAACAGGTGGCTGCGGCAGGTAAAGGAGTTTATATTCGCGGTAATAACCTGAGTTCAGGAATGAAAACACTTTTGTCAGAGATAGATAAAATGGAGAAGAAGGAGTTTGATTCAAAAATGTTTACCGATTACGAAGACCGTTTTCAATATTTTCTTGCAGCAGCACTGTTGTTTTTATTGGCTGAGTTGTTGTTGCCTGAGCGGAAAAGTCGTTGGTTTGGTAATGTGAATTTATTTGAGAAAAAGACAAAATAATATGAACATGAGAACTCTGTGTAACTCCTTGTCTGCTCTGTGTTTCGCTGTGTCAGTTCTTTTTTTGTTTTCATCGGATGTACTTGCACAACGTGAAGAACGTAAATTGATTGATAACGGAAATGCTGAATATAAAGCAGGAAAATACAACGAAGCTGAAATTCTGTATCGTAAGAGTTTAGAGAAAAACCGCGAGTCTGAAATCGCTAATTATAATTTAGGTGATGCGCTTTACAAGCAAGGAAAGTTTGAAGATGCTGCCAACATTTTTCAGGGAATAGCAGGTAAAACAACAGACAAAGATTTGAAATCAAAAGCCTATCACAATCTTGGAAATTCCTTACTGAAAACAGAGAAATATCAGGAAAGCGTAAATGCATATAAAAATGCGTTGAAGACTAATTCGGTGGATGATGAAACGCGCTATAACCTTGCCTATGCCATGAGTAAATTGCAGCAGCAACAACAGCAGCAGCAGGAAAATCAACAGAACCAAGATAAAAAGGACGAAAAACAGGAAAAGCAGGAACAGCAAAAGCAGGACGAGAAAAAAGACGACCAAAAACAAGACAAGCAAGAGCAGGCTGACAATAAAGAACAACAGGAAAAAGAGCAGCAACAGCAGCAACAAAAACAGGATAAATTATCTCAAAAAGATGCGGAGCGAATGTTAGATGCTATGGGTAAAGAAGAAAAGGATGTGCAGGATAAAATGAAGAAGGAAAGACTGAAAACCGCACAAAAAGTAAAGATAGAGAAAGATTGGTAAAAAATAGTGCCACAGATTTCGCAGATTTGCACAGATAAATCTGTGAGAATTTGTGAAATCTGTGGCAAAAATTGATTTCCAGAAATGTTGAAAGTGAAAATGAAATATGTGATGATGCTGATGCTTGTTCTTACGGGCATCTGGCGGGCTTCTGCTGCAGAAATTACCTTTGAAGCCTCTGCCAAATCAACCGTTTCTGTTGGCGAGCGTTTTCAGGTTTCATTTGCTCTGAATAACAACGGAGCTAGTTTTAAAGCTCCCCCTTTTGCAGGTTTTGATATTTTATCAGGACCGAACCAAAGCACGAGTATGCAGTTTGTGAATGGTGCCATGTCGCAATCGCTGACTTATTCTTTTGTGCTTTCAGCAACTAAAGAGGGAACATTTACAATTCCGCCTGCAAAAATTAAAGTAAATGGAGTTGAAATTGAATCAAATGAGTTGAAGATTATCGTTGTAAAAGGTGCTGCAAATGCACAACAAAATAACAAGCAACAAGGTTCTCAGCAAGGTTCTTCCTTGTCTGATGGACAAACATTTGTTCGTATCAGTTTTAGTAAAACCAAAGCCTATCGTGGCGAAGCAATTGTGGTAACGCATAAGATTTACACCAAGCAAAGTATTGTTGGTTTTGAAGATGTAAAGTTTCCATCTTACGATGGCTTTTGGAGCGAAGACATTCAGCAACCGCAGCAAATAACGCTTAACCGCGAGAATTACAATGGTGAAGTTTATAATGCAGGAGTTTTAAAACAAAGTATTCTTTATCCGCAAAAGGCAGGTAAGATTCAGATTGAACCGTTTACGGTGGATGTGGTTATTCGTGAGCAGACAAGAGGCGGTAACAGTGTTTTTGACCAGTTCTTCGGTTCGTATCAGGATGTAAAAAAATCATTGAAAACAAGTCCTACTTCTTTGGATATTTTACCTTACCCTCTAACAGACCAACCTTCTGATTTCAGCGGACTGACAGGTGATTTCAGCATGAAAGCAGAGATCTCCAAATCGCAGGTGGAAGCAAATGATGCTGTGAATTTGAAAATCACCATCAGCGGAACGGGTAACATGAAACAGGTGAATGCACCTGCGCTTGAATTTCCTCCGGATATTGAAGCCTACGACCCCAAAACTTCCGATAACATTAAAGTGGGTGCAACGGCAGTTTCAGGTAGCCGCACGTTTGATTATCTGCTTATTCCGCGCCATGCAGGGGAGTTTAAGATCGGGCCATTTTCATTCAGTTACTTTGATGCGGCAAAAGGAAAATACGTAACGCTTTCGCAACCTGAATTTACTTTAAAAGTTGGCAAAGGAAACGGTGAAGAAGACAAAGCAACGGGCGTAACCATTGCCAGCAAAGAAGATTTGAAAGTATTGGGCAGCGATATCCGTTACATCAAAACCAATGAGGCAACTGTTACAGAAAAAGGAAAATACTTTTTCCGTTCTCCCTTGTTCTTTGCTTTGAGCGGAGCACCTTTGCTGCTTTACTTAGGTTTCTTTCTATGGCATCGAAACATGGTAAAACAAAGCGGCAATGTTGCCTTGATGAAAAGCCGCAGAGCCAATAAAATTGCAGGTAAGCGTTTAGCATTGGCTAAAAAATTCCTTCAGGAGAAAAAGAGAAATGAATATTACGAAGAGATATTTAAAGCACTTTGGGGTTATATCAGTGATAAACTTTCTATTCCTGTTGCCGAGCTGACAAAAGAAAAAATCAAAGAAACCATGCTTGCCAAAAATGTAAATGAAGCAACCATCAATGAATTTATAAGTCTTTTGGACAAAGCTGAATTTGCACGATTTGCACCGGCTGGCGGAGAAAGGGAAATGGACACTACTTACAGTGAAGCAATTGATGTTATCAGTAAAATTGAAGGCAATGTTTAGAAGAGAGACCATAGACCATAGTCCACAGTCCATAGTTTGGGGCTGTCATGCTGAGCGCAGTCGAAGCATCTTTATTGTTTTATTGTTTTTCTTTATTGCATTTACATCATTTGCCGACAACACCGCCCTCTACAACGAAGCCAACGAACTTTACAAAAAAGCAGAATACCAATCAGCAATTGAAAAATACGAATTGGTGCTGAAAAGCAATTTTGTAAGTGGTGAGTTGTATTACAATCTTGGAAATGCCTATTTTAAGACCAACCAAATTCCGATGGCAATCTTGTGTTATGAGCGTGCCAAAAAACTAATGCCCGGTGATGAAGATGTGGAGTTTAACCTGAGCATTGCCAACCTTAAAATCGTTGATAAAATTGAAGTAATGCCCCGCCTGTTTTTCTACCGTTGGATTGATTCAATAATGAATCTGTTCAGTTTTGAAGGTTGGGCTATTACCGGCATCATTTCAATAGTTTTTGCCATGTTGTTTTTTGTGCTTTTCAGAATTACCGAAGGTGCAGGTGCAAGAAAATTATTTTTCTACTCAGGATTGGTACTGATTGTTTTTACCGTTAAAGCATTCTGGATTGCAAATGTCCAATACAATGCTGCCATAGGAGAGACCACCGCAATCATATTTACCCCAACAGTAAATGTGAAAAGTTCACCCGTGGCCAACGGCACTAACCTGTTTGTGCTGCACGAAGGCACAAAAGTGGAATTGCTCGATAAAGTAGGCGAGTGGAGCAAGATAAAACTCAGCGATGGTAATCAGGGCTGGGTGGAGAGCAATAGCTTTGTGGTGATTTAGTCATTCCGTCATTGCGAGGGTTTTTCACCCGAAGCAATCTCTTGCGATCATGAGATTGCTTCGCTTCGCTCGCAATGACGACAAATTATTTCCGCCCATTTGCATTTTATATCGGTAAGAAACTATATTTGCGGTGTCACCCTGAGCGTAGTCGAAGGGCAAAAACCACCCGATATGTTTCCTTTTGAAAACATAATTTATTCTAAAAGCCTTTCCCCCGTTGAGATTTTCGGGGGGGGGGGGTAATACACTACTTCTAAGCACCGAAAAAAAATTTTACGATTCCCCTGCCGGTCAAAAGACCAAAGTTGCTTATAGCGCTTCTAATGCAGGAATAACTTTCCATCCCGCCAGGCGATACGGAAAGCTAACGCAAGCTTCAAAAATCCTTGCAGGCTCTTCGGCAGAGCCTGCTACAAGCCCCGCAATCATTTTGTCCCTTCCTGAAATAGCTTGACACAATTTGAGGATAAAAACCTCAAAAAATGGAAGCACAAAAAACAATCAGCAATGCAGAAAAAAGGTGGCTCGT
>JAGVLY010000031.1 GCA_020054035.1 Bacteroidia bacterium | reverse complement strand
TACTAATTTTGAATTTTCTTCCATTGCATAGGAGTTGGTTTCAAAATTTATGTTATTGATGCGGTGAGCCGAACCTGTTTCAATTTTCTTCACTTCAAAATCAATTTTCTGAACAGTTTTTTGAGTTGATACTTTAGCTGTATCTTCCTTTGCAATAAACTGTGAGGTGAACGCAGCACCTTCACTCTTCACTGTCATAATGTAATCGGTGTTTACATTCATCACCGCTACATATTCGCCTGAAATGGTATCCACATCTACCTGCTGAATCTCTTTTGTGTTGATGTTTTTCAGTTCAATTTTTGCAGCGGTAACAGGTTTCCCTTCATCGTCTTTTAACTCTCCTTTTGCAATGCGCATCATTTCAGGACGAGCTTCTTTGTAAAGTTGGAATGAATACATATCCCAACCGCCAACACCAGTCTTTAGTTCATTGCTGGAAAAGAAAGCAGTTTTACTGTCTGCACTCACAAAAAAACCTATATCATCATTCTCACTGTTTATCGGATAGCCAATATTTACAGGAGAAGTAAAGTTTCCTGAACTGTCTTGGCGACAATAAAAAATATCAAAACCTCCAATGCCTTTCAATCCATCGGACGAGAAATAAAGTGTGTGGCTATCACTGTGAATGAAAGGGGATTTTTCATTTCCTGCGGTATTAATTTTCCGTCCAAGGTTTTTTGCTTTCCCCCATTTCCCATCAGTCTGCATTTCTGATTTATACAAATCCATGTTATCAATAGCTCCTATTTCATCCTCACGGATACTAACGAAATACATTGTTTTGCCATCAGCAGAAACGCTGGGTTGCCCTTCAAAAGAATTCTTTTGGTTCACTCCTTCACCAACGCTTACAGGTTCTGTCCATTCATCGTTCACAAAATCGGAAGTATAGATATCGCAGTTTTTATAGCCTTCCATATCAAACTTGCAAATAGTGAGGTACAACTTTTTGTTGTTCACTGAAATAGTTGCCCCGCCTACATTCTCTGTCATATTAAAAGGTGGCGGCATAGCAGCACCGTTATCAAAACCATTTCCGGTAGCATGACTTACCGTAAATTCTTCCACTTGCTTGGGAGTAAGGTCTCCTTTTTTCAGCTTCTCATAATTGCGGATATAAAGTGCCATTTGATTATCGTGAGAAATAATTCCCAGATATTCATTTGATTTTGTGGAAATACCTGTCACAACAACAGGTTCAAACGGCACCGGTTTTTTATAAACGTTAGCATAAAATTCAGCATCCTTTTTCAGTTGCTCCGCTTCTTCCATGCGCTTCTCATAATCTTTCGGGTAATCACTTACGTTGGCATACTCTAGTTTCAGGAATTTGTGAAAATGTTGAACAGCCTTTTCATAATCCTTTTTGCCCATGGCAATATTGCCGAGGTAGTAATAGGGATAAGGATGATAATTGGGGCATTCCTGAATTACCTGTTCTAGGTGCTTGGCAGCAAAAGCATAACTGCCCATAGGGTTTTTCTCTGCCAGCTTAATGTTTTCATAAGCAAAAAGGTATCGTGCCTGATAGTGGCTAGGCTCTAATTCAATTGCCTGTTCCAACAATTCCCTGCGTACAGAAGGCTTCTTTTCCACAAGCGCTTCTTCATACAGCTTCTGTGCTTTTTTATTTTCAGGAAGCTCGCAGGGGGTTATTTCCTGAGCAGAAGAGACAGCTACAAATGAGAGCAAGAAGAAAATAAGAAAATAAGTTGCTCGCAAAGGCGCCAAGACGCAAAGGTTGTTAAACTTTAAACTTTGAACTTTGAACATTAAACTTTGAACATTAAACTCTCTTATTTAAACAAACCTTTCAGTTTCTTCTCCGCCTCTTCTTTAGCCTTTTTCTCCGCTTCTTTCTTTTTCTTTTCAGTTTCCTGACGGGCTTTGTCTTCCAGCTCTTTTTTCTTTTTCTCCGCTTCCAGTTTCAGTTTGTCAGCTTCCTGTTGTGCCTGATTTTTCAGCTTGTCTGCTTCTTCACGGGCTTTGCGTTCCAATTCTTCTTTCTGTTTGTTCAACTCTTCCTGAGCACGATCTTTTAAATCATCCATTACATCGTTGGCAGCATCTTTTAAACCGGTTTTCACAGTAGGATTAGTTACTGTTCCGCCAATCATTGCATTCACATTTATCTTCTCGCCCACATTTACACCTGCACCTTTTGAGTTGGCTTGCGAAACTAAATTATCAAGTACAGCATTAGCCTGTCCTCCAAACTCAGAGCGTGGAATTTCAAAATTCATCACATAATCAATGGTTTGATCAAAGCCTGTGCTGCCGCCTATTTTAGTTTTAAAACCTGCGAAGGTCATATCAAACGGTTCAACATTTACACGACCGTTTTCAAATTTGAATGAAAGGTTAACATCATTCAATTCCTGCTTTTTCAGTTTCTCCATTTTCAAAGCATCAGCCAATTTATTGATAGGTGCAAAACCTTCCAATCTTACCTGATTAGTGCTCAGTTTTCCGCCACCCGAAAGTGTAGATAGAACAGGTTCCATTTTAGAATCCAATTCTGTTTTAAATTTCATGGAAGAAGAAAATTTACCTTTTGCATATTTGCCAACAGGGGCAAGTGTTTGCACTGTGTTAAATGTACTAAAGGTCTTGGTGATGTCAAATCCGTTTGCGGCAATATCAAAATCAACAACAGGCTTTTTGATGTTGCTTACATCATAGCTTCCATTCAGATTCATGGTGCCATCCATCAGGTTCATGTCTAAATTATTCAACGCTACTTTCTTCTCTTTTATTGTGATCTTGCCTTTTACGTTCGTCATTTCAATGTTATCGTAAAGCAATTTTCCGATAGCAGAAGTAAGGGTAAAGTCAATGTTGGCAGGAACATCAATCACGGCAAGTGAAGCTGTATCAGGCGTTGCAGTGGCTTCTTCTTCACCACCCATGAATTCATTCAGGTCAATAACATTAGAAGTAAGATTAAAATTTCCTTTCAGTAAACCATTGTCGCTGAAAACATAATCAAGGTAGTTTTCAATTTTTCCGTTTGCTTTGAAATCACTTTTCCCGATTTTGGAATCAAACGAAGTCAATTCAATAAAAGCAGAATTAAATTTCAGTTGTGCGGATTTAATATCAACTGCCTGCGGTAAATCTTTTGAAGAGTATTTCATGTCCGTGGCAGTAAATTCACCTTTTGCATCAAACTCATTGTAGCGCTCATTGTCAATGGAAGATTTTTTTCCTTTCAAGATTATATCAGCAGCGATTTTACCATTCAGATCTGCACCATCTAAAGGCATTACATCTTTCACGCTTGCAAGATCAATTCTGCCTGCAATTTTCCCATCAATATCAGGGTCAGATACCGGAGTTTTGATTAAGAACTTCATGTCTACGGGGTTTTCTGCAATTGCGAAAGTGAACTTGCTGATGTCAATAACCGTTAAGTCTGCATCCACACCCGGATTATTAATTTTCACATCAATGTTTATGTTATCCACTTGTTTTGGTAAATCAGGATATTTAAACATAGCATTCTCCACCAACACTTTCAAACCGAATGCAGGTAATGTTTTTTCGTTGTAACGGCCTTTTGCAAAACCGTCTAATGCCAGTTTTCCTTCTGTTTTTACCTTGTCAAAATCTTTTGCATACACAGCAGGAATAAGCGAAAGAATATTTTTGAAATCTGTTTTCTTAGCGTTGAATTTGATGTCCATATCAATGTCTTCAGTTGGCATTGCCACCCAACCGTCAAAACCAAGGAACAGGTTGTTGAGACGCAACTCATTTTCGGTAAAGGTGTATTTTGAGTTTTTCATATCCGCATCAATCACGGCTTTTAGTTCCGTGTTTGTTTTGCTCAGGTATTTAACACCATCCATTACCACATCAAGTGCAGCAATAGTAGCTTCCGTATTGAGTGAAGTATTATCCGCTGCCATATCACCTTTTAATATGAGGTCAAGGTCTTTGATTGATGCAAGTATGTTGCCATCTTCATCGTTGTAAATAATATCACCGTCACTTATTTTCAGTTTTTTTAGTTTCAATGAAAAGGTAGAAGGCTCAGCAGGTGCCGCTGCTGCGCTATCTGCTGATGGTTTTGTGATATCCCAGTTTGCTTTGCCGCCTTTCAGAACGTGAGCATTAATTCGCGGTGCATCCAGAATAATGGCATTAATGCCTATCTCTTTTCCGTTGATAACGCTCATGATATCCACATCAAGATTGAGTTCTTTTATGAAGGCCAGTGTATCGCCTTCAAACTCATTGATACCTGCAACGGAAAGGTCTTCCATGCAAATACGGAAATCAGGGAACGAAGAAATAAGTGACAGTCCGAAGTCGCCAAAGTTGATTTTGGCATTAAGGTTTTTGTTGGCTTCGTCTTTTACAAGTGCAATTATTTTGTCTTTGTAGATGATTGGCAATACAACGGCAGCACCCAATAAGAGGGCGAATACAATTCCGATAATGATTAGTGCTTTTTTCATAAGAGATGGAACGCAGATTTTATATGATTAGTATGATTTACGCTGATAAAATCATAATGAATCTTAATCATCATAATAATCAGCGTTCTATTTTTATTTCAGCCCAAAGATAGCAGCAATGTTCTTTACATCCACACCATCATAATTTCCGGAGCTCATTAAGAGAAGATTGGTGTCGTGAAAGCCGCCTGATTTCAATGTATTCATGAGTTCCTGCGAATTGGTGAATACCTGTAAATCGTTACGTGCAAAGGCATTTTTCACTTGTTCGGTTGTGATGGGTTTCAGTTTTTTGTGTTCAATCGTATGCGGATTGTAATACACAATGGCAACATCCGCTTTATCCATAGCACCTTTGTATTCGGCAAGAAAGTTTTCGTTTAGACTGCTGAAGGTGTGCAACTCCATACACGCAATGAGTTTGCGGTTGGGATATTGTTCTTTTACTGCTGCTGTTGTAGCTTTCAATTTGGAAGGCGAGTGAGCAAAGTCGCGGAAAATAGTAGTGTGTTCGTTTTTAAAAAGAAGTTCCAGGCGGTTAGATGCACCTTTGAATGTTTGTATTGCTTCGTAGAACATTGCATCTGTAACGCCAATCTGATTGCAGACTAAACGTGCTCCGTTTAAGTTCATCAGATTGTGTTTTCCGAAAACTGCAAGAGGAACAGGCGTAGTATTAGCAGGAGCAAGCGTAGTAATTCCATTTTCAATTGTATGTTCAGGAACGGAGTAGGGCAGTTTCTTAATATTGTTGGTTGTTTCTTCTGCTACTTTCTTTACTTCTGCATCTTCTGCGCAATAAACCAGCACACCGTTTTCGCTAATCAGGTTTACGAAAATGCGGAACTGCTCCACATAATTATCAAATGTGGGAAACACATTGATATGGTCCCAGGCAATACCGCTGAGAATGGCAATGTCAGGTTTGTAAAGATGGAACTTTGGCCTGCGGTCTATTGGTGAACTCAGGTATTCATCACCTTCAATCACGGCAATCGTAGCTTCTTCCGATAGTTTTACCATGGTATCAAAACCGGCTAACTGTGCCCCTACCATGTAATCACAATCAATCTTGTGGAAATTAAGAACGTGCAAAATCATAGCAGTGATGGTGGTTTTCCCATGACTGCCACCTATAACAACACGTGTTTTGTTTTTCGTTTCTTCGTAAATGTATTCGGGATACGAGAAAATTTTCAAGCCCAGTTCTTTTGCTCTGGCTAACTCAGGATTATCAGCACGGGCATGCATTCCAAGGATTACGGCATCTAATTCTTTGTTCAGCTTTTCGGGAAACCAGCCTTCGGTTTCGGGAAGTATTCCTGCATTTTTTAAACGGGTTTTGGAGGGTTCAAACACTTCATCGTCTGAACCTGTAACACGATACCCTTTTTTGTGCATGGCCAAAGCAAGGTTGTGCATCGCACTTCCGCCTATGGCTATAAAATGAACGTTCATAGTAGTAATCTTATTTGACAGTAAAATTGATGTAAAATTAAGCCCTTCGACTACGCTCAGGGTGACACAGCAGCTTTCTTTTTCAACAAGGGAATAAGCTTATCTAAAGCCACAAATGCAAAGGCCAGCACAAAAAAGTTTCCCGGTATTAACATACGAAAACCATAGTTTTCTACTTGCCCGACTAATACTAGTGAAGCGAAATAAGTGAAGATAAAAAGATGAAGAATTTTTTCAGGAAGTTCTGTTTTTGTTTTGTTGCGGAACAGGAGAAAGAGGTAAGTAAAATACCCCAGCCACATCAATGTCCAGTGAGGAAACCAATGGTAAGAAGGTTCAACAGCTTTGAGAAAACCAAAGCAGAACAATACTTTATTTACGTAATGCATCATGAACAAAACAGGTTCCTGCAAAAAGTATTGAAGGTAAGCATCAAGGTAAGTATTGGCTTGCGATAAATCAACAGAAGAAGGAACAGGATGAAAAGCAATCATATTGAACAACATGCCCTGCGAGGGCATGAACTGAATAGAATCACAGACAAGGTAATTACGGATGGCCAACAAAGAAGATGTGATAACAAGTACTGCAACAAAAAGCAATGTCGATTTTACTTTTCCGGTTTTAAATCCGTAAAACAATAACAGCACAATCAGCACCAATGCAAACAGAAAAATATTGGGACGGGTAAGCACTGCAATCCCCAGAAACAAAGCAGAGACAAGCAATGCCGGTAATTTATCTTTCTCCATACCTTTCTTAAACAACAGGAAGAAAACAGCGAGTGAAAACAGCGCAAGGTTCTCGCCCAGAAAACGGAACGTGTAGTAAATACTTACATCTGTAAGTGCTACAATAACCAATGCAAACAAAAATGCAAGCGAAACATTTCTGCTCATTCTTTCACGGAAGGTGAACCAGATAAAAACGATTGACAAACCCAACATCAGGTTTTGAAGCAGGTAAACAGGCACATTGTTTTCGCCAAACAGAAAAAAACAAAGCGCCAGAAAATAGCAGTAGAAAAAACTGGCGGGCTTTTCATACGCACCTTCAATACCGGGCATGAGAAGGCCATTATGTTTTATGTCTATGGCATTGGCAGCGTATTTACTCCAGTCGTTTCCGCTGTCGGCAATGATTTGTTGCAGCGTATTTTCAAAAGGGTAAAGGCGGATGAGCGCAAGCAGAACAAAAAGCAAAACAACGGAAACAGCGAGGATAGTATCGGTTCGCTTTGGGCTCATGCTTTATTTCAGCAGTTTTATTGAAATGCTGTTTGCGGTGAAGAAATAAATTCCCGCACTAAGTTGTCTGGTGTCAACAACAGTTGTTCCGGGTGCAATAGTTCCCTGCAAAACAACTTTGCCCGATGCATCAGTTAATCGGTAATCAGTTTGCGATTGAGCAGTATACGTTACTATAAAATTATCTGTAAAATTATTCGGATAGATATTGATTTTCGCCTGGATTGTTTGAGGTTTTACAGTTGTAACAATGTCCGAAACATAGCTGTCAATAGTAAACGAATGCAGTTTGGGCGGAAAGGTAAAGATGCCTGCTGTTATTAACTCTGAAGAGATATAGCCTGTGTTATCATTCATGAGGGTGATGCCCTCGGTTTGCCCGATCGTAAGCGCAGAACCGATTTCAATTCTGCGTTTGTTGCCGCCAAAGCAATGGTAAAGCGAAGGATAATCATACACCAGCCAGATGAAACAGGTGTAGAGATTGTTGCCGTTGTTTTTATAACCTAACAATGTAACGGTTCCGTCTGCGTTGGTGGCCGCATCTGTTATTAATCCATCTGCGTTTAAGCTGTCGGTGAGTGCTGCCTGGTGCGTTCCTGCTTCTGCAGACAACACATAATGTTTTGTTTTAAGGTTGGCCCAGTTTTTACTGAACAGGTGCAGCGAATCGTTGGCATAAAAGAAGGCTTCGCAATCGTAGTTATTGTTGTTAGGTGCCGACACAAAGGTGCTCTGGTCTGAATAGCTGAACTGAATTACTTCGGCCTGCACGGTGTCATTTACTGTGTTAAGTATATCGGTAATGGCTATTTTAAGAATGTTAAGATTGGTGCGGTTACCATTGTTGTTTCCGAAATCACCTACAAATAGATACTCATTGTTTTGCGTTACACTTTCCCAGTCAACATTTGTTGCATTTTCAATTACAACTGTTCGGGTAATGGTAGCATCAGCAGTATTGATGCGGTGAATTTCATTGGGGTTTCCGCTGTCGTTGTGCGACCACAGCTCGCCATTAATAATGGCAAGTCCTGATGATTCATTCAATGCCGAACCCAAGTTGCCGATAAGCACAGGACTGTAATTGGTTACAGGATACACACACGAACCATTGTTAACGGTAGCCGCAGGATTGTAATTGGTTGCCTGCGGATCGGTGCAATCTGCTAGTTGTGCAAAGCCGGTAAACGCATTGCCGGCAATGAAGAGAAACGCTAACAGATTCAGTTTTATGTTCATTTATTAATAATACGAAACCGTAAAACTTCCGTTGGTAACATCTACCGAAGCTGATTTTATATTCAGGCCTTTGAAATTAAAAGTGCCTTTTATTTTTTTGAGATTGGTATCGTGTG
This sequence comes from Bacteroidia bacterium, assembly GCA_020054035.1. Lineage (GTDB taxonomy): Bacteria > Bacteroidota > Bacteroidia > SXHM01 > SXHM01 > SXHM01. The sequence continues at coordinate 1,351 of JAGVLY010000031.1, read as the reverse complement.
AAGTAATAATTAATTCACCGCTGGAGGCCGCATACACATCGTGGTTGCTGGCTTTGTATTCCAGAAGGTAACTGCCCATTGATGTTAGTTTATAGGTTCCGGGTTTTATAGTAGCCGGCACAACAATGGTCATGGCCTGCGAGCCGGTTGAGGTACTGCCTGCTATGGAAAGACGACCTGCCACCACAGTGCCCGATATTATTTGAGTGGTAAACAGTTTGGAGTTTACATTGGCGCGGATAACGTTATACAATGCCCGCTCAATGGTTTTGCAGCCAGGGTTGGTAACTAGGATGGTGCTCAGGGCAAGAAACAGAAAAATACGAACGGTTTTCATAACGATTAATTTAGTTTACAAAGTAACGTGTTTTTCTTTGGTAAACTAAAATAGTGCCAGAGGGTTTGTTTGTTACACAGAGGTTTGCACTTCGACAGGCTCAGTGTGACTACGCTTAGTGTATCTCTGTGCTAAACTCCTGCTTTTCTCTGTGTAAGTTCTTAATCCTTCACGCAGCGAACCGGGAAGCCTAAAGGTTTTTCGTACACAACAGTGTATAAAATGGTTTCGTTGTAACTGATAGCCGCTCCCCATGAATAAACAGGATCGCCTTCAGTAGAACTCCACCAGTAGGCCTGAGTTCCCATGGCATAATAACTTCCAAGCTGATCGCGGAGGCCGCTGGGCAGCGCGGTAAAACCATAGTCATCGGATGCATTGTTAGGTGCTGTCCAATGCGCATTACCTGTTTCTTTCAGTTTGCCTCCCGAATAATCATAGCCTCCGGTATTGTTCATTAAGGTAATCCACTCGTTATAGGTGGGTACGTGCCAGCCCGTAGGTGCAATGTTACGGCTGTCGTTTACGGCTGCCCAGTTGTATAGTCTTCCATACACATCGGCATTGCTTTGTAAATTATTGTAATTGCAATAGGCTCCTCCGGCTGTGCTCCAGGCAAGGGCATCTGATACATAAGGTATGGCATCGCCATTGCGGTAGTGCGTTACTTTCAGGTTTTCGGCCATCCAAATTTGCCCGCCTATGGTTACGGTGTTATAAGTATTGCCGTCTACATCGGTTACGGTATTGCCGCCACCGCCTCCGCTGCCGGTGGTAAAGGTTTGTGTTTCGCCATAGCTGGTGCCCATTTCGTTGGTGGCGTATGCTCTGACATAGTATTGGGTATTGGGTTGCAGCCCGGTGATGTAACTGGTAAAACTTCCGCTGCCGGTGCCATCGCTGGTATGGCTGTCGTGGAGATTCCGCGCAAAGTGTACCACCTATTCCGCGCTAAAGTAAACCACTAATTCCGCGGCAAAGTGTACCGGTCATTCCGCGGCAAAGTGTACCCCC
>JAGVLY010000025.1 GCA_020054035.1 Bacteroidia bacterium | reverse complement strand
ATTTTGCCCGCAGTAAGTCCTTTGCAGGCTTACTTTACGCAAAACAATATTTCACCGGCTGCTGATAATGCGGCAGTGATTCAGGCGATGCAACATCATCTTGCCGCTCAGAAATTCAGCGGCAAAGCCGAGGATGCCCGCCAAGATCGCGATAATTTATGGAAACCTATTGCCGGACAATTGCGGGGCATTGGTGCTTTTTTGATTAAATTGTATGGAGATAATACTAAAGAGGCGGGCGAATGGGGTTTTATAGTGGATGATAACAAGCGAGCACCCAAACTGCGCACCACTAAGCTGATGGCGGGCGGTGAAATTTATAACAAGAGCGTTACCATAGGCGGAACGTTTACTAATTTGGGTAAAACGGTGCTTATTATTTACAAAGGACGGAAGGGTTCTGCCTTATTCATCACTGTTCAGCCGGGGGAAGTGATTACTATACCCAAAGGGTTTAGTGTTATTACTATTGTAAACAATTCTTCCATCACAGAAGGCAGATTTTCTCTTAATTGTTTCTGAAAAACAGGGAAATTAGTCAAAATTACAGGTAAAATAATACTTAAAACAGGGAAAATAATCAAATAAACAGGGAAAATATTGACTAAAACGGGGAAAATAATCAAATAAACAGGGAAAATGTTGACTAAAACGGGGAGAATATTGGCAATCGCGGGGAAAAAACTGGGTCTTTTGAACCACATAGGCACAATAGGCACATAGGGTTTCATCCGCCTCTGGCGGATGTTTCTTTTTCTATGTGCCTATTGTGCCTATGTGGTAAAAAAAGAAAAAATCTGCCCTCTTAGTTACCTTGCTGGTCGGGATTTGCAATCCCGACCTCTGAGCAGGGGATTTTAAATCCCCATCTAAAAAGGTTTGGATTGCAAATCCAAACCAGCGCAGCGTTCTCCTTACGCCCTAATAGCCTTCACCCCCGGCAACTCAATGCCTTCCATGTATTCCAGCAGTGCGCCACCGCCTGTTGATACATAGCTCACCTTATCAGCAAGATTAAATTGGTTTACGGCAGCAACCGAATCGCCACCGCCTACTAAAGAATAAGCACCTTTTGCAGTTGCCGCTGCTACTGCCAGAGCCACTGCTTTAGTTCCGCTTTCAAAACTGCTCATCTCGAAAACGCCCATCGGCCCGTTCCACAAAATGGTTTTTGAGTTTTCAATAACCGAGGCATATTCCTTCTCCGCTTCGGGACCAATATCCAGACCCATGTAGCCGTCAGGTATTTCGTTGGTAAGGCAAGTAAGTTTATTGGCGGCATTGTCAAACTTATCGCCACACACCGAGTCGTTGGGAATATAAATGTTCACGCCTTTTTCTTTAGCGGTTTTCAAAATCTCAAGAGCCGTTTGTATCCTATCGTCTTCCACAAGGGAAGACCCTACTTTGCCGCCCAGCGCCTTTGCAAACGTGTAGCTCATACCGCCACCTATTATGATGTTGTCAACCTTGTCCATCAAATTAGTGATGATGGAAATTTTACCCGAAACCTTTGCGCCACCCATAATAGCCGTGAAGGGGCGTTCGGCATTTTTCAAAACCTTATCAATGCTGTTCAGCTCACCGCTCATCACGTAGCCAAACATTTTTTCTTCGGGAAAGAAATGCGCCACAATAGTTGTAGAAGCATGGGCGCGGTGTGCCGTGCCAAAAGCATCGTTAATATACACATCGCCCAACGAAGCTAATTGTTTGGCAAACTCCTCCGTACCCGCTTCCTCCTGTTTATGAAAACGCAAGTTTTCTAATAAAAGAACCTCACCGGGAAGCAAACCAGCGGCAGCCGAGGTAGCTTTTTCGCCAATGCAATCTTCAGCAAACTTTACGCTGGTATTAAGTAATTGCCCGAGATGTGCAACAATATGTTTCAACGAATATTTATTGGCAGGTCCGTCCTTTGGTCTGCCCAAATGCGACATAAGAATAACCGAACCACCACCACTAAGCACCTTCTTTATAGTAGGTATGGCTGCGCGAATGCGAGTATCGTCCGTAATAATATGCTCGGCATTTAGCGGCACGTTGAAGTCAACGCGTATCAGGGCTTTCTTGCCGCTGAAGGTATATGTGTCAATGTTTTTCATCGCAGCAAAAGTAAAAGAAAAAGCCTCACCCAACCCTCTCCGAGGGAGAGGGCTGCTAACGCACTTGCCAACCTTGACGCACTGTAATTTAGCACTCTGCTCCCCTCTCCCTCGGAGAGGGGCAGGGGGGTGAGGCTTCTACTGCACCGCCTTCACCCTTCTTCCTACCACAATACTTAGCAGCGTAGCCGCAATAGCCACATACCCGGCATACTGATAGTTCAGCATTTTGCCCGATGCGTCAGTAATAACAATCATACCGCCAATCATAGCCGCGCTTGCAGAAGAAAACTGCTGCACAGCCGAGTTGATACTCATAAAACTACCGCGGTGCTGCGGCTCAACAGCACTTGTAATCATTGTCATGCCCGGAACCGTGCGCCCCGAAATGGTAACAAAAAAGAAAACCGAAACCGTAAGCACAATCCATAGCGGAGTAACCTGCGAGTTGGTAACAATAAATAACGGAATAACGGAAAGCAAAGCAATAATGGTAAACACTTTGGGCTTACCATATTTATCCGACAGCTTTCCAAACCAGGGCGAAGTAAAAAACGTTGCGCCACCGCCAAACAGGTAAACATAGGTAAGCTCCTTTTCAGTAACTCCCATATTACTTACCATATATGGACTGATGAACGGGATAACCACAAACTGCCCCATCACCAACAGAAACATAAACAACAAAGCTTTTAACAGATTAGGCGTTCTGCCTATGTTGAGCAGAAAATCAAATATGCGTGCATCCTGATTGTCCTTTCCTATATGAGCATGTAGTGAAGGAATGTAAACATAAATTCCTGCAGTAATCACCAACCCCGCCACACCTAAAGCATGAAAAGGTAAATGCCAATCGGCAAGCGAAGCCAGAAACAAACCCAGCGGAACACCAATAGCAGCAGCAAACGAAAACGAAGCCATCACCACACCCATTGCCGCACCTCTGCGCTCAAACGGAAAAGCATCGGCAACAATGGAATAAACCAAGGCATTCATTACACCACCAAAAGCACCCGTAAGAATGCGGGCTGCCAGCAAAAACTCATACGAGTTAGCAAAGCCACACGAAAAAGTGCCTATGGTAAAACATACGTATGCAAACAGCAGAACTTTTTTGCGGTCGAACTTATCAGCCACAAACGCAAACAGAAAACCCACAACCCCTGCACTAAACGTATAAGACGACACCATCAATGCAAACTGCTGCGGATTAATTTCCAGCAAACGCATCAGTTGCGGACCCAAAGGCATCACAATCATAAAGTCAACAATGTGTGTAAACTGTATGGCTGCAAGAATGAAGAGAAGTATTTTTTCTTTGCTCATAAAATTAAGGGCGGCAAAGCTAAATGTATTTTGTTTGAAATGATTTGAGCAGCGTAAACAAATACATCGTTACTTTTGTTTGGTTAAAACAAAACAATCGCGCTGTCACCCTGAGCGTAGTCGAAGGGTCTCTATAATGAAAAAACTAATCCTCTTTGCTCTCATCACTTTTAACTTATCACTTATAACTTCTTCCCTCCGCGCCCAGAATTTTGGCGGAGGCTTAATAGCAGGCGGAACTTTCAGCCAGTTACTCGGCACCGATATTTATGGATTCCAAAAAGCAGGCTTTGTTGCCGGTGTGTATGCCGACCGTGTAATCAAAAACAAATGGGGCTTGCAAATAGAAATGGTTTTTGTGCAGAAAGGATTACGCAAAGTAACCAAGCTACCCAATGGCGGAGGAACAACATTTGTAAACCGCAACCTTAATTACATAGAAGTTCCCCTACTCTTTGAATCCAACCTGAAAGGAAGATTTAGTATTGAATTAGGTATTTCGGGTGCTGTATTAATCAGCACAAAGTTCCGCACCGAAAACGGAGAAGGCGATATATATGATGCCAACCAACAACCTTTCAATCGCTTTGAGTTTGGCTGCCTGGGCGGTTTCAACTTCCGCATCTCCGACAGTTTTGACCTTAACCTGCGCTACCTCAACTCTATTCTTCGCGTTCGCAAGCACCAGGCAGGACAAACACAAATGTATGGCGGCCTGCGTTTAAACAATGGTGAATACAATTCGGTATTACAATTCAGTTTGCGCTACAAGTTCAATAAAAATAAAGAAGAGAACAAAGCCGAATGAGCAAACACAAAATAGTAGTAGCCGTTACCGGTGCCAGCGGAGCCATTTACGCCAAAGTGCTGTTTGATAAACTGCAACAACTGCACGAACAGATTGAAGATGTAGGTGTAGTAATGAGCGACAACGCCCGCGATGTATGGAAGTTTGAATTAGGCAATACCGATTATGAAAAACTGCCGTTCAAGATTTACAGCAAGAATGATTTCTTTTCTCCCTTTGCATCAGGCTCGGCAAGATATAATACAATGATAGTTTGTCCGTGCAGCATGGGAACATTAGCAAGAATAGCGAGTGGCATCTCCAATGATTTAACCACCCGCGCAGCCGATGTAATTATAAAAGAGCGCAGAAAACTTATTCTTGTTCCGCGTGATACACCTTACAGTTTGATTCACATCAACAACATGAAAACTATTACCGAAGCAGGCGGAATAATCTGTCCTGCTTCGCCATCGTTTTACTCTCGCCCCGAAAGTTTTGAGCAGCTTGCCGCAACCGTTGTTGACCGCGTTCTGGATCTGGCAGGGTTGGAAATAAAAAGTTTTCGCTGGAAGGAAAATAACTAAGTTTGGGCATGAACTATTCTCACGAACTCCTTACAAAAACAATTTATTCTGTGAGTAAATACAGTTGGCTACTTCTGCTTTTATTCCTTGCATCCTGCGCTGCTCCCATTCTTGACGAGCCAACCATCATCACCACTTTTCAGGAAAGCGGTCTTGATTGCTCATGGGATCCGGCAGGAACCGACCGCATTCTTTATTCCAAAAAAGGGGCAGATACTTACTACGAT
>JAGVLY010000079.1 GCA_020054035.1 Bacteroidia bacterium | reverse complement strand
GTAGCTCCGCCCGGTGACCATGAATAGGTGTAAGGCCCCGTTCCGGCAGTAATACTTACCGAAGCACCACCATTTGCATTTCCGCAGGTGGCAGGTGTGTTGGAGGTTGATAAGGTAAGTGTGCAGGTTTGTGAGCAGTTACTCAATGAACCTGAACTGTTAATGGTCAGCGTATTTCCGTGAGCATCGGTAACGCGCACAGGGTAAGCGGCAGGTGCGGCTGAAGTAGTAGCTGCTGTTCCGCCAAAGGCTGCGAAGCCGGCAGAGGTTGTTGCGCATCCCGGAGGGAAAGCACAGCCAAATACACACCCGCTGCAATCTTGAATTTGCTGGGTATCTTCCCAGGTAAAAGGTCCGGTACCGTTAGTTGCTGTTAATGTTCCGTTGGCTTCAAGGCAGATTTGAAGAGCTACACAGTTAATAACTTCAATTTCAATTGCACCGCTTCCACAACCCAAAGTATTAGTAATGGTATGAACTCCAACACCTGCAGTTGCAGGATTAAATACTCCGTTGCCTGAAATTCCTGATCCGCTCCATGTGCCTGATTGTCCTGAAGGTGTTAAAGTAACTGTTGGGTCGCTGGTACAGAATGGCCCGGCTGAGCAAATGTTGGCATCGCAACATTCCAGTGTTATAGGAGCTGCTGCCGACATGGCAAATGACTGAACGTAGCCTGTGCGCGTAGTAGAGTTTTGGTCACCTGTTGCACCGCAAACTATTACATTGCCGTTTGTGCCTACGGCTACATCATACACCGCAAAGGAAGTTGCAGAAGAAGAAAGTTGTGTAAGGTTGGCATCGTATTTATAAACGCCATTTGCCGAACCTACATATACATTTCCGCTGGCATCAATATCCAGACCATTGTTGTGTGGTTGGTTAAAACCAAGCTGAGCAGTATTTCCTCCACCCGGAATAGTAACACTGTTTATAATAGCACCTGTTACGAGCGAGCGTTTGGCTACTGTTGTTCCGTTGTGGGTGTAAACAAAGTTGGCATTTGCTTTAATGGCTTTAATACCTGAGTTACCGTTATTAGGGCGATAGTTTTCGGATTTGTAACCAAAAGCATAGGTGTGATTTATTCCAAAAATAACATCGTTTCCGTTGGGACAGGCGCTTAAGTTGTCGTCAATAGCGCCAATGGTATCTAAGGTAAGGTAATAGTATCGTGCATTTTTTGATGAGGTAATGGAGCGAACCTCTGAAATGTCATTAATGATAAACCCGGGTCGGTTGGTACCTACGGCTTGTGATGTAATCACGTTTCCGTTGTTAGTATTAATGTCGAATATCATTCCGTTGGCAGTGGATGGCGGGAAAAATCCGGTTGAGGTTCCGCCTACAATCAATTTTGTCTGGTCGCAGTTGAAGGCTATGCACCAGTATTCGTCAAAACCACCACCGGCTGCATTCCATGTAAGACCTCCGCTGGCGTTTACCTTGCGGATGTTTGCTGTAGAACCCGAAGTTACATAAGTGTTTCCGGCAAGGTCGGTTGCCATGGTTCCCAACCAGTAGTTTGCTGTGTCATAAGTGGTGTTGTAAGTCCAAGTAGTTGCTCCTGTGGTTGGATCAAATTTGCGCAGTTGCATGGGCATATCACCGCCTATTGCATATACATTACCCGCACCATCTACATCTACTTCCCACATTCCGTTTGAGTTTCCGAAGGCAGGTGTTTGTACCCAAGGGTCAACTACTACGGTTTTGGTGTTGTCATAATTCCCTAATTCAAATGAAACGGTGTTGCCGTTGCGGATAAAGCGTGAGGAAATTGCTGCTTTGTTATCGGCATAAAATGTTTGCGGTGCATGATCAACCATGTCACCGAATTTGGTGTCGATAAAAATTTCGCCTGCCGGAGTAAAGGTTAGTTTTTCGTTGTCGGCATATTTCATTTTTACTTTTGAAACATCTGCGCCCGGGTGCAGAATAAGTGCGTATTTTATTCCGTCTTGCGGATGAAAAACATACTCTACATCAATGTTTGGATACAGGTTTTTGTACACTAATTTTTTGTAGCCGCGAATGCGTTGAATGTCGTAATACTCTTTTTCATTCTTCTTCATTTCGTAGGTGTAGTAATCGGGATTTAGTTCTTCGGCAACCAATTCTGCATCGGGGTTTGCGCCCTGCCACAGCATGTTCACTACATCGCTTTCAAAAAATATGCGCGGTTTGTCTTCTTCACCGTCTCTGCGGTCTTCATTTTTTTCTTTGCGGTCAAATTTGTAGGTCAATCCTTTTTTGGTGAAATAGATTTGCACCGAGCCATTGTCAACAGCATACAGGATTTTGGAATCCAAACTTTTCAAGCGTTGCTCAAATTGTCCTTTGTTTTCAATAAAGGCTTTGGAGGTTTCAAATTTTACTGACCATGAGGGTGAGCTTAGCTGCGCTTTAGCCGAACTAAGAAACAGAAAACAACATGCAAGAATAAGGGTAATTGAATTTTTCATTGGTAATTTGGTATTGGTGTTTAGTTACTTAATTATTACTTTAATTTATTGTTGTTCCGCACCTGCTGAGGCCTTCACAAAATAAACTCCTTCAGCAAAGTTTGAAACAGGAATGCTGCATTTTGTCTCAGTTGTTTTTTCAGTTTTTGCAAAAGTCCAAACCACTCTTCCCGTTACATCTAATAATTTAATTTCTGTTGCTTCGGCACTGCTCAGTGTTATCACCACATTCAGGTTTTCGTTTGCAGGGTTGGGATAAACCAACACATTTTCAAGCAAGGTATTTTCAATAATATTATCAGGATTATAAGTTGCCTCAATAATATTGGAAGTATCAATACAAGCTCCACCACCCGATGCCACTACATAATAGTTTCCGCTTTCGGTGATGTTATAAGTTTGCTGTGTAGCTCCCAGAATTGGTTCACCGTTCAAATGCCACTGATAGTTGGGTGATGTAGTTGCATACAGCATATTATCTTGCTGTGAAATGTTTACACTGAAACTTCCCGTTCCGATGCCTACCACTCCGGTAAGTGTGCTTATGCATCCAAAGAAATCAGTTGCTTCAACTGTATAGGTTCCGGGTGCGAGGTTGTAAATACCGGCTGTTGTACCTCCGTTACTCCATAAATATGAGCTTGGAGGAATTGGAAATGTTCCGCCTGGCTGAACAAATAAAGAACCATTGTTTGCGCCTGCACAGGTTTCATCGGTTTCAACAACCGTTAATTCAGAACCAAAAAGAGAAGTAAGCTCAGTAGAATCTGTAAACATACACCCAGCCGAATCGGTAACAACAACGCTATAAGCTCCTCCCGGAATAGAATCAAGATCTTCAGTGGTATCACCTGTTGACCATAAGAAGGTGTAAGGCGTTGTTCCGCCTGTTACATCGATATCTATTTCATTAACAGAGTCGGAAGCGCATTGTATAATCCCCGGGGGGAATGTCACTGCTAAAGTGGTGTTTTGGTCCACAAATGCATTATAAGATCTATTACACCCGGGACCATCGCTAACTATTACTTCGTGTAGTCCATAACCAACTCCTGAAAGCGACTCGGTGGTAGCACCGTTTTCCCACATGTAAGTATAATTACCTGAGCCCCCTGCTACCGTTACCGCTGCAATTCCATTATTTATGTTGCAATCAGCTGCGGTACTGACATTAGTAAATTGCAATTCGCAGGGAACCGGGCATTGTGCCGATTCTCCTACATAAATATCATCCACTAAATAATAAGGGAAAGGAAACTGATTTATTGGAGGAAATGTAGTTGGTGGTGTAGGAGGAGCTCCTGCACCGGTAGTATTTTGACCTTGGGGAGCAAAATTTCCTATAGTAATGTAACCGTAGGGTTGATCGGCAACAAACTCACCATATACCTCTTGCCATTCTGTGTAATTATTAATGATTGTTGTATCTATTACCTGTGCCGTAAAAGCTATAGGTAAAGTACCTGATCCAACATTTGGTGAAGTGGAAAAATACGCACCCATTCCATCGCAGGATACAGCACTTGCTTCGGCAAGTGATACATAAAAACGCACGCAATAGTTTGTACCTACTACCAACGGTGAAGCCAGTGGTGCTTGTATGTATTCACGCGAATCGCCTGAAACGAGTTCAGTAGCTATGAACCCTGCATAAGCAACTCCCGTTCGTGCAGCCTGATCAGCAAAGGTGCTTGCAGGAACCCCTACAAAAAAGGAGGTGTGGCATGCATTAAAATAATCACTGGTGCCGGTATGCCCTACCGGTTGTGTCCATGGAACAGACTGAAACATTTCACTTGTACCCATAGGACAGGTAATAAAATCTTCAAAGCTTGGATTTGGAACAAGATTTTGTGCCTGAGAAACTGAGGCAAGAAACAAGGCGCAAGATGCAAGAGGTAAAAATTTATTCATTAAATAATGTTTTGTTAATGAAGCGAATGTATAAATTTTTATTCGCCAAAACCTAATTTTTAACGAATCTTAATGGGGTAAAACAAAGAAGCCCATCCAAATCTGGATGGGCTTCTTTGTTTTTGGGATATAAAATTCTTATGCGTGCTGCGCCAGTTTAAAGGAGAGTTCTACTACTCTTCCGTTGTCATCAAAGGTAACTCCGTCAGATAACTGTTTCATCAGAAACACACCGCGTCCGTTAACTTTTTCAATGTTTTCAGGGGCTGTAGGGTCGGGAATGTTTTCAAAATCAAAGCCCGGACCTTGGTCGGTTATACGGAATGATATAGAATGGTCGTCATTTTCGGTAAATAGAAACGACACTGTTTTGCTGGGGTCTTGTTTATTTCCGTGATTAATAGCGTTGTTTACCGCCTCGGTTACAGCAATCAGAATATTCCCGTAATAATCTTCGTCAAGATGCATTTCTGCACTTATTTCGTCAATTAAACTTTCAACAAGGTGAAGGCTGTCGGAAGTGGAAGGGAACGTCAGATTCTTTTGTTTCATACTGAATAACGGTATTTTATTGTTGGTAGTTGTTAAAATACTCGTTTACCTTATCCCTGTAAAAAGGTTGCAGCGAAGGAGGAACAGTTTTTAACAACTCTGTTTCTTTTAATTTTCGCCTGTTATACTCATTAAATACCGGAGGGTTACTCAATTTTTCATTTTTTCCCTCTTTTGATTCCCTGCGCTCCTCTTCATCGCGCTGACGCTCTGCTTTTTCGGCTTCCAGCAAGCGGGTAAGAATCTCCTGTTGCCTACGTAATGTTTCGGCTGTTATGCGTTTGTTCACCAGATCGGTTTCTGTTTCTTCCATCAGGTCATGAAGCTTATCCAGATTGCCGCCCGAGCCTTTACCATTGCCTTTTTTGTCTAACTCGCTGGCAACTTCCTGTAACATCTGACGGATGGCTTCTTGTTGAGCCGCCATTTTGGCAAGCCCTTCGCTCATTCCGCCCATGCCTTGCGAGCCTCCGGGTTTTTCTCCCGGTTTCTCACCCTTCTTCATGCCCTTTTGCATCTCTTCTATCTGCTTGTTCAATTGTTCCTGCAATGCTTTCATGGTGGCGGCACTGGGTTTTCCCTGACCTTTACCCGGTTTGCTGCATTGCCCGGCTCCCGGTTTGCTTTGCGCTTGTGCCTGTTGCATTTGTTGCACTACCTCGCTCAGCATCAGAGCAAGGTTATTAATGGAAGTCATGGTCAGTTGCTGACGGTTTTGCGCCATTGAGGTCTGGCGCTCGGCAAGGTTTTCAATAGCCTCATCCATATTTTGGTTGATGTTGCGGATTTCGCGGTTTACAATGGTTTGCAGTTGTGCTACCCGTTTGCTCAACGCAAAAAGAGAGTCTTCAATCAACTTAGAATCATTTTTCAGTTTAAGTTGTTCGCGTGCAATGGAAGTAAAACCCGGGTCGTTGCGATTGGTGTTTTTTAGTTTTGCCATCAACTTCTCCTGATCAAACGAAAGCGTGAGCAGGTTTTCCAAAATGTCGCGCAGCGATTTGATGTCTTCGCTTTGTTGCTCTTGTTGCATCTGTTGTTGCATGGCCTGCATTTTTTGCGACAGGCTTTTCATTTTCTGTGCAGCACTTTTTTGTGATTGTGACGCTTTCTGATTTTTCTGCTCGCTCATTTCCTCCGAGCTTTTCTCCATGTCTTCTTCAATACCTTTCTCGTCTTCTTTGGTGTCTTCCATGTTGTTGGGTTGCTCCAACTCGCTGTTCTTTTTCTCCAGTTCGTCAAGGTCTTTTTTCAGGTCTTCAAACTCTTTATTAAGCTCTTCCTGCTTTTCTTTTTCTTCCGTTACATCGCCCTTTTTCTCTTTGGTTTCTTCCGAAAGTTTTTCTTCTTTCTCCGCCAATTTATTCAGCTTTTCAATAGACTCGTTCAGTTTTTGTTCAAATTCTAATTGCTTGAAAATTTCTAATTGGCGATCCATTTCTTTAGAGAGGTCTTCATTAGTCATTTCCATTTTTTCCAGCATTTCGCGGGCTTTGTCTTTGTCCATTTTCTCCATCATTTCCTCCATCTGGCGGAAGAGTTCTTTCATCTCGGGAGTCATTAACTCGTCAAACATTTTTTCCAGTTGCTTTTGTTTCTCCAGCAACTCTGGGCTCAACTGATTGAACTCATTTTGCTGATTATTTTTCTTTTTATTTTCTTGCTGAATCTCCTGCATTTCGTTTTCCAGTTTCTTCTGTTTATCAAGAAGGCTCTGGATATTCTTCTTGTCTTCCCAGGTCAGATTCTTTTTCTCAAACAGTTTTTTGTTCAGTTCTGCTACTTCTTTTTGCAGAGCTTTTGCATCCTTGATACTCTGCTCCATATCCTTTTTCAGCTCGCTTGATTTCTTCTCATTTTCTTTTGAAAGCTCACTTAGCGTGGGTGCTTTGTATAATTTTTTCTCGCTGCGGGTAGCTTTGCTTCCGTTTACACCATCGTTGTCCCACACCTCAAAATAATACTCAATGTTATCGCCCGGCTGAATGTTTAGCGGGTTCACATCCCACGAATAAAAGAACTGGTCGCTCTGTTTGTTTTTGGTGATAAATACATCTTCGGCAAATACTTTCTCTTTCTTCTCCGCAGCATCTGAATTCAGAAAACGGTAAACGAAATTTAGTTTTTTGAAACCATAATCATCTTTTACCATGCCGCTGAAATAAACCAGTTTTGATGAAAGCGAATCCTGCTTTTCTTCCACTTCAATTGCAGGGAAAGCATCAGGAATTACATTGACATGATAGAGGATAGAATCATTGCTTTGCAGAAACTCGTTGGCAACAATAACAGAATACTGCCTATTTTTAAATAAACGCGATGAATACGAAAAATTATCAGCGCTGGCAGCATTTACAGCAAAAGCAGTATCTCCAAAACTCATGCGCAATTCGCGTGCATCGCGTGTGTTAAAATTCCATGCAGCTTTAGTTCCGGCAGGCACGGTAAGGTCGCCTGTATTGTTTACGGTTTCATCTTTGCGCCCGGTGTAATCAGGATAATCCAACACAATGTTAAAGTTCAGCACCAACGGTTTTGGTAATGCAGTCAGTTCGTATTCTTTGGAATAAAATCCATCTGCATACAAACGGAAAGGAGTTGATTTTTGCAGATTTTTAAAGATGTAGCTGAACCCAATTGTACTTTGTTTATCAAGCCTGTAAAGGTTATCGCCAACTTCTACAAACACTTCGGCAGGAATTTCTTCTCCTTCCATTTTCAGGTTCAGGGTAAAATCTTCGTGCTGCATACCTCGCAGATCGTTGTTCTCAATAACGAATTTAAAAGGTGCAATTGCTTCAAAATAGGTGTTATGATTTACTAAACGTGTGGTGCTCTCCCGCAAAATATTCGGTGCGATAACAACAAGGAGGAACATGATTAAAATTGGCGGCAGTGCATAGCGCAAGTATTTTCTGTTCTCTTTTAAATCAATAGCAGCAACAAAAGGCACAGGTTTCAATTCCGCAGTTTTCTGGTCAATGCTGGCATAAAGTAATTCGCGTGAGGTTGCATTTCCGTTGTCAGCAATCTGTTTCAGTTGCAGCGTGTTTAGTAATTTGTCGCTAACGTTTGAAAAATGTTTGCCAATGATTTGTGATGCTTCTTCGTAGGAAATAATTTTTCCCATGCGGTTGAGGTGAATAAGCGGAAGCGCCACCAAACGGTAAAGAATAACCGCGTTCACCGCAAGAAAAGAATAGAACAATCCTGTGCGCACCGCAGTTCCGAAATGCCCGAAATGTTCCAGTAAAACAATGCTCAGAAAAAATGCAACACCAACTGCTACACTGTAAAGCGCGCCACGGATTAGCTGGTTCTTGTAATATTTTCGGATAAACTCATCTAACTTTTGGATGAGTGTATTGTAGTTTTCCATTTTTTTTCTTCACCACAGAGGCACGGAGACACAGCGTTTTATATTTCTGTTTTCCTGATGCATGTTTCGTTCTATTTCCACAAAAATCAATCCTGAAATTTGCGGAAGGCTGATTACAAAGATAGTGAAGATAGTTTGTAATGCTATTTCAGATTTTGTTAAAATTGCACAAAACTAAAACCTATGAACATTTACGAAATTTATACACTTCGCCTCTTGCACATCGGCACAGGCGTTTTCTGGGCAGGCGCTGTTATCTATCTTGCCGCATTTATAAACCCCGCAGTTGCGGCAATTGGACAGGAAGGCAGCAAGTTTATGCAGCAGCTTTCGCGCACCAATAAGTTGCCGATATGGATGACCATTCTTTCAACACTTAATATTATAACAGGCTTTCGTTTGCTGATGATTCGTTCCGGAAACTTTCAGGCTGATTGGTTTACAACTCAGGAAGGTATGATGTTTACCATTGGTGGCGTGTTTGCTTTTGGTGCTTATATGATAGGCATGATGGTAAGCAAACCTGCTATTGACCGAATGGCAAAAGTTGCTGAAGCTATTGCAAAAGCAGGAGGGCCGCCAACACCCGAGCAGGTTCAGGAAATTACTGCGTTGAAAGCAAAACTTGCCAAAGGTGTTAGATTGGTTGCATGGCACCTTGCTGCAACTGTTGTGCTGATGGCACTTGCCCGTCCGATGTAATTTGTTTTCTATCTTTACCTTTCAAGTGAAGATAAAACACATTTCTTTTTCTGTTCCATTTATTCTTGCAGCGGTTCTGCTGTCGTTTTCTGTATCTGCACAGCAGCAGAATATTGACAGTCTTTTTAAAGTAGTTAAAACCGGTAAAACGGATATCGCCAAAATAAATGCACTTCGTCATCTGAGTTGGGAGTTTCGCGCCAATAATCCCGACAAAGCATTTGAATATGCTAGGGAAGCATTAAAACGTTCCATCGATATTAACGACCAGCTTGAAAAAGCTCTAAGCCTCGCCACTCTTGGTACTTTGCATAAAAACGCAGGGAAATATAATCAGGCACTTGATTATAACCTGAAAGCCTTAAAAGTTTATATTGAACGAAATGACAAGATGCGAATGTCTACTTCGTATAACAATCTGGGCAATATTTATTTAATTCTTGGCAGAAATCAGCAATCTATTGACAACTATCAGCTGTCAATAGATTTATGCAATGAACTTGGTCAACCGAACGAAGCAATTCTTCCTCTTAATAACATGGGAGAGGTTTACCGTAAATCAGGCGATATGGAAAACGCCACACAATGCTTTACACGCGCACTCAAATTAGCTCGCGATTCGAAAGACGAAAGCATGATTATTTATTGCCTGAGTAACATGGGCTATATCTATGAGATGCAAGGCAAGTATGATTCAGCTTTCACTTATTACAATCGTTCTATGGATTTTAATAAAAGGAATAATGATTTTTATTCGCTCTCTTACGATTACGCTTTTATGGGAAGAGCATACAGTGCCATGGAAGATTATGACAATGCGTTAGAGTACATAGACAGCGCATTAACTGCATTAGAAGACATTGATCATCCACATGCACTTGCCGAATTTTATGTTGAAAAGGGAAGCGTTTACCGCAAAGCAAAAAATCCCGGCAAAGCAATGGAAAGCTATAACAAGGCTTTAAATATTAACAAGGATCTGGATCTGAAAATTGAAATGGCAAGATGCCTTGACAGTATCGGCACCGTTCTTTTTTATGATATCGATAATCCGTCTAAAGCATTGGAAACATTTTCGCAGGAGCTTAAATTAACGCAGGAAATGGGCGATACTGTAGGAATGGCAAACAGTCATTTTCAGTTGGGAGCTTTGTTTATGAAAGTAAAAAAACTATCCAATGCCGAAAGTCATTTGAAAGATGCCGAACGAATTTCGAAGCAAATTAAATACAACAAAGTATGGAGCAAAACCTGTCAGAAACTTTCTGAATTATACTCGGCATTAGATAATACAGCATTAAGTACCCGTTATCTGGAACTATTCGACAGCCTTGAAATGGCAGATTTCGGAAAAATGAAATACAAATACGATACTGCCAGAATGGAAAAAGAAGCCCAGCTGCAAGAACTGCAATTGCAACAAAAACAGTTTCAACTCTACGCCAGTATTATTATTGCCATTCTACTGTTTTTACTCAGCTTGTGGATATTTAATTTCTATCGCCAGAAGAAAAAAGCCAACGAGCAACTGGAGTTTGCCAACAAAGAAATTAACCTCCAAAAATCAATTATTGAACACAAAAACAAGGACATTGTTGCGAGCATCAATTACGCCAAGCGATTGCAAACAGCCATACTTCCATCAGACGATGATTTTAAAAAAATATTGCCCGATGCATTTGTGTACTACTACCCGAAAGACATTGTATCAGGCGACTTTTATTTTCTTGACCAAGCGGGCGACCACATATTTTTTGCCGTTGCGGATTGCACGGGACATGGCGTTCCCGGTGCGTTTGTAAGTTTTGTGGGACACAAAGCGCTGGACCATGCCATCAACGATTTGGGATTAACAGACCCCGGAAAAATTCTGGATACTGTGCGCAACGAAGTGGAGCACACCTTTGATAAAAACGAAAAAGGTGAAGTAAAAGACGGTATGGATATTTCGCTGGGCGTACTCAATACCAAAACAGGTACGCTGAATTTTGCAGGTGCGTATCACACACTGTATCGGGTTACAAAAAATGATGAAGTTGCGTTGGTGGAAACAAAAGGTAATCGTCAGGCAGTGGGTGCCGGGCAGGGCAAAGAGCCTTTTACTACCAAAAGTGTAACCGTTAATAAAGGCGACATGATTTATTTTTCTTCCGATGGTTTCAGCGACCAGTTTGGCGGACCGGAAGGCAAAAAATTTAAAACCTCACAGTTCAAAAAACTATTGCTGGAGATTTACGACAAGCCCGTTGCCACACAAAAAGAGTTGTTTGCCAAAGCACACAACAATTGGAAAGGCGCACACGAACAGGTGGATGATGTGTGTGTGATTGGAGTAAGGATTTAAAAACGGAGCTTAGATAATCAGATACGATTTAATAATATTTGATGAACTTATTAAAAAAGAAAAACCCCAACCATTTGGTGGGGTTTTCTTTTTTGCAAAGCCTGATTTAATCTTTTAGTTAAGGCGCTATCTAACAGTCCACCGCTTTTAGTGCTGCTCATCAGCTGCTTCTATTCTGTACACATCGCGCTTCACGAATATCATGCAGATAAGAGTAACGAAAGGAACATATTTCAGGAACGGAGGTAATCCCAAGTGAGTAAGAATTCTTTGAGCTCTTACCTTCATGTTATCGGCTATCAAGTACATTACCGGCACAAGAATAAGTGTAAGGAAGGTAGCAAAGCCCAATCCGAAGATCATAGTCCATGACAGAGGTCCCCAGAAAGCTACGTTATCACCACCGAAATAAATTTTAGGGTCGAGGTGGGTAAACAAACTTTCAAAATCAATGTTAAAACCAACTGCCAGCGGAATTAATCCCAGCATGGTTGCTGTTGCGGTAAGAATAACAGGAGTCATCCTTGTTTTTCCGGCCTGAATTATGGCGGTTTTAAGGTCATGTCCTTCTTCGCGCAACACATCTGTAAACTCAACCAACAGAATACCGTTTCTCACCACAATACCGGCAAGGGCTACAATACCAACGCCCGTCATTACTATGGATATTTCCATTCCGAAGATAGAGAAGCCCAGCAATACACCGATCAAGCTCAGCAATACTTCGCTAATGATAAGCAGGGTTTTGCTTACCGAGTTAAACTGTATAATAAGGGTAAGAAGTATTAAGCCAACGGCTACCAACATGGCCATTCCTAAAAAGTCCTGCGACTCCTTCTGGTCTTCCTGCTCACCGGTCATTTTCACCGATACCGCTTCAGGTTTCGGGTATTTTTCAATGGCAGCCGTTACGTTGGCAACCACTTCGTTGGGGTTATACCCATTCAATACGTTGGATGAAAGCGTAATCAACCTCTTTTGGTTTTTGCGTTTGATACCACCGTATGTATTTTGGTAATGCACCTTTGCCACCGATGAAAGCGGAACCTGGCGTATGC
>JAGVLY010000009.1 GCA_020054035.1 Bacteroidia bacterium | reverse complement strand
CAATCATTGTTCCCTCATCACCCAATGCCATAGCGCGCACACCTGCTCTGCCGGGCTTTAGATCATCCATTGTAAGCGAGGGAATTAAACGTTGAAGTGTTTTAAGAAAAAGCGTTTTTGAAAATGCTCTGCGATATTCATCAATTCCGAAACGCCAGTGTTTGCTGAAAAATTTAATCGTTCCTCCATAGGTAAGCGCATCAACAGTATCGCGTAAATCAAAATCTGTTTTACCATAACCCTCGCGTTTAAAAGTGAACACAGCATTAGGTCCGCACTCAACTCCACCCAGCACCATGCGTGTAAAATGCACGCCCAAAAAAGGAAACTCAGGATTGGGAACAGGATAAATAAGATTACGCACTTTGTATTCTGCTGCTTCGGTCAGATCGTAATAATCACCACGGAAACCAACCACTTTCATATCAGGATTTAAACCGTCTTTCTTTGCTAATCTATCGGCTTGTAAACCTCCGCAAAAAATCATTTTGCGTGTCGCGTAAACATTTTTATCAGTGGTTACTTTGGAAACTTCGCCATCACGCTCAATGCCTTTTACTTCTTCTCCCAGCACTACCTTACTTAAAGATTGTTTGGCAACAACCAATTCCGCCATTTTGTTGGTAGCTCCCACAAAATCAATAATACCAGTACAGGGAACCCATATACCAGCAATACCCACAACATGTGGTTCAATCTCACGGATTTTATCTGCTCCTATTTTTTCAATTCCTTCCGTATTATTGGCAACACCGTTATTGAAAATCTTCTCCATGTGCGGCAGCTCCTTCTCTTCTGTTGCCACTACAATCTTTCCGCACACATCATGAGTAACACCGTATTTTTTTGAAAATGCAACTAATTCTTTTCTGCCTTCAACACAATTTTTTGCTTTTTGTGAACCCGGTTTGTAATACAATCCGGAGTGAATAACTCCAGAATTATGTCCCGTCTGATGTCCGGCTAATTGTTTCTCTTTTTCAATGAGCAGGATTTTCAATGAAGGATAATATTCCTGAATTTTATAAGCTGTTGCAGCACCCACAATTCCGCCACCAACAATTGTTATATCAAATACGTTTTCCATGTATTAAATTACAAATGATTTTAAAAAATAGGCAAGTGCCACACCAATAAAATTAGCAACGGCATAACCCGCTAAGCCTGTTGTTAAACCCGAAACAACAATGTTTTTATTTTTTAATGCACTTGCTACAGGACCAATAAAAGCAGGGCCGAAAATACCCGCAGTAGATGTGATGAGAACTGTGTCAGCATCAATACGAAAAATGAATGCAAGCAAATAGTGAACAGAAATTGCAGTAACCATAACACACGCCACAAAGGCAAATGTTTCTGGACTGGAATTAATCAGTTCGTTGAAATTAGAAAGCGAACCAATACCCAAACAAAAGATGAGCAAAAAATATTCACCAAACTCGTAGGTATTGGGCAGATTTCGGATTTTATCAGAAAAGGAAGAAGCAATGCCGAGTGCAGTAATGCCAAATAAAATCAAGGGTCCGGCAAACTCATTTACACTTTGTTCATTCATTCCTGCGCTGAGTAAAAGCATTTTACCGAGTTCAGAAAAACCAAATGATAAGCCTATAATAATAACTGCGATACCAAAGGCAATTGCAAAATATCCAAGCAACTGTTTCTTGGTGTAATTTCCTTTGCGTGTATAGTGGAAAGTGCTTTCACGATCTGTATTTTCATCGCGCCTGAACGAAGGCAAAAAATTGAGTAACAAGCGTTGAGCAACTGTCATCAGCAAAAGAAAATACAGTCCGCTCATAACCACATCACTTGCATTCAGAAGAATAAAAACTTCCTGCTTTACGCCCAACGAAAAACCGATAGCAGCCATATTTGGTGTTCCGCCAATATATACGCCAGTCAACATTCCGGCTATTTTCCAGATGTCAGCAATTTTTCCATTAAATAAAAAAGTCCATAATGTGGCGCTGCATACAACTCCAACAATGGCAAGCACAAAAGAAAAAACTGCTTTTCCTGCATGCTTAAACCAGTTTACAAAATCAGTTGAGAGAAGCAAAAGTGCAATAGCTAACAGAATGCAGATTTCATAAGTTGTTTTTGAAACCTCTTTATTGATTTCAAACAGATTATTATTGCCCAACAAAAAACCGACAGCATAACAAATAACTACAGGTCCAATCATTCCTGCAATCTTATTACGTTTCACCAGTTCCGCAACTATAGCGGGAAAGGCAAGCATAAATATGATTTGAATTACTGAACTCATTAACCAAACATTATAGAACGCTGATTATTATGATTTTCGCAGATATTAAAATCATAACAAATCTTAATTATCATAATAATCTGCGTTCTATCACTAAAATTTAAATTCCTTCACGGTATCCACAAAACATTTCACCTTATCTTTTTCAATATCGGGATAAAGCCCGTGACCAAGATTAGCGATATGATTTTGAGGACCAAAGGCACGCAACATTTTTTCTGTTTCTGATTTTATGGTTTTAAAATCAGCATACAATAAACATGGATCCATGTTACCTTGCAAGGTCATTTTATTACCAATCAATGCACGGCTTTCAGCAATATCCATATTCCAGTCTAAACCGATTACATTGCAATTAAGTTTGCTCATTTCTTCGCGTGCAAAAAATGCACCTTTTGCAAAAATGGTCAAAGGAACTCCATTGATTGCCTCACAAATCTGTGCGATGTATTTCAGTGAAAATTCGCGGTATTGCTCAGGACTAAGTATGCCTGCCCAACTATCAAAGATTTGCAGCATA
Source organism: Bacteroidia bacterium (assembly GCA_020054035.1). Classification (GTDB taxonomy): domain Bacteria; phylum Bacteroidota; class Bacteroidia; order SXHM01; family SXHM01; genus SXHM01. The sequence continues at coordinate 10,540 of JAGVLY010000009.1, read as the reverse complement.
TCTGCACCGGCTTCAATCTGTGCTTTCAGGTAATTGATAGTTGAAGCAGTGATTTTTTCCAGCAAACTATGCGAAAGTGTGGGATTGGTATAGAGCATTTTCTTGGCAACTGAAAAAGTCTTGGAGCCTTTGCCTTCAATCATATAAGAGAAGATTGTCCAGGGTGCGCCTGCAAAACCAATCAACGGAACGCGTCCGTTTAATTCTTTTTTGGTTAGCCTAATAGCATCTAAAACATAATGCAAATCTGTTCCTTCGGCAGTCCTCAGTTTATCAACATCACTTTGCGATTTTACGGTATTTTCGAACCAGGGACCTTTGCTCTCTACCATTTGATAAGGCAAACCCATTGCTTCAGGGATAACAAGAATATCAGAGAATATTATGGCTGCATCCACACCCAAAATATCAACAGGCTGTATAGTTACTTCGCAGGCAAATTCAGGACTTTCTACTAATTCCTTAAAACCTCCAAGTTTTGAACGAACCTCACGGTATTCAGGCAATATGCGCCCTGCCTGACGCATCAGCCAAACAGGAGTGCGCTCTGTTTTTTCGCCACGGGCAGCACGAAGAATTAAATCATTTTTTAAAATCATGGGCGCGAAGATAGGCTGAAAATTTCGTGCAGATTATTTTTTATTCTGCTTGCAATATCATCAACCGGAAGGTCGTTGGCATCTTTACCAAACGGGTCTTCAATTTCTTCGGCAATCAATTCCAGACTTGCAAGTACATAAAACACAAAAATCACCACTGGAATTGTCCAATACCTGAAATCTGTTACAAAACCAAAAGGCATGGTGATAACGTAAATGAAAATAAATTTTTTCAGGAACATGCTGTATGAATAAGGGATTGGCGTGTTCTTAATCCGCTCGCAACCGCCTGTAATATCTGTCAATGATGAAAATTCGGCATTCAGCACTATCATTTTTTCATCGTTGATTATTTTCTTTTCTACAAGTTGATTCAGTTCATTGAAAATTACCGATGCAATGTGGTTGGGGACATGGTTTACTTTTTTAAAGTCTGCAAAAGGCAATGCCGAAGTTTCTTCGAGTTGTTCGGTTTTTACTCCTGTGCGCAAATGTTCTTTCACGGCAAAAACATAATTGGTAATCAAAATACGGAAACGCTCGCGGGTTTCGCTATCTCCTTTAGGAATGTATGTGTTTAATTTAATAGCCAAATTACGACTGTTGTTTACCATCGCGCCCCAAAGTTTACGCCCTTCCCACCAGCGCTCGTAAGCTGTATTGGTGCGAAAAACCAAGAGCATGGAAATTACAAAACCCAACAAGGAATGTACAAGTGTTGTGCTTTTGTATTTCAATTCCAGCACATGAATTTCTATAAAGCATACAAAAAATGTGAATGTAGCAATGCCAATTATAGCAGGTGCCAGCATACGAATTGTATCACTCTTTTGAACACTGAAAATAAGTTTGAACCAGTCTTTGGGGTTGTAGTTTACCATAGAGGGCGAAGATAGATACAAGCCACTAATTTGCACTAATTAAATTTGTGATAATTAGTGTAATTAGTGGCAAAAAATTACGTTTGCAATCATGATTCAATTCAACTGTTTAATCGAACGCTTTGGCGAACAAGGTGAAAAAACCGGTTGGACTTATATTCTTATTCCTGCTGATAAAGCACAACAACTAAAGCCAAAGAACAAAAAATCATTTCGTGTAAAAGGTAAATTAGATAATGTTTCCATAAAACAGGTTGCCCTTTTACCAATGGGTGAAGGCGATTTTATTATGGCGCTGAAAAAAGAATTACTAAAAAAACTTGGCAAACGCAAAGGCGAAACACTAACGGTACAATTTGAAGAAGATAAAAGCGAGAAAATACTTTCAGCAGATTTAATGGAATGCCTTGCCGATGATAAAGAGGCGATGACACATTTCAAAAAACTTTCGCCATCACACCAACACTATTATTCAAACTGGATTGAGAGTGCCAAAACTCCCGAAACCAAAGTGAAACGTATTGCACAAGCCTTGAACGGTTTGGCAAAAGGCTTTCATTACGGTGAAATGATACGCGACCTGAAAGGAAAAGAGTTTTAAGTTTTTTACCACTAAGCACACTAAGACCCACTGAGAAATAAAACAGCCCTTCCGTTTCCGAAAGGGCTGTTTCTATTTGCCTAAAAACCTACTTGGCTATTTGGCTTATCTTAAAACGGATATGCATTATTCTCAACAATACGTGCAGCAACTCTTCTGCGTGCATCTTTGGTGTTAAGCGGATTTACTTTTGTAAAACGTTTCAAGCCCATCAGCATCATGCGTTGTTCATCGCCTGAAGCATAAGAGTTTACAGCATTTTTACCGGCAACGTTAATGCGGTCAGCAGCATCGTTGATGTAAACACGCATCATATCTAAACGCTCTGCACATGCAGCTTCGCCTTGCAAGCTGACTAACTTCTCGGTGCGCAGCAATACAGATTCCGCAGTGTAAACATCAATCAGCATATCAGCAATGTTCATCAATACTTCCTGTTCTTTTGATAATTCCATCATCAGTTTTTGCACTGCTGAACCGGCAACCATCAAAGCCGCTTTTTTGAAATTTTTGATGTATTTCTTTTCAGCAGCAAATAATGTATCGTCTTCACCGCCAAAATCAGGAATTGACATCAGTTCACCTGCTACTTTAGTTGCAGGACCCATCAGGTCAAGTTCTCCTTTCATTGCTTTTTTCAGCATCATATCAACGGTAAGCATACGGTTGATTTCATTTGTTCCTTCAAAAATGCGGTTGATACGTGCATCACGGTAAGCGCGGTCCATAGGCGCTTCTGCACTGAAACCCATTCCACCATAAATCTGCACACCTTCATCCACTGAATAATCCAATACTTCAGAACCATGAACTTTAAGAATAGCACACTCCACTGCGTAGGCTTCTGTGCCTTTCAGTTTTGCTTTTCCTTCTTCCATTCCACCAGCAATAAGATCGTTGATAGCATTTTCAATATCCTGAGTTGCGCGGTAAACAGCCGATTCAGAAGCATAGATACGTGTTGCCATCTCCGCTAATTTATAGCGGATAGCTCCGTATTTTGCAATCGGACGACCAAATTGTTCGCGCTCGTTAGCATATTTTACCGCTTTTGAAACTGCATTTTTAGAACCACCAACCGCAGCAGCAGCTAATTTAATCCTTCCGATGTTCAAAATATTCACGGCAATTTTAAATCCGTTCTCTCTTGCAGAAAGCAGGTTTTCAACCGGAACTTCGCAGTTATTGAAAAATACCTGACGGGTTGATGAACCTTTGATACCCATTTTCTTTTCTTCGGCATTCAGGGTAATTCCACCGTAGTTTTTCTCAACGATGAAAGCACTTAGGTTTTTGTCATCATCAATTTTTGCAAACACAATGAATACATCAGCAAAACCTGCATTGGTGATCCACATTTTTTGTCCGTTGATGATGTATTTTGTTCCGTCAGCATTAAGCTTTGCACGGGTTTTTCCTGAGTTAGCATCAGAACCTGAGCTTGGCTCCGTCAACGCATAAGACGCTTTCCACTCACCTGTTGCCAGTTTAGGAAGGTATTTTGCTTTTTGTTCTGCGTTACCATAATAAAGAATTGGCAACGTTCCGATTCCGGTGTGGGCCGATAAAGCAACAGAGAAAGAATGTCCACCCCCGGTAGCTTCTGTCAGCAACATTCCTGTCGCGAAATCTTTTCCGAAACCTCCGTACTCTTCAGGAACGCTTACGCCTAATAAACCAAGTTCACCGGCTGCAGTAACCAATTCCGGCATAAGGTTCTCATTTTTCATAGAATCGATTTCATCCAGACGGGGAGCTACGTTGGCAGCAATAAAATCCGTACAGGATTTAGCAATCATGCGTTGCTCTTCGTCAAACTGTTCAGGAATAAATACGTCCTGTGCTTCTGTTTCTTTTACCAGCCACTCGCCTCCTTTAAGCGCGGCTTTTTTTGTTGTTGTTTCCATTGTTAGGTTTAATTAAAATTTAGTTTTGAGATATGAGATTAGTTTAATAATTCGAAAATTCCCGCTGCGCCTTGTCCTGTTCCAACGCACATAGTTACCATTCCGTATTTCTGTTTGCGTGCGCGCATTTCATTAAAAAGCTGAACAGAAAGTTTTGCTCCGGTGCAACCCAGCGGGTGCCCGAGTGCAATAGCGCCACCGTTCACGTTTACCAAATCAGGATTAATTCCAAGTGTACGAACAACAGCCAATGATTGTGAAGCGAACGCTTCGTTCAACTCAAATTGCTCAATGTCTTGCAATTTCATCCCTGCTTTTTTAAGTGCTACCGGAATTGCTTCAATTGGTCCTACGCCCATTACTCGTGGCTCAATACCTGCAACACCATAAGACACCAAACGTGCAATAGGTTCTACTTTCAGTTTTTTTAACATTGCTTTAGAAACAATCAGCACAAATGCTGCACCATCTGAAGTCTGTGAAGAGTTTCCGGCAGTTACCGATCCTTTGGCATGAAACACGGGTTTCAATTTTGCCAAGGCTTCAATCGTGCTTGCACGTGGACCTTCATCTGTATCAACAATATATTCTTTTTCTTTGCGCTTCTCTTGTTCGTCAAGGTAAACCTGCTTTACTTTAATCGGAACAATGCCTTCTTTGAATTTACCTTCTTTAATTGCAGCCAATGCTTTGTTTTGTGAATTCAGTGAAAAGATGTCCTGGTCTTCACGTGAGATTTTGTATTCTTTCGCAACCGCTTCAGCAGTCAATCCCATTCCCCAATACCAATCAGGAGTATTTTTCGCAATGTCATAATTTGGAGCAACTTTCCAACCGCCAAAAGGAATAGGGCTCATGGTCTCAACACCACCTGCAATGATACACTCATTTAATCCTGAGCTGATCTTTGCTGCTGCAATAGCAATGGTTTCTAATCCCGAAGAGCAATAACGGTTGACTGTCATACCGGGAACTTTCACTGTGTTCAAGCCCATCAATGAAACCATTCTTCCGATGTTTAATCCTTGTTCTGCTTCGGGTGTTGCATTGCCGACAATTACATCGTCAATCCATTCTTTCTCTAACGTTGGAACCGATGCAGCAAGGTGACGGATTACATCCGCTGCCAGATCATCGGGGCGTGTGAAACGAAAAAGTCCGCGGGGAGCTTTGCCTACAGCCGTTCTATACCCGGCTACTATGTATGCTTCTAATTTCATTTTGTAATTTGTTGATTAGGTTAATTATATTTAATGAGGTATGTTATTTGATTTTTGAATTTGCTGGTTCTGTTGAAGAAATTTTTTCTTCAAATCTTCCTGACTTTCTTTTTCTTCTTTTGCCGGATTAGTTAGATCCGGATGATTTACCGGTTTTCCATCTTCCATAATCAGCAAACCTCCATCACCATAAACATAGGTATGAATTAATTCGCCCTTTGCATTGTAGTGTTTCCATTCGCCTGTTTTAAAACCCTTATTGTAGCGACCCTCTGCTTTCATCTCACCTGTACTGATGTGGTAATACGACCATTTTCCATGGCGTTTTCCATAGCTGTAAAACCCTTCAATCTTAATGTCGCCTGAATAATAATAAAGCCTGTATTCACCGTCTTTTTTACCGTCAAAATATTCTGCTACTTCTTTCACCGTTCCGTTGTGCGGGAAGTAAATAGTAGAAAGTCCATGCTTAACATCGTGACTATAGTTAACCTCTGCTATAAGTGTATGTGTGTAGGAATAGAATTTCCACAACCCAATCTTGCGCTCGTATTCATCGCGCAGGTTGCGGTGTTTTCCGCCCCAGGGCATATATTCAGGGCGCTCCTCATAGGCAGGGCGCAAATCCGGGTCGCTTTTCTGCGACAGGCTTACCAGCGGTGCTATGAGCAACGAAATCAATGTTATTATTTTTAGAGTTCTATTCATTAAGTAGTTCGGTCACGCATTAAGCGTGATTGAACGTATTAGTTTCTCAAAGGTTTGCCCGAAGTAAGAATGCTTTGCATGCGCTCCAACGTTTTCTTTTCACCGCACAACGACAGGAATACCTGACGCTCCAGATCCAGAAGGTATTGCTCGCTTACTTCAGTTGGTTCGCTCAGATCGCCACCACAAAGTGCATACGCAAATTTGTCGGAGATAAGTCTGTCGTGTTCTGAGATATAACCGCCTGAAACCATGCTGTATGCACCTGCTGCAAACATTCCCAATCCCTGCTTACCAAGAACTTTTATGTCTTTGCGTTTTGCAGGCATGGTGTAGCCTTTGTCGAACAATTCAATTACCGAACGTTTTGCATCTGCAATTCTGCGATCTGGGTTCATGGAGATTTCATCAACACCTTTGCGGTAAATTCCCATTTCAAAGGCTTCAGCAGCTGAAGTTGCCACTTTTGCCATTCCGATGGTGAGGTAACGCTCTTTCAATTGGTTTAACAGAATTCCTTCTTTCACATATTCATCAGAAGCACGGAGTGCAAACTCCTTTGTTCCGCCACCTGCAGGAATTAAACCAACACCAAACTCAACCAAACCTGTGTAAGTTTCGGCAGCAGCCTGAACTTTATCGGCATGAAGCGCGATTTCGCAACCACCACCTAAAGCCAAACCGTGAGGTGCAACTACAACGGGAATTGAAGAGTAACGCACACGCATCATGGCGTTCTGGAAGGCGCGAACCGCCATATCCAACTCATCCCACTCCTGCTCAATAGCAAGCATAAATATCATTCCAAGGTTGGCTCCGGCAGAGAAATTTTCTCCGTTGTTTGCTACCACCAAACCTTTGTAGCCTTTCTCGGCAAGGTCAATGGCTTTGTTGATACCTTCGATGACTTCGCCACCGATTGAATTCATTTTGGTGTGAAATTCCAAATTCAAAACACCATCGCCAATATCAAAAATGGTAGTTCCTGAATTGCCCCAAACCTTTTTGGTGTCGCGGATATTTTCAAGAATGATGAAGTTCTCTGCACCCGGAATTGCTTTGTAAGATTTAGAAGAAATATCCCAATATTTTTTTACTCCGTTCTCTATTTTGTAGAAGGAAGTTGCTCCGGCAGCCAACATATCGTAAACCCATGCGGCAGGTTTTTGTCCTGCTACTTCCATTGCTTTTGCAGTTTCGGCAACACCAACGGCATCCCATGATTCGAAAGGACCTAACTGCCAACCGAAACCGGCACGCAGCGCATCATCAATTTTGTAAAGTTCATCCGAAATTTCAGGAACGCGGTTAGAAACGTATTGGAAATTGGTGTAAAACGCTCTGCGGTAAAAATCACCGGCTTTGTCTTTTCCGGCAATCAATACTTTGTAGCGTTTGCGTAAATCATCAATAGGTTTTGCTGCTTCCAACGTTGCGAACTTCACTTTTGGTGATGGTTTGTATTCCATCGTTTTCAGGTCAAGTTCAAGAATTTCTTTTTTGCCGTCAGCGCTTTTCACTTGTTTAAAAAAACCTTGTCCGCTTTTTGAGCCCAGCCAGTTATTCTCCACCATTTTAGAAATATAGCCGGGAAGTGTGAAAGAAGCACGGGCTTCATCATTCGGACAATTATCACGCAAGCCGTTGGCAACGTGAACGAGTGTATCAAGTCCTACCACATCGCAGGTGCGGAAGGTTGCTGACTTAGCGCGACCAAGAGTTGTGCCTGTCATTTTATCCACTTCGGATGGGGTTAAGTCCATTTCTTCAACCAAGTGGAAGAGCGACATAATAGAGGCTACACCAATGCGGTTAGCGATAAAGGCAGGAGTATCTTTACAAAGAACAGTTGTTTTTCCAAGGAATTTATCTCCGTATTCCATCAGGAAATCCACTACCTCTTTGCCGGTTTTTGCAGTTGGAATAATCTCCAGCAAACGCAGGTAACGCGGAGGATTGAAGAAGTGAGTTCCGCAGAAATGCTTCTGAAAATCTTCGCTTCTGCCTTCGGTCATCAAGTGAATGGGAATACCGGAAGTATTAGAAGTAATCAATGAACCGGGTTTGCGGAATTTCTCCACTTTCTCGAACACCAACTTTTTGATGTCGAGGCGCTCTACCACTACTTCAATTACCCAATCGCTGTCGGCAATGTCTTTCATGTTATCATCAAAGTTACCTGTGGTGATAAGTTTTGCTGATGCCTTTTTATAGATGGGTGAAGGGTTAGATTTCAACGCAAAAGCAAGGGCATCATTTACGATGCGATTGCGCACGCCTTTATTTTCAACGGTTAAGCCTCTTGCTTTTTCGGCATCGTTAGGTTCGCGAGGAACTATGTCTAACAACAACACCGGCAGGCCGATGTTGGCGAAGTGAAGGGCGATACGTGAACCCATTACACCTGATCCGAGTACGGTTACTTTTTTAATGGTGCGCGGGGTGGTGGTTGTGGCTTTTGTTGTTGTTGGTTGTTGAAGTGTTGCTTCCATGTGTTAGATATGTGTATGAGATTATGCTACTAATTTTTGGTCTTCCTGAATTAATTGTTTGAGATAGTTGGGACAAAAATCGTATCCGTTATACCAACTAATTCCGCCACCGGGCTCTAATGAAACTTTTCTAAAGTTTTCATAATCGAGCAATTCCTTTGTAAACCCTTTACCGATAAAAGGGCGGAAATTAATTACCTTCTCTGTATGGTCTTGAAATTTCAGCCATATATTGTAATCTTCTAAAACTTTAAATTCTACTACTTTTTCCATTCCTTTTAATTTAGAGGCTCTATTGAAGAAAGCGGTTCAGGCACAATTGCTTTTTCCCAATTTTTTAAAAGTTCTTCTTTGTGTTCCGATGCCCACTCCAAAATGAGCACATGCGCTCTTTTTGTTAAACCACCAGCAATAACATTCAATGTTCTTATATCATATTCCGCCATCATGCCCTGATACTCTGCATGAAAATGTGGTGGATTATGGTCTTGAAAATACATTCTAATTATTATTCCGTAAAATCTGCTTATTTCCGGCATTTATTATTCGTTTACTAATTCTAATTGTTGCTTGCGTTTAGCGGTTTCAAAGGGTTTATTGTCTACCACTTTGTTTATTTCGTTGATGACTTCAAAGAATATCTTGAGTTTTTCTTCGGGTATTTCTTCGCGCACTGCGTTGTTAAAGGTTTTTACAGCGAGTTTGGCGAGTTCGCGTCTTTCTTTTCCTTTTTCGGTGAGGAAGATGAGGACGGAGCGTTTGTCGTTTTCGGCAGCTTGTTTGTAAATCAAGCCGTTTTCTTCCATGGATTTTAACATGCGGGTAAGGCTGCGTGTTTCCATGCCTATAAGGGGAGCTATTTTGGTAGCTGCTGTTCCGTTTTCGAGGTCTATATTAAGGAGAACGAAGCCGAGGGATGCACTTAATTCAAACTCGCTTCCGCCATTGTTATACATGCGGGATATGCCATGCCAAGCGGTTTTGATGTTAAAACAAACGGATTGCTGTGCGGGTAGTTTCATTTTAATTAGCTGATGTTATGATTAGCTGATTAGCGGATGAAATGATTAACTGATTATTAATTCAGAGGCAAATGTATAAAAATATAGTATGCACGCATAACATATTATTGGGAAAGTTTTTAACAGTTTTTTTTTTATCACTAAGGACACTAAGAACACTAAGTTTTTTACGCAAAGGCGCAAAAATTTTTTTACCACATAGGCACAATATAAAAAGCACATAGAATAATTTCTTTGTAAAGCCTATGTTCCTACCTTGCCTACCGGCAGGCAGGTGTGCCTATGTGGTAAAAGAAAAAGCCCCTCATTGCTGAGAGGCTTTTCGTTTGGTGGGCACGAAATTTTGCGCCCCTACACGGCACCATAAACGGTTATACTTAATTCTTCGCTCCACTGTCCGGCTTGTTCGCCTTTATAGAGGTATATGGCTTTGTATTTCCATACGGCACTTGTTCCGGCTGCGGGCAGTGGGGTTTGTTTGTCCACAAAGTCGGGGTTAAAGTCTTTGTCAAGAAATTTCCAGCCTGTGCCGGTATTTATCCATACTTCTACGCCTTGATATCTGCCCTTTTTCCACATAAAGCCGGGTAAGCCGCCTGTGCTGTAAAGGGTTTTTATTTCAGGTTTGCCTTCGGCAGGGTTAAACGGGGTTACGGGCGCTTCAATGCCCAGGTCTTCGCCTATGGTTACGGTATAGTTAGGGCTGCAAGTGATGGTGTGTATAAGTTCGGCAAAGCGTTTTTGGGCATTGGCTGCGGTTAGAGCCGGAAAAACGGCAGGTATAACGGGCGCTGTAGGTATAACTCCCAAAATTTCATCGCCATTGCCATAGCGCAACAGGTTTTTGTAATTGGTAAGGCTTTCGGCATAACCGCGAAAGGTTACCATTTCTTCAAACACTGCTATAAACAAATCTTTATCGGCATCAACGGCAGCTATCTGCATGGGTGTTATGCCAAGGGGTGCTGCATATATGTTTATGCGGTCGCAAAAACGCTGTAGTTGTAAGATAAATCCTTCGTCTGTTCTTTCAATGTAAGTTGCCATAATTTTTAGAGATTAAAAGTTAATGATTTAATGTTTGAAATTGAAAATCGGGGCTAAAAACCT
>JAGVLY010000102.1 GCA_020054035.1 Bacteroidia bacterium | reverse complement strand
CGTTGGTGGAAGGCTATTGAATTCACACCTGCAAATTTAAAGCTATATCCCATTTTGCAAAGCTATAAAACTTTGCGACCTAAGTGCCTATACCAATAGAATTTATTGCCGGTGATTTTAAAGAACTGCATGTATCCATCAAACGCAATATCCGCACATGGAACCGTGTGGGAACCGTTTATGGCGGCAGTATCTACAGCTCAGTTGACCCTTATTTTATGTTGATGCTTTTAGAAATACTGGGCAAAGATTATGTGGTGTGGGACAAAGGCGCTTCCATGAAATTTGTGCGCCCCATTATTGAAAAAGTAAAATGTCGTTTTTTAATTGATGATGAAACCATAGCAACTATCAAACAAAAAGTAAGTGAAGAAGGTGAATACACCTTTGAACTTCCACTGAAATACGAAGACGAAAACGGAACGGTGTATGCTGTTTTTCATAAAAGCGTTTACGCTGCCAGCAAAGAGTTTTATAAAAATAAACTGGCAGCACGGAAAGCAGCATAAACATTCCGTTTCTTTGCAGCTATATTTTTCTCAATGAAATATTTTCTCCTTCTTGTATCTTGGTTCTTTATTCTTGCTTCTTCTTCAGCGCAGGAAAAAGAACTCACCCGCATAGCTTTTGGCAGCTGCGCCATGCAAAGTGGCGAGCAACTGATATGGAACGAGATTGTAAAAAACAATCCGCAACTATGGATATGGCTTGGCGATAACATATATGCCGAAACCCAAGACATGGGAAAAATGAAACGCGATTATGAGAAGCTGAAAACCAACCCAAACTATCAGTTGCTTTTAAAACAATGCCCTGTCATCGGCACATGGGACGACCATGATATGGGTGTAAATGATTGCGGAAAAGAATATCCGAAAAAGAAAGAAACGCAGCAATTATTTCTTGACTTTTTTGATGTTCCTCAAAACAGCCCACGCAGAAAACAAGAAGGTGTTTACAATTCATACACCTATGGCGAAGACGAGCGCATGGTAAAAATCATTTTGCTCGACACCCGTTATTTCAGAGACACTCCGGGTGAGAACGCTGATATTCTTGGTGAACCCCAATGGCAATGGCTGGAAAAAGAATTGACTGAAAGCAAAGCAAAGATTAACATCATCGGTTCAAGCATTCAGTTTGTTCCTAACGACCATCAGTATGAGAAATGGGGGCATTTCCCTCAAGCACGCCAACGCTTACTGAAAATGATTGGAAGCACAAATGCCCAAGGCGTATTTTTCCTCAGTGGCGACAGACACATTGCCGAACTAAGCCGCTACATCGGTTATGAAGTAAAATACCCTATCTATGATTTAACCTCCAGCGGATTAACACACGACAGAGCGATGTATCCTTTTGAATACAACAGCCTGCGGGTTGGTCCGGTTTATTTCAAACGCAACTTCGGAATGATATTGATTGACTGGGATAACAAACGCATCACTTTTCAAGCACAGAGCCTTAGAGGCGACATTAAGATCAATCACCTGATTGAGTTTAAGGAAATAGGAATAAACTAAACATATGCTATGGCAAACTTTGAACTAACCTATACAGGTGATTTGCGCTGCAAAGCACTTCATCTCAAATCAGAAACAGAAATCATTACCGATGCGCCTGTTGACAATATGGGTAAGGGCGAAGCATTTTCGCCTACGGATTTAACCGCTACTTCATTGGGCGTTTGTATGCTTACCACGGTTGGCATTTCAGCACAGAAAAACAATTACATTATTGATGGGGCACATGCAGAAGTTACCAAGGTTATGGCTGCCAACCCACGCAGAATTGCTGAAATTGTTGTGGATTTATATTTCCCTGCCAACAATTACACCGAAGAACAAAAGAAGATGATAGAAACAGCCGCCCTGCATTGCCCGGTGGCTAAAAGTCTGCATCCTGAGTTGGTACAGACCGTGAAATTTATTTGGTGATATAAAACAAAGAAAGTCACGCCATTGGCGTGACTTGTAGAAAGCAATTAAGAGCGATAACGCGCTTACCCTTTCACTTCCTGTTTCTCAATGCTGCCATAAGCAGGGCAACTTTCGTGAGATTTGCAAGATGCGAAAATCATTGCTGAACTAACTAATACTACGAGGATGATTGCAACTTTTTTCAAGGGTGAGGTGTTTTGTGGGTGAGTAATCATGTAATTATAACGGGTGCAAAAGTAAATTTATTGTATGTTCATACGGATTTAATGAAATAAAGGTTATTAACATTTTTTCAAAAAGCACAGATTGTGTATCAGCGAATAGCTAATTCATTACGAATATACGAATTGAACCCGCTATCATGGCATTCGTATATTCGTATTTTTATTCGTTATTCGTTGATAATATTACTATGACCACCTTAAACCCCGCAATTGAAGATAGCTGGAAGGCGCAACTCTCCGATGAGTTTAACGCAGACTATTTTACACAACTGAAAGCTTTTTTGCTTGCGGAGAAACAAACGCAACGCGTATTTCCTCCGGGCAATAAGATTTTCTCGGCTTTTAACCATACGCCTTTTGATAAGGTGAAAGTGGTTATTCTGGGACAAGATCCTTATCATGGCGAGGGGCAGGCACACGGACTATCTTTTTCTGTGCCTGAAGGAATTGCCAAGCCTCCTTCGCTTGTTAATATCTTTAAAGAGATAAATGCTGATTTGGGTTTACCGATACCAACAACAGGAAACCTTGAAAATTGGGCTGACCAAGGCGTTCTCTTGCTGAATGCAACACTTACTGTTAGAGCTAATACAGCAGGCTCACACCAAAAACGCGGTTGGGAAAACTTTACCGATGCGGCTATCAAAAAACTTTCAGACAAAAGAGAAAACCTTGTATTTATTCTGTGGGGCAGGTTTGCACAAAACAAAGAGGTATTGATTGATGCTAACAAACACCTGATACTGAAAGCAGCTCACCCCTCTCCTTTTTCGGCATACAACGGTTTTTTCGGGTGCAGGCATTTTTCAAAAACGAATGAATACCTTCGCAGTAAGGGAATTGGGGAGATTGATTGGAGTGTTTGATGTAAGATGTAATATTTAAGATGTAATATTTTGAACAGCACCGACTATTTCTTTGCGCCTTTGCGCCTTTGCGTGCTAATAGCAGGCCTGTTTTTTCTTTTCCCTGCGGCTTCATTTTCCCAATACCGCTTCTTTGAATTGGAGTTGGTGCGCAACGACAGCATTCTTCCGCAGAAGCAATTTAAGAAGATAACAGGTTTTAAAAATGAGTTTGTAAACGACAGCGCGCAGAAACGTGAGTTGCAAAACATCATTCTGCGCCTAAATGATAACGGCTACCTGAGTGCAAAGGTGGACAGTTCGCGCAAGATTGATTCCCTGCATTTAAAGGCTTGGATTACTACGGGCGAGGTGTTTCGCTGGGCTACTATAAAAGCAGGCAATGTTTCGGAAGATATTCTCAGCCGTTCTAACTTCCGTGAGAAAGTGTTTTTTGGTGAGCCAATCTTTTTCCGCAGTGTTACCCGTTTGCAGAAACGCATTATTGCGTGGTGCGAGAACAACGGTTATCCCTTTGCTTCGGTTAAGTTAGACAGCCTGAAGATTGTTGAAGGCAAATTACAGGCTTCGCTGAACCTGAAAAAGAACGGAATGTTTTTGATTGACAGCGTGGTGATTAAAGGCACTGCCAAGGTGCGCCCTGTTTACCTCTACAACTATTTTGGGATAAAGCCGGGCGATCTTTATGACGAGAGTCAGGTGCGCAAAATATCTATCCGCAGCAAGGAACTGGCTTTTGTGCGCGAAACCCAAAGTCCGCAGGCGGTGTTTAGTAAAGACAAGGCTAAACTGTTTGTGTTTCTGGATAAAAAAGGAGCAAGCCAGTTTGATGGTATTGTGGGGATTATGCCAAACAATGCCATTACGGGTAAGGTTTTGCTTACGGGCGATTTGAAACTAAACCTCCTCAACTCATTCGGCAGGGGCGAAACGGTTTCTATTAACTGGCGAAAACTTCAAGCCCAAACGCAGGATTTGCGCACACAGATTGTGTATCCTTTTCTGTTCAACACGCCCTTTGGAGTGGATGTTAAATTTGACCTCTACAAGCGCGATACCACTTTCATCAATATCAATATGGTGGGTGGCTTGCAATACCTTTTCAGTGGCGGAAACTATCTCAAAGTGTTTATCGACAGCCGCACCTCTAACTTACTGAGCACTTACGGATTGGAGAATGTAACTACCCTACCCCAGTATGCCGATGTGAAGACTTTGCTTTATGGTATTGGCGGCAAGTTTGAGAAGCTGGACTACCGTTTTAATCCCCGTAAAGGTGTGCGCCTTAATGCCAACCTTCGTGCAGGGAACAAGACCATACGCCAGAACGCCAAAATAAATCCCGAGGCCTACGCCAATGTTAAACTAAAAACCTTACAAATTAATGCCGACCTGATTGCCGAATACTACATACCTATTGGCAACCGAAGCACGGTTAAAACGGGCTTGCAGGGTGCTACTATGATTAACCAAAACCTTTTTCAGAATGAACTGCCCCGCATTGGCGGTCTAAAAACCCTGCGCGGCTTTGACGAGGAAAGCATTTTTGCTTCGCTCTACAGCATTGCCACGGTTGAATACCGCTTTTTGCTGGAGCAGAACTCTTATATCTTCACGTTTTTTGATCAGGCGTATTACGAGAATACCAGTCGCGGCAAGCGCATCTTTGACCGCCCTTTTGGTTTTGGGGCGGGTATTACCTTTGAAACTAAGATTGGTATTTTCTCGCTTACCTACGCCTTGGGCAAGCAGTTTGATAACCCTATTGAGTTTCGCTCGGGCAAGATACATTTTGGGATAGTGAGCAGGTTTTAGGGAATTAGCCAAGTAGGCAAATAGTGCTTAGCCAAATAGGAGTTAGCAAACACGAGATTGCTAACTCCTATTTGGCTATTTGCCTATTTGGCTTTCTCTTTTACACTGCTCCGTAAACGGGGATGTTCAGTTCTTCGCTCCATTGTCCGGCTTGCTCGCCTTTATAGAGGTATATGGCTTTGTATTTCCATACGGCACTTGTTCCGGCTGCGGGCAGTGGGGTTTTTTTGTCCACAAAGTCGGGGTTAAAGTCTTTGTCAAGAAATTTCCAACCTGTGCCGGTGTTTATCCATATTTCTACGCCTTGGTATTTTCCTTTTTTCCAGCGGAAGCCGGGTTGTCCGCCATCGCTGATAAAGGCTTTTATTTCGGGTTTGCCATCGCCCGGAACAAAGGGGCTTACGGGTGCTTCAATGCCCAAGTCTTCGCCTATGGCTAGGGTGTAGTTGGGGCTGGCAGTGCATTGTTTAATAAGGTCGGCAAAGCGTTTTTGGGCGCTGGCTGCGGTTAGAGCCGGAAAGGTGGCGGATATAACCGGGGCAGTGGGTATAGCTCCCAAAACTTCGCTGCCATTGCCATAGCGCAGCAGGTTTTTGTAGTTGGTAAGGCTTTCGGCATATCCGCGAAAGGTTATCACAGCTTCAAAAACTGCTGTAAAAAACTCTTTGTCGGCTTCGTGGGCGGCTATTTGAACCGGTGTTATGCCCAGCGCTGCTGCATATATACTTATGCGTTCGCTAAAACGGTGTAGCTGTAATAGAAATCCTTCGTCTGTTCTTTCAATGTAAGTTGCCATAATTTTTAGAGATTAAAAGTTAATGATTTAATGTTTGAAATTGAAAATCGGGGCTAAAAACCT
>JAGVLY010000019.1 GCA_020054035.1 Bacteroidia bacterium | reverse complement strand
CTTCTTGAATTAAAGATTATTGCTTTAAACGGTTATGACTGGAAGGATTTTGCGAAATCATTTTTGGGGTATTTCCAATTGAACCCAAGGGACATCTCATTTCTTACGGATGATATTTTCAAAAAGTCTTCCAAGTTTGAACTTTTTGAGGAGGGATTTTTGGAGGTTTTCCCTGATAAAAAGAAAGCGCTTATAAAATATGCAGCTGCTTAATTTAATCTTAGACTCCAAGCAGTACTTCCGTAAACAGTAGTCTCCAGTAACTCCACTGTTTCAATTTAATCTCTAATAGTTTTCACTTCTGTGACTCCTTTTTAAACAAAGGTGTAGCTTACTTCTTCTGCGGTAAGGAAGAACATAATTTTGTCCGCGAATTAACAAAAACATAATAATAACATGCAAGAAATCATCGAAAAACAAAAAGTATTGAGACCTGCACAAAGTGAGCCGCTTCCTAAAAAAGATAGCGTACTTACAAATAATCAACAGCGCAGTGAAGAACAAGAAACAAATGTTGAACCCGCACTCAGTGAAGAATCTATTGTCCGCAAAGGATTCCAAGACGAAACCGGTCTGCACGATGCGTAAATACATAAAGATAATGATAACAGAAATCCAAAATTCAGGCGAGGGTCACCAAGTGACTAACGAGCTGACGTCAGCAGGGCACGAAATTCCCGCAAATGACAACAACAGAAGTTTAACCAGCTACGAAGAAGCGATTGGCGAAATCGAAGCTTCCACAGAACCAGATTCTGTGGCGGTACTCGAAGTTCAACCAAGCCCAGGCAGAAGTCACTTCACCCCGAAGCTTTCAAGCAGCTCAAAGGTGGAGCTGCGGAACGCATTAGGTGATGACCCCATCCTTTTTATCAAGCGGACGTCAAAAAGTCCGGGTGAAGGTGGCACAATCGATGGCAAAACTGTGGAAGCGGAATTCGGTGAGGACATCTTCACCAAATACAACCACCGCCAGGAAGTTGCAATTGTGCTTGCTGATGGACGGCAGATTCCAGGGTATCTTGTGAAATCCACCTCGAAGAAAGCTGTTTACCTGCCGAAACCGTTCCTTCCAGCAGGAATAGTGCTTCCGGAATTGGGGACCCGGCTTCCAGTGAGAGTGAAATTGATGTTGCTGATGGTCGGTTAGTAAAAACGGGAAGCAGCAGCAACTGCTGCTTCCCGTTTTTTTTTAAACAATTTAAACAAAAAACAAAATGGAAATAACAGGCGAAGTGATAAAAATAGGCGATTACGTTGAGATTACTCCGGAATTCACCACAAGGCAAATCGTTATCAGGTATAAAGAAAGCAACTCAGATTACCCGCAAGAGATTCCCCTTGAGTTATATAACGCGAAGTGTGAGCTTGCGGACAAGCTCAAAGTGGGTGAAAGCATCAGAGTTTCTTACGACCTGCGCGCACGCCAATCAACCAAAGGTGACAAAGCGCGCTATGTTAAACTGGTTGCATGGGCATTGACTACCGTTGACTAATATAAAGCGCGGATAGCGGTTGCAACTGCTGTCCGCGCTTTTTTTTAAAACTAAAACAATGAAAATACAAGGAAAATTAATTGAGAAATCCGGATTAACCGAAGTTAAAATGGAAGATAGGCCGGCATTTAAAGCAAGAAGAATAATTATCAGATGCGTAGAATTTGGTGGAGGGTTTGTTCAGGATGTACCGTTGGAACTTTATAACGGCAGGTGCGCCCTTGCTGACAAATTTGGGCTCGGTGAAAGCATCGAAGCTACTGTTAAACTCCGCGTCAAAAAATTAATTAGGGAAGATAAACCCATATACTTTCTTAGACTGGTGGTGCTTGAACTGGATGCTGTCGGTGTAGCAATAGAGACGCATGATGGAGGATTGTCAGGTCAGCAGCCCACAAAAAATAATACTCAAAAATAAAATCACTTTATCACTTTCTCACTTAGGGGAGGAACCATGCTCTCTATTATTTGGTTCCTTCCTCATGGGGTGAGGACTGACTTATCAATTTACGATGGCTAAAGAAATAACGGAGATGATATACGCGTATGTGCCAATCGCACTACCAGATTTTAGCGATCTGCTGAAGAAAGAAAACCTGAGCGAAGAGCGACTATACTTGTTGTTGCACCAGTGTTTTCTCTCGCGGCTAAGGAAGCCAAACAAAAAATGGTCGAAGAAAAAACGTGAACTATTTGAAGCCGGTTACGTGTCATTGGATAGTCGAATTTTAAAGAAACTTCTGACGAAGAATTACACCAAGTACTTGGACTTTGCTGAAGACAATAGTGTGATTAACCATTACCGCAACGAGAATACCGGTAATATAATATACTTCAATGGAAAGGTTGCGCAACGACTGCGCATCACTCCCGAACTGCTTCATCAGAATGGAACACTTAGACACTTCAAAAAAGTGCCAATAACAGGACACAAACCACTAAAAGTAATCAGAAATGTAAGAGCACTTTATAAAGACCGGAATGAAACAGGTGAGTGGCATAAACTGGTTACAGGAACACATGAAGGCATTTCCAGGAATACTCGTTTAATACGGTTCCGGATTGCAGAAGCGGAAGATTTTCTAAATAAGAAGTTCCGCGCTTCAAAATCTGTCGCCAAAAAACAACTGTTGCAGACGCACCTGCAAACTATTGAAGCCATAAATGATGGGCATATTGACTATTTCAAAGTTGATTCGTTTGGTAACAGGTTTCACAGTCCTATCACGAACGTACCCTCGACATTGCGGAAGTTTATGTATTTTGAAAATTTCCAGGAAATGCCATTGGTGCATATTGATCTGGCTAACAGCCAGGTTTTCCTTGTAGCACTTTTACTTTCAAAACCCGCACTCATAAAACAGTTGCTGCCTGAGTTTGAATCCTGCATGACACGGATTGATGAATTCAGTAAATGCCCTGACGTAATTGACTTTTATCAACGCTCTTGCGATGGAAACATTTACGAGTATTTCGTTGAGGCTTCCAAACCTGACACCATGAGTAAAATCATTACTCCTGAAAAGTTTAAAGCGTTGCGTAGAGCAGCAAAAAATAAGTGCATTAGTTATTTGTACTCAAGAATCGCATCCGATGCTGCAACAATACCGGCAACTGACTTCCGTTTGTTCTTTAAACAGCATTTCCCTAACGTGGATAAAGCAATTACAATATTAAAAACTACGGACTTTCCTGCAATGCGGGAGTTTTATAACGAAAACAATAAGTACGTTGGTGAGGCCAAATACTATAAATCCCTATCCAGAATTGGGCAATTAACTGAAGCCCGTTTGGTTTTAGGTCGAATCTCACCTCGGCTGTTAGAAAAACAACTCTGCTTCACTACAATCCACGATAGTTTTATAACTACTTCTGATAGGTTAGCAGAAGTAATATCTATCATTAATGAGGCCTTTCTGGCGCTTGGTGTGCAACCACCGAAATTAAAAACCACTAATTACTCTACCAGTGGCAGATAAAGGAGAGTTTTATGTCGCCATTGCCAACGGACAATTGGTAATACACCATGCAGGGCTTGTTGATTTCTTAGGCAGTCATGGATTTGCAATGGGTAAGTATAATAACAACACCCACTTAATAAGAATTGAGAACAATGTAATACGCGAAACGACTGTCCAGGAAATCATACAGTTCGTGAATTCGTATGTTATCAACTTCCTGCCTGATAAATTGGGAGGAGGTCACACACGCAATGACCTGAGAAATTTACTCGTCAGGGGTTCCAGAACCTACTTTGACAAAGTCAAACTTGATTTTCTTCCGGTTGTTGATATTGCGGTCAACAGGGATTCTAAAGATAGTGCGTTTGTGTATTTTGAGAATTGCTTTGCAAAAGTAACAGCAACCGATGTAAGTGTATATGAATATTCTGAACTAAGCGGACTGATTTGGGCTAAGCAGATAAACGCGCGAAGGTTTACAAAACCTGACGGAGAAACTGGCGTTTCTGTAATTGAACAATTCCTTTTTAATGTCTGTAATAAAAACGAGGCGAGGTTCAGAAGTTTGAAATCATTAGTTGGTTATCTGCTGCATAGCTATAAAGACCTCTCTCTGGCTAAGGTAATTGTGCTGGTTGATGAAGAAATCGGAGAACTTGGCGATGCCAACGGTGGAACAGGAAAGAGCATAATTGCCAAAGCCATTATTCAAATGAAAAGCGGAGTGCTGTTACCAGGGAAGAACTTTGATATTGATAAAGCTTTTGCCTTTCAGCGCGTGGAACATGGAACGGATATTATTGTGATTGATGATGCGCGGAGAAACGAAAAATTTGAGCGTTTCTACAACATAATCACTGAAGGGATTACTGTAGAAAGAAAGCATAGAGGTGAATTCTTCATTCCGTTTCGAGGCTTTGCGCGGTTTGGGGTTTAGAAGAAGAAATTGTCTTTGAAAACTAAACATAATTAACAGCAAATATATTAAACGAAACGGTTAGCCCAAATCGCGTAAAGGCTATGTG
>JAGVLY010000066.1 GCA_020054035.1 Bacteroidia bacterium | reverse complement strand
TTTTTTTGTTACGCAACTCAAAGGTAATTTGAGATACATAAATTCTTTCTCTTATTTTTTTAATCGTTTAGGACGCTATTGATATGATAACATAACTTCCGTAGCATTTACTCCAAAACAATATGATTTTGAAATGGGCGATGGCGGTAAAACTGTGTACTTTAACCTTATGTTCTATAAACTGTGGAAAGGCAATACCTTTGATTTGCTGTGCGTTTCAGATGACAAGAAAGATATTTATAAAAAGAATTTTGAGATGTGGGTAAACGATGTTTCAGAAGTGGTTTTTCCGGCTTTTAAACCAACACCTGGCTCGCTATACAATACCAAAGACCTTGTTAATTTTATTTATTACAAAAAAAACGGAAAGTGGGGTTGGTTTGTAAACGAATACTATTTTGGAGAAAACATTCTTCACGCCCCGGTTTTTAATAACATTCCGGTTGCCAGATATAGCTACTTTAATAGTTTTCACGAATATTTTCACGATTATATTGTAGCAACTGATTCGGCAGGCATTACTGCTTTATATACATTAAGAAACAATCAGTTGATACTGCCCGGAAATTATAAAAATATTGTTATAAATGATCAGGATTTTATAATCACTGAAAACGAAAACGGACTGAAAGGATATAACAGAATACCGCCCCAATTTAAATCTGTTGAACGTACTATCTTCAAAAGTTATGTAAACATCACTCATTTTTTAGTTACCCTGCCAGACAATACACGAAGAGTAATGAAGGAAGATGGCAAAATACTATCTGATCAGGAAATACTGCAAGAGTCTAAAATCAATAAAGAAATAGCATCATTTGCAAACTTTTTAAGCATCACTAAAACGGTAGCCGGTAATATTGAAATTACAATTAAGCCCGACAATTCAGGGGTAATAACTAAAATGGATGGCAAAGAAGTAAATATACCCTTTGAATTTGGCGAATACATTACAGACAGAAAAACCTTTTCTGTTAAAATCAACGGGCAATGGGAGTCTTATTATGAAATGAATAACGAAGCTGTAAAATACAATTACACACTGCACAGTGATGAGGAATCGTTTACCTGGCCCAGGTTAGCCATTTGGCCCGATGATAATACAGAGGTGCCGGTTGTATTAGCTACTAAAAATAACAAACTGATAATGGTAAATTGCATTACCGATAAAAGAAAAGAAGTACCCATTACTTTCAGTAATACCAAGAAAGGCATAAATTATAACGGAGAGTTGTATGAATGGTCAAGCTTTTACCAATACGATTACATAGTGTTCAAACGAACAGATACCATTATTTGCCCCCATTGCACAAAAGGATATATCAGTGAAGAGAAAGAAGTAATAACCAAGGCACACAAAGAATATGAAACCGTAAAGGTAACCGGTTATAAAAATGAAACAGAGTCGGTATGGAACCCTAAAACAAATTCATATCAGTATGTAACAACACCCAAACAGGTATCCAGCTATGAACAGGTAGCTAAGGAAGTGCCCGAAAAAAGAGAAATAGAAATCGTTTCAGTAAGATGTAAACATTGCGATGGAAAATATCTAAAAGTTAACACCCAAACTTTAATCTGGAATGGTAAGGAGTTTGAATTAAGAAAAGAATAATACAAGAGCCAAGTAAGAATTTATAATCACATAATTTAAATCTTTGTGTTATCGGAAATACCCAATACTACACCCGACTGCGAAATAGTAAGCACACGCATTGTAAATGCATCACAAGAACTCGCGTTCACTGCTTGGACAAATCCCGAACATTTAAAAAACTGGTGGGGACCGGCAGGCTTTACCAATACCTTTCACGAGTTTGACCTACGCCCCGGTGGCCGCTGGGTTTTTACCATGCACGGTCCTGATAAAGGAAATTATGAAAACGAGGTAGAGTTTATAAAAATAGAAAAGCCTTCACTCATTTACTGGAAACGCCATTCAAAACCACTGTTTCATGTGCTTGCCACATTTGAAGAAGTGGAAGCAGGCAAAACAAAAGTTGTATTTAAAATGCTGTTCACCTCAGCCGAAGAATGCAATAAGCTCAAAGGTTTTGTTGTTGACAAAAACGAAGAAAATTTTGACCGCCTTGAAGTAGAGCTCATCAAAATGGTGTCTTAAGTCAGAAGTCCTGTGATTCGTTGTCTTTATTCCGTTTTTCCTAACCAGAACATTATACCTGCACCAAAGCCCACATTGCTGAAGGGTGATGTAACCAGCAAATCATCCTTTGGTTTGCTTTCGTCAATGTTGGCATTACTTGCTTTGTTATTGCTTTGTGCAGTAAGCTCGTTTACAAAGTTTATTTCACTGTGATATGCACCCGGATTTGTTTCCAGTTGGTTCACTGCATTGCCCTGTATAGTTAAATCATAACGTACTACTTTCAGGTGTTTGCCATTCAGGTTCATGTGTTGAGCTATTACATCAAAAAACACTTCAACCCGTTTGCCAAGTTTGCGGTGTATGCCCACTCCGCCATTAATACCCAGCGAAAAAGTAGCCTGTGTTTCGGCATTCAGCACACCGGTCATAGGTCCTATAAATGTATGCTGTGCATTAATAACAGCATCGTGATAAATCTTACCGTAAACAGGAACAGTAAGTCCTGCATGTGCCTGTATCAGCCATTTTTCATTCAGCGGAATATCGAGTGTAAGCGAGGGTATAACAGCCAATCCGCGGGCATAGGTATTTACATCAATAATAGCACCCTGTCCCAATAAAGGATTATTATCATTTACGTTGTGTGAAGTAATCTTACCGCCTTGCAACCACAGCACCCCCATTTCAATACCCCAATATTTGCTCAACTTGTAACCCGCACCCAGGTAATAATTTAAGCCTTTTGTATAGGTATCATGAACATAAGAACGTTGCCCTAACGAATCAACGCTGTTAGTCATATCCTGTATAGTTCCATCAGCAAGGTCAAATGAAGAATTAGATGGCATTAGTGACTTCGGACTTAACTCAGCAGGTAAAAAGCCTTTAGTGCCAAAACCCGCACCGATTTTTACATACCAGCGTGGTCCGCTTACCTGTGCCGTTGAAAGAATAGGAATAAACAGAAGTAGTAATAGGTATTTCATAATAGTGTTGCTGAGTAAATACTGTGCAGACAAAACTAATGATTTCATAACACAGCAAACAGATAGCTTTCACCAATCGAACTTAAAACAAAATCTCTTTTCGCCTGTTATTACCTGCAATCCTTTATTAAAAAGTAGCAAACTGCTAATCTTAATTTACAGCAATGTATAATCTTAAAATAATATCATCTACCGTTCGCCCCGGCCGCAAAGGGCCTCTTATAGCTGCATGGATAGCTGAAAAAGCAAAGCAGAACGGACACTTTAATGTAGAGGTGCTTGACCTTGGCGAAATAAACCTGCCCATGATGAATGAAGCTAATCATCCCCGTTTGAAAAAATATGAGCATCAGCATACAAAAGACTGGAGTGCAAAAATTGATGAGGCCGATGTCTTTGTATTTGTAACAGCCGAATATGATTATAATTATCCGGCTCCGTTGCACAATGCTATAGAATACCTTGCACAGGAGTGGGCTTATAAGGCAGCTGGTATTGTAAGCTACGGAGGTGTTTCGGCAGGCACGCGTGCAGCCAACAGCCTGAAGTCTGATCTTTCAACTATGGGCATAGTACCCATCCCGCAAAGTGTTAATTTTCCCTTTTTTACCCAACTCATCAATGCCGAAAATGAGTTTGTCCCTAATGAAACATCGCACAAGGCTGCCGAAGGTATGCTGCGTGAATTAATAAGATGGACAAAGGGCTTGAAGGTTGTGAAAGAAAGTTAGCTAAACTATAAAATCAATAAAACAAATAGTAGCGTATCTGCTTAGAAAATCTTCGGCAGATTTCTCGGACCGTTAAAGTTATAACAGTTACGTGCTTTTCTGCGGGCAGAATTAGAGCGCACACTGGTAAGTCTTGCCGAAGTAAATTCCAATATTAATGAAATCTCGTGCGAACCGCCTGAAGAGCCTGCCAGTTTAGACAATGTTAAATCATAGCTGTAGCCAAACTGATAGATAAATGTTCCGCTGTTCGGGTCTTTCTGCCGGAAACCAATATTGAAAACAAGTGCATCGGTTCGTCTTGGAATAAGAATAGGTGTACCGTTACGATACCAAACACCAATTACCAGAGGTGCGCGCAATACAAATAACCCTAAGTTAAAAGTTTGAAGCACGCTTTGCCTTTCATAAATAAAGTTAGGAGAGATATAAGTAAGATTTTTGCTTCTTGATTTCTTCTTTGAAACAGGAATCATAAAACTTAAATGCCCTATATATTTGCGGGGAAGTCGTTGAACTCCTCCGATTAGTGATTCGTTAGGCTGGGTAAGGTGTTGCACCGAAAAACCTATTGTAGTGCTTATAATTCTGCGGCTGTGGACTTTCTTAATATTAAAGCGGGTCATAATACCGGCACCGGCATCAAACATTCCCTTTTTATTATTGCTTGGAAGTGATGCGTTAGAGGTATAAACCTGTCCATAAACAGGGTCAAGCTGATCACTGAAAACAAAGCGACTCCAATCAATTGATTTCTGAACATACCCGGCCTGAGCCCCGATATGTACGTCACACATGCGGGGAACAACGGTAATACGGTAAGAATAATTCAGTGCATAGCTGTTTGTTTTCAGTAAACCATCACCTTCTACATTTCCTGTAACTACTGCTCCTATACCACCTCCGAGGTTAAAATCGGAAATGTCCATACTGAAGTTATAAGTCCCAAAATTGCTGTTCAGTGATGTCCAAAGGTTACGATAGTTGAAGTTAGCTCGTAATCCGGGGTCGGCACCGGCAAAAGCAGGGTTGTAATAAAGCTTGTTGGAGTAGTATTGAGAAAACGTTGGATCCTGCGCCAACACAGAGTTTGTGGTGATAATCAACAGGAATAGAACAGCACAAAGTATGCGTTGCTTCATAGGTGTTTTTTGGGTCAGAAGACAGTATTAATCCTGCGTTTATACTTGATTAACCGAATTCTGTTACAAAAAAACGAATTGTTTCGCTATGCTTTGCTTCTGATTAAAGATTATATCAATAAAAGCGTGTTAATAAAACACCCTGAAACAAACCGCATTGTTGATTTTTTTTCAGGGCTTTCTTTTTAATGCTTGTGCCCACGGGGAGACTCGAACTCCCAAGGTAATTACACCAACGGCTTCTGAGACCGCAACGTTTGCCAATTTCGCCACGTGGGCAGCGAGGGGCAACAAAAGTAGAAAAATATGATGTATGCAAGAATTTATTTTGTCCTGTAAATCATAATTCCTTCCATTTAATTTGTGATAATCCGTGTAATCTATGGCAAAAATAAAGGTGTATTCATCGAAAAATAACAATCCTTGACCGCTAAATCCTTAATATTGACGCTCAAATCTGTGCTATGAACGTTATCCTGTTTGACGGAAATCGAAGAAACCATCTTTTGCCTCTTACATTTACCCGCCCTGTTGCGGATATCCGAATAGGTATTCTCACTACCCGTGAAAAGTGGGAACATTACTTCGGGAAAACAAGTTCAATAACAGAGGATTATTTGTCGGGTAAATTCCCTGCAAACATTGCTGCAGACAATATTCTTATCAATTCTTCCGTTTGTCCTGATGAGGACTTGGTGAAGAAAATTAAAGAACTGAAAACCGGTGAAGCGCTTTTTGCTGAACATACTCTTATCGCGGTGGCTCTGCCAAAACATAAAGCAGAGGCTTTTAAGGAAAGCGATAAGGACTGTTATGTTAAGCATAGTTACACAGCTAAGTTTTTACAGGTTAATAACCTTTGGGATATATTTCAGAAAAATGCAGAAGCAATTGAAGCAGATTTTAAATTGCTGACAAAAGGCAGGAAATCAGCTAAAGTATCTTCAACAAATACCTTAATAAATCCCGAAAGCATCTTTATTGAAGAAGGCGCAAAAGTGGAGGCTTCGGTAATTAATGCTTCTACAGGTTCTGTTTATATTGCAAAAGATGCAGAGGTGATGGAGGGTTCGCTTATACGCGGGCCTTTTGCCTTATGCGAACATTCAACGCTGAAGATGGGCGCAAAAATTTACGGGGCAACTACTATCGGGCCACATTCAAAGGTTGGTGGAGAAGTAAATAACTCTGTGATTTTCGGTTATTCCAATAAAGCCCACGATGGTTTCCTTGGAAATGCCGTAATTGGCGAATGGTGTAATCTGGGTGCTGATAGCAACAACTCAAATTTAAAGAACAATTATGCAGAAGTAAAACTTTGGAATTATGCAGAGAATACCTTTGTAAGCACCGGCTCGCAATTCTGCGGATTGATTATGGGAGACCACAGCAAATGCGGTATCAATACCATGTTTAATACCGGAACAGTTGTGGGAGTGAGCTGCAACATTTTCGGTTCAGGTTTTCCGCGTAATTTTGTTCCCTCTTTTTCGTGGGGCGGAGCAAATGGTTTTATGATTTACAGTCTTGAAAAAGCATTGGAAACAGCAAAGCTGGTAATGGAGCGGAGACATATTGAACTGACCAAAGAAGACGAAAAGATATTTGAACACATTACCGAACTGACAAAAAAATAAGAAACCTGACAAATTTCCTTTGGCACAGCTATTGACAAAAAGGCTGTCTACTCAAAAGGAAAAGCATGAAAAGTATGAACCAAGATAACTTGAATATTGAAGCCCTGTCGCTGAATCACCTCATTGACGATGAGCCGGAATTTATTCCGCTGCTTACGCAGGAAGATGAGGATACCATGAATTCAGAGAAACTACCTGAAATTCTGTCAATACTTCCGTTAAGGAATACTGTTCTGTTTCCGGGTGTGGTAATTCCTATTACCGTAGGTCGAGATAAATCCATAAAGCTGATTAAAGAAGCTAACCGCGGAACTAAAATTATTGGCGTTGTAGCACAAAAAGATGTTGGGATTGAAGACCCTAAATTTGAAGACCTGAATAAGATTGGAACGGTAGCCTACATTATTAAAATGCTACGCATGCCTGACGGAAATACAACCGTTATCATTCAGGGAAAAAAACGCTTTGAGTTGAAAGAAGTAGTACAGAGCGAACCCTATTTTAAGGCTAAAGTGGAAGAAATACCTGACGCAAAACCGGATAAGAAAGATAAAGAATTTACCGCACTTATTTCTTCGTTGAAAGATGTGGCAACGCAGATTGTACGCCAATCGCCTAACATTCCGTCTGAGTCAGCTTTTGCGTTGAAAAATATTGATAGCCCTTCATTTCTCATCAACTTTATTTCTTCAAACATGAATGTAGAAGTTCATGAAAAACAGAAAGTGCTGGATGAAAGTGATTTGAAGAAACGTGCAACATTGGTATTGGAATTTCTTACCAAAGAGTTGCAAATGCTGGAATTGAAAAACCAGATACAGACAAAAGTAAAAACAGATTTAGATAAGCAGCAGCGCGAGTATTTCCTGAATCAGCAAATGAAAACCATTCAGGAAGAACTGGGTGGAAATTCATTTGAGCAGGAGTTAAAGGAATTGGAGAAACGTGCTGAAAAGAAAAAGTGGAGTAAAGAAACTGCTGAACTTTTCAAAAAAGATTTAGCTAAGTTGAAGCGCATGAATCCAATGGCTTCTGAGTATTCCGTCCAAACCAATTACCTGGATGTATTATTGGATATTCCTTGGAATGAATATACCAAAGACAATTTCAATCTTAAGCGTGCAAAAAACATTTTAGATGCCGACCATTTTGGCTTGGATAAAGTAAAAGACCGTATTCTGGAACACCTTGCTGTGTTGAAACTGAAAGGGGATATGAAATCGCCAATCCTTTGTTTGGTGGGACCTCCCGGAGTTGGTAAAACATCACTTGGTAAATCTATCGCCAAAGCATTGGGCAGAAAATATGTGCGTATGTCATTAGGTGGTTTGCGAGATGAGGCTGAAGTGCGTGGTCATCGCAAAACCTATATCGGGGCAATGCCCGGAAGAGTTATTCAAAGCCTGCGTAAAGCAAAATCATCCAATCCTGTTTTCGTATTAGATGAGTTGGATAAAGTAGGACGTGATTCACACGGTGATCCATCTTCTGCTTTATTGGAGGTGCTTGATCCGGAACAAAACAATGCGTTTCACGATAATTATGTTGAAACCGGTTACGATCTTTCAAAGGTCTTGTTTATTGCAACAGCCAATTCGCTTAGCACCATTCAACCTGCTCTTCGCGACAGGCTGGAGATTATTGAAGTAACAGGCTACACCGTTGAAGAAAAAGTGGAGATAGCTAAACGCCATCTTGTTCCTAAACAAATAGAAGAGCATGGACTGAAAAAGAAACAGGTTACCTTCTCTGATAAAGTTCTTGAAACAATTATTGAAGAATATACACGCGAATCAGGAGTACGTAATTTAGAGAAAGTGCTTGCTCGTTTGATACGCAGTGTTGCAAAATCAGTGGCTTCGGGTGAGAAAGCAGAAGCCGAAATAACCGTTGATAAAGCACGTAAAATTCTGGGTGTTTCGCATTATCAGAAAGATATTTATCAGGGTAATGACATTGCCGGAGTTGTTACAGGCCTTGCCTGGACTGCTTTTGGTGGTGATATACTTTTTATAGAAGTGAGTTTAAGTAAAGGGAAAGGGAAGCTCACACTCACCGGAAATCTGGGTGATGTGATGAAAGAATCAGCCATGCTTGCTTTAGAATACCTTAAATCACATTGCTACGATTTAGGTTTGCAGTCCGATATTTTTGAGCAGTGGAATGTACACGTTCACGTTCCCGAAGGAGCTACGCCTAAAGACGGACCAAGTGCAGGTATCACTATTTTTACAGCACTGGCTTCAGCCTTTACACAACGTAAGGTGAAAGAGAAATTAGCCATGACCGGTGAAATTACCCTGCGCGGAAGAGTGCTTCCGGTTGGAGGAATAAAAGAAAAGATATTGGCTGCAAAACGCGCTAACATCACCGACATTATTCTTTCGCACGAAAACGAAAAAGACATCAACGAAATTCAACCACATTATCTGAAAGGCTTGAAATTCCATTACGTGAAAACGATGATTGAGGTGGCTGACATCGCCTTGCTGGAAGAGAAAGTAAAAAGCAAAGCATCAGTTTAAATCACTGAATTGTTTTAAATGAAAAAGAGAACCCTAAAGGTTCTCTTTTTCATTTACCCAAAAACGGTAAGGCAGTTTGGCATCCTCGCCTGCGTAGTCAACGCCTATGCGCGGACCTTTGTTTATAATCTTTTCGGGAATTAGTATTCCTCGGTCTTCGATCCAGATTTTAGCTCCTGAAAGGTCGTGTCCATTGTGGCTGCGGAAGTTTATTCCCAAGGCCATGCTTACTTTGCCGGGACCGGTGGTTAATCCCTTTTTGAGTTTCTCTGATTTTCTGCGTTCGAGTATTGTTTTAATTCCTTCAATAGGCTGTATGGCGCGGACGAGCACTGCATGCGGAATATCTTTTTGGTTGGTAACCACATTAAAGAGTGAATACATTCCATAGCAGAGGTAAACATAAGAAACACCGCCTTCGGCATACATGGTTTCGGTGCGACTGGTTCTTCGGCCTCCGTAAGCATGTGAGGCTTTATCAATAACACCTGCGTAGGCTTCGGTTTCGGTGATGATGCCTGCGGTTATTGTTTTTCCTTCTTTGGTAAAAAGAACTTTGCCGAGCAGTTGTTTGCTTAACTCAACAACGTTTTCCTGTAAATAAAAATCTTTAGGCAGTTTACTCATTGTTCAGGATGAGTTTGTTTTCTTCATCATAGATTACAGTGCCTTCATCCATCAGTTGCTGCAAGGTTTTTATAACCAAAACTTCTTTGTTGCTTGCGCATTGCTCAACCAATTCTTTTAAACCAAGCGAAGAAACAGACAACAGTGCTTTTATCGTCTCTGCTATTTTCTCAAAATCAGGAGTGTTTAATTCCTGCTTGTTGCGTTCCAAACATACATCGCATACGCCACAGTTTTCGGAATTGGTTTCACCGAAATAGGCAAGGAGCAAACGGCTGCGGCAAAAGAGTTTGTTGTCTGCATAGTGGAGTACGGCCTCAATTTTTTGCTGAAATACTTTTTTGCGTAGCTCGTAATTTTCTTTTGAAAAGGTTAGCAGTCCGGTATCAATTCTTCCTCTGCCGAACGAAAGTTTAGGTAAGCTGCTTTGCGGAAAGTAAGAAACCAGTTCGTGTTCCTGCAGACGAAAAATAACATTCAGCACCTTTGCTTTGTCTAATTTGGAGCGGGTTGCAATGTCGTTTTCAAAAATATTTACATACTCGAAAAATAAACCGGAATAGGAGCGGAGCATCACTTTTACAACATCATCTACTTCTTGGTTAGCAACCTGAAATTCGTAGAGTTGTTCTTTAGTCCCTGTTATTTTAAGCCGCGAAGGCATGTAAACATTTTCGGTAAGGAGCAGGTGTTCTTCTTTTTCCAGAAACTTGATACAATTGATCACACGCAAGGCTTCGAGTTTGTATTTATTGCAGAAGTCCGCAATATCAAATTCAAAAAAATGGTCGGCACCGCTGCCCATTGCCAGATGAAAATAATTTGAAAGCGCATGATACACCTGTTTGATCTCGTCCTTTTCAGGAAATGCGGTTTCAATACGCTTTTTCAGTTCGAGTTTGTCTTTTTCATTAATGAGCAAAACGGCATATGCCTTTTTTTCATCGCGCCCTGCACGCCCTGCCTCCTGAAAATAGGCTTCCAATGATTCCGTTAAAGTGGTGTGAATAACAAAGCGCACATCGGGTTTGTCGATTCCCATGCCGAAGGCATTGGTTGCCACCATAACCTGCACGGTGTTACTAATCCATAGCTCCTGCACTGCGGCACGCTTCAGCGAATCAATTCCCGCATGATAAAAAGCTGAGCTGTTTTTGTTTGATTCGAGGAAAGCTGCAGTTTCAACGGTTTTGCGCCTGCTGCGTTCGTAAACAATTCCGCTGCCGCCCACATTCTTTATCACTTTAAGCATCCGCTTGTTCTTATCTTCTTCGTGCAATACCACATAAGCAAGGTTAGGGCGATTAAAACTTTTGCGCAGCACATGTTCTTTTTTGAAACCAAGTTTCTGCTGAATGTCTTTTACCACATCAGGTGTTGCCGTTGCGGTAAGCGCAAGAACAGGAACATTGGGAATATATTGCCGGATGTCTTTTATCTTCATGTAGGGCGGGCGGAAATCGTAGCCCCATTGTGAGATGCAGTGTGCTTCGTCCACAGCAATCAGGTTTACATTCATCTTTGGAAGACGCGCCAGAAAAATGTCGGTTTGCAGACGCTCGGGAGAAACGTAGAGGAATTTATAGTTGCCGTAAATGCAGTTGTCCAAGGCAATGTCAATCTCTTTCATGCTCATTATTGAATTGACTGCTACTGCCTTAATCTCTTTTTTGCGCAAGCTATCCACTTGGTCTTTCATGAGTGCAATAAGCGGTGAAACCACTATGCACAGACCTTCCATGCACAAAGCAGGAACCTGAAAGCAAATAGATTTGCCGCCTCCGGTGGGCAGGAGGGCAAGCGTATCTTTTCCTTGCAGGGCAGCATTAATAATGTCTTCCTGTAGTGGGCGGAAATTTTGGTAATTCCAGTATTTTAGAA
The DNA here is from genome assembly GCA_020054035.1 of Bacteroidia bacterium. Lineage (GTDB taxonomy): Bacteria > Bacteroidota > Bacteroidia > SXHM01 > SXHM01 > SXHM01. Next base: position 4,270 of record JAGVLY010000066.1, on the reverse strand, counting down.
GAATTTCGCGGGGCGAAGAAAGGGTATTCATTCACTCAACAGTATCGACCTGGTTACATCGCGTATCATGAAAAAGCCTGGCAGAAGCAGGATCAATACACCGAAGTTTATAGCATTGTGATAGACGGCCAGAGAAGGAACAAAAATGCAGACAAAGCCTAAAAACATCACCGAGAAGAGGAGCAGTTTGAACAGCGGGCGTGAAGGCTCAAAATCCTTTTCTTCTGTCTTTGGCTGAGCCGATTCTTTCTCAGGATTTCTGCGGTAGGCGGGGTCACGGTGAGGTTGTTCCTTAGACGTGGCAGCTTGTGTAGTACGAAACTGTTCGTATTCCAACTTCAGGTTATAACGCTTTCGTTTCTTCTCATCGGTAAGTGTATCGTTGGCGGTATTGAGGATGGTAAAATAATCGTGGGCACTGGCCGATGTGTTTACATCGGGGTGATAGAGTTTTGCTTTTCTGCGGTAGGCAAGTTTTATCTGCGAAATGCTGGCATTGCGCTCTACACCTAGGATTTTGTAGTAGTCGTATATCATACTATTCTAACGCTTTACTTCTGCTGAAAAGTATAGCAATGATACGAAAAATGATTGATGATAAAGCAGAGCAGGTGATTAGTTGAATACGAACTAACCCCAACTAATTATAACTACACAAATCTGTTTCTAGAAAATGTGAGACTTGCTATTTGAGGCAGTTTGCACTTCCTCTTCTACTGCTTCGTTTAGCTCATAATTTCCGTAATCGTCAAAGCTGCTGAGGCTGAGGTTTTGTTCGAGTTGATAGAACAGGTTGATATCATTGAGCAGCGTTTGCGGAATGTAGGCAGCAGTTTTTTCAAAGCTGAGCATGTGGAGCATGGTGCTATTTTCGTTGTGCGAAACAGAATTAGGAATCAATTCAAAATTGGTAAAACCTAATTGTGAGAGTTGTTTTTGTGCGGAAGTGAGTTTAACTTCATCATCGGCACAGATGTAAAAACTCCAATGGTATTCTTTATCAAAATCCCATTTGTCCTGCTCCAGCATATCGCCAATATAGACTTGTATATTGCCGATGGTATGGCCGGTGAACTGGGCGTTAGCAGTGGTGAAAAGGATGAATCCGAAGAGGCTTAAAATAATGATTTTCACGATATGAGTAATTTAAGTTTTGGTTGTTCAACGATGATGTAGAATAAAGAGTTCTCAGTATCGATAAACGACACAATTACTCCAAAGGATAAATCATCACGGTACTTCCCGAGGCGGTAACTAATAAGGATGGTATTTCACCATTGCCTACCGCAACATCAAATAGTGTATTGCCTACCAGTGGAAAATCTTCCTCCACTGTGCCATCGGCAGTAAAAATAAATACCTCGCTGCTGCCGTTGCAAACAGAACCGAGGCGGTTGCCGTCCCATGTTTCGGTAATTAGAGGAGGTAGGGTAGCCTCGCTTTGGAATTTATGACCAAACAATGTTTCGCCTTTGGCATTGTAAACAAATACTTCGTTCAGGTCACTGAAAATAAGTTCCGGTGTTTTGTCTGAATTAATGTCGCCATACACAAAATGATGACGTGCGGTAAATTCTTTTGGTGCAATTTTTTCTGTTTTCCCGCTCATGCTAACGGTATAAACCTTTCCGGTGCTGTCGGTAAAAGCAATTAAACCATCAAAAGCCTGCATGGGGTTATTCCCAAACCTGAACTTCTCTTTCACCTTTGCTTTATCACTTCCCTTGCGGTCAAGGATATTGAGTTTGCCATCTGTTTCGGCAATAACAATGAAATCTTTTCCTCCGGTTCGTACGTGCATAATCGGTTGTGTAACCAGTTCGTTTGTTTTCTTAAAGCCCCAGCCTTTCACTACTTCGCCTTTAACATCCATGCAATATACCTTCTTGTTTTTGCAGGCAACAAACAGGCGGTAGTCGCGCTTGCCATCGTAATCAAATACGGAGAGCGGGGAGGTGGCCGGTGATTCCAATTCAATGGGATATTTGGGAACATCTTCGCCCTTGCGGTCAACTAAATAAATGAAGTTGGAGGTGCCGAAAAGGATTTGCAGCTTTCCGTTTTTATAAACATCAACCTGATGCACCTTGCCATTAATTTTTTCGGGAATTTGTTTCTTCCACAAAATGGTTCCCATGCTGTTAATGAGGTAAACATTGTTGGCATGATCCTGCACAAACACTTCATTCTCGCCTGAGAAGTAGTTTTTTAGGAATATCGGTTTCCCGCTCACCGTGGTATCTAATCGTGTCTCAAAAACATTGGCTTTTGTGCCACTGTAATCGGCATTATACTTCAAGTAAATATTGGTATAGAATGCGCTTCCGTTTGAACTCATCTGCATAGCAAAGCCTTCAAATTTGCGCAGTGTTCCTTCGCTCTTGCTTAGTTCCGATGATGTTTCGCGGTTGGCATACGAGTCAATGATGTTCTTAGAACGCGAAGGGCTGGAATACGCAAACACGTTGAAGGTGGAGGAGAGGTTTTCGCTATAGCTAGAAAAGTAAACATCTTTGCCCAGTGTTTTATCGGCAATATAGTAGTTGATGTAATTTTTTACGGATTGCATGGTGTTACCAAATACCACATAATCACCCAGCACGGTGTAATAAGTAGTTTGCATTTGCTCGAAGGCAGAACCGAATAAACGTGGCAAAACTCTCGGCAGATTAATATTGGTAATCGTATATTCCTGATAAACTTCCTGTTCTGCTGCGCCTTCTTTTGCAGATAAACTGGTTACTAATCCTGAAAGCAGTTCAGATGCAAGTTCCGGTCTTCGTGACTTAAACACCGCATAGGTGTTATCCGAAAATGTTGCCGCTTTTGGTTCGGTGATACAAACACCAAACTCGCTTCCCATCCAGGAGAACATACTTAGCTCCACATCTATATCGTAGGTGGTGTTAATGTTCTTAACCTCCAGTTCGTAGCGATCCAGATCTTTGATGCGTTTCAGATACGTTTTGTAATCACCATAAAAACTCAGGATGTCATGTATTCCGAAGAACAAGAAGGTGGCTGTATTTGCAGGCAGCACAGCAGGAAACTGAACCTCCTGTGGTTTCTGAACAGTGAATAAATTCAGGTAATGGGCAGAAGTATCGTTTGGATAAGTAAATCCGTTCAGCATCAATCCTTCGGGGCGAAGGTTCATATCCAGTTCACTCCACTCGGCTATTTTTGCTAATGTTTCAAAAGAAGAGCCACTTTCAGACTTTACAAATAACTGCACGTAACCTGGAAAGCGTGCATAGTTGATGTAGATGTTTACTTCCACATTTTTTCCCGATGATTCAACTGCCTTTACAAAATATTTATCTTTCATCATGCTGCCGCCCTGATTCAATTGGTCAATCGCAGATTCGGTAAGCAGTAGTGAATAGCTGGCTATAAACACGCCCTGATACTGGGTGTAATAAAATGCGCTGTCGTTTTCGGATTTTTTAACGCTGGTAACAATGGTATTGCCATATTCAAAGTTGCGGTAAATGGCATCGGGACGACAAACTGCTTTAATCACTTCATCCAATTTGTCTTTCATGTTTGCCTTAGCAAGGCTCATGCAATAGAGGTATTCCATGGTGTGGTCGGGCTGTATATGAATAGAAATATACATCTCCCTGTCGCCAAAAATTTCGGCTGCAATGACATTGTTTTTTATAATGGAATCAACAAAGTTTACATTGTCGCGAAACAGTTGAAACGTTTCGTACTTCTCCAGTTCATCGCGGTAAGTAGCTGTAGTATTATAAATGTTCCAAGCTTTCTGGAAGTCGCGTATCTCCAGAATTATTGCAGCATCATGCGGAATAGCATTAATAGCTGCTGTAGGTTTGCTGCTGTTGTAGAAAAAATACCACCATCCCACACCAATAAGGGCAAGCGTAGCAATAATAGAAGAAACAATGATTACCGTTCGTTTCATATACACAGACACACAAAAATAGGGCTAATTCACCAGTCTGACCTTGATACGAAACTTAGATATTAATAGTTCGGTGTCAATATCCTATTTGTTTTCGGCTTTTTCGAGAGCTGCATCCTGTAGGCTAAGTTCCGTAATGTTCTTCCCTGTGTTGGCTATAAACAACTTGCTGTTTTGAATCACTGCGGCTTTCTCCAAAAGGCTTTCCAGCTTCACTGTTCCTACAACAAAACCGTCTCCTTTCTCTGAAACAGTTTCAAATTTTAGCAAATTCAGTTCGTTCTCATCATTGTAACGCACATAGAGTTCCAGCAATACATTTTTTGAATACTTGAGTTTTTT
>JAGVLY010000119.1 GCA_020054035.1 Bacteroidia bacterium | reverse complement strand
GAATCAGGTGGCATCCAATATGAGGTAGAATAGGACATGCAATTAATTTTTCTTAAGTCGCTATTTTTAGAATAAACGCTTGTCATTCCAGAGTCGATTTCAAAAGTTAGCCAATTTGTTGTTTCATCATCTGAAATTCTTGTGTCGTGGTCGTTTTCAGTTCTAAAAATAAAGTACGTTTTCCCTAATGTGTCTTTGAAAACATATTCTTTTCTTGACTCTTCATAAGGATTACATGAATAAAGAAACATTAAAAGTCCTGAAATAATAGTGCTTACGATAAATAGCCGTCCTTGCATTGGTTATATCATTTTACTCTTACATCAACACCCCATTCTTCACCTCAGCCGGTTTAGGCAAATCAGTTTCTCCCAGCATTTCGCGAAGGTCAATTTCAATGGTGCGGCAAATAGAGCGCATCGGTATATCGTTGCCAAGGCCCTCAAACGGGTTTTCGGAATAATCGCCAATCAGCTCCATCACCACAAACACCCAACCCACCATAACGGTAAAGGGTATAGAAAGCCATGCGCCCCACTCGCCCAATTCATGAAACTCGGTAACCAAGCCAAAGGGCAGCAGAAAAATAAAAAGGCTTACAAACACCAGGCTCATGCTGCCATACTGGCGCGGCAGCGGGAATTTTTTTATCCGCTCGGCCATGCCTTGGTGATTATAAAATTCGTTCATTATTTTTTGCAACTCCATGTGGCGGAAATCGTCAATCAGGTTCAGCTTGCGCAGCTCTTTCAGGTCTTGCGATTGCATGTCTATTATCTGCGTTGCCGTGTTCTGGTATTTCAGCAGCTTGGCCAGCTCTTCCTGCACCAGACAGAGGTTCAGCTCCTTTTCCGTTTCCTCGTCTATGTTATGCCCTACGCCATACAGGTTCATCATCATTTTGGCGTGTTTTTCCATGAATTTGTTCTGGTTAATGTGCTCCCATTGCGTGGGTATAAGCAGTTGGCGCCTCAGCGTATAGATATATGCAATATGGCGGTGTATAAGGCGCTTGTGAATGAAGTGTAGTTCCTTTTCGTTCACATCTTCATTTGTAAACTGCGTGTTTACATACGCCCTTACATTGCTGCCCCACATGCGGCTGCTGTTAACAATGCCACCCCATATTTTGCGGGCTTCCCAAAGGCGGTCGTAGGCACTGTTGTTTTTAAAACCAACGTAAAACGCTACCGCAGTACCAATCAGCGAAACCGGCAGCCACGGCACTTTAAGCGCATAAATATCCAGCGAATGCAGAAATTCTATAAAGGCGGTAGCCGCGGTAGCCCACAACAACAGCCATATAATATGCCATCCGGCAAACTTTGCCAATCCTTTTAATCCGAAATTTTTTTCAACGAACATAGTTTTTTAAAAGTGTTTATAGTTTTTTATCATCAAAGGAAACAGATAATTTATTGCATTGTTTTACCACATAGGCACAATAGGCACATAGAAAAACATAGAATCCTATGTGTTAAAACCTATGTGTCTATTGTGCCTATGTGGTTCAAAAAAGTGTTGTTGTTTTAGTTTTAATATTTCGTTTGTTTTTTATCACTCTGAGGTGTGCAGCACCCTGTGCGCAAACACAGCTGCCACCGCCCCAATTACAGGCGCAGTAAGGTAAATCCACAGCGCATTCAAATTGCCTGAAATAATGGCAGGGGCAAGCGAGCGGGTAGGGTTGAGGCTGGTGCCGCTTACCGGCCCGCCAAACAACACCAGAAAAGCCACCGTAGCGCCAATTACAAGCCCTGCCGTAATTCCTTTTTCTTTAGAGCCTGTTGAAACACGCAGAATAACCAGCAGCAGAATAAACGTCATAATAACCTCCATAATAAAACTCTGCATCACGCTGCCACCGGGCTGTGTAGCGCCCAGCGAAACATTATCAGGAAAAAGAAAATGCAGCAACAAACTCGCGCTGAATGCACCCAGCAGTTGCGCAATCAAAAAAGGGGGAACCTCTTTCCACTCAAAGCGCTTGTCTACCGCCATTGCAATCGTTACAGCGGGGTTTATATGGTTTCCCGAAATATCGCCAAAGGCATAAACCGTGGCAACTATGATCATACCCCAGCAGGCGGCAATGCCCGTCAGCGTTACCGCTCCACCGGTATGTTGGTCTACAATTACTACACCCGTTCCCGCAAAAACAAGTATAAACATTCCTATAAATTCACTCAGGTATTTCTTCATAATTTTTTCAATTTTGCAACCCGTCAAACATAAAAAGATTTTCTTCATCCTGTGTTTCAATGTTCTTGTATAAATATTGAAACTTATTTTTGTGAAAAAGCTATAACGTACGTTGATTTTGAATAAAGCCCGAACATGAATAAAAATAGCATTGAAGAATTAGAGAACATAATTTCCGTTTCAAAAAATCACGAAACACGGGTACAAGCCTTGCTGGAGCTAAGCCAGCGTTATTCACACAGTGATTTAATGCGTTCGTGGTTACTGGCGCGCGATGCTGAGCGCGATGCCGAAATGATAGATGATTCAACAATGGCTGCAAAGGCTAACGTACAGTCGGGCAACGCCTTGTGGAAGCTTGCTGATTATGTAAATGCGCAAAAACATTTTATGCGGGCGGTTGAATTGTTTGAAAGCATGGAAGACCATGACGGCATGGCAAATGCCTTTTGCGGTCTGGGCATTGTACATGGCGAGTTAAAAGATTATCCGCAGGCATTGGAATATTTTGAACGTGCCCTGCACGAAAGTGAGCGTGTTGGTAACCGCAAAAGGGCTGCTACTCAGCGCGGAAACATTGGCTCTGTTCTGCAACAAATAGAAAAGTATGATGAAGCCCTGCTTAATTTTCATCAGGCGCTTGAAGTATTTGAAGAATTGGATGATAAGCCCGGAATTGCCAATATGATTAACGGAATAGCAGGGGTAAAAGTGTATCAGGGCAAATTTGATGAAGCGGAAACCTACCTTGAGCGGCACAGGGAAATAAATATCGCAGAGGTAAATCACTATGGTATTGCCGTGGGCTATATGAATTACGGTATCCTTAATCACAAAAAAAGTGATTACCGCATGGCAGTTCATTATCTTGAAAAAGCCATGCTCTATGCCGAAAGCGAAAAAGTACGTTCCATAAAATACAAGTTGCACAAATGTTTTGGTGAACTGTATACCGACATGGGCAAGTCAGACAAGGCTTTGGAACACTACAAACGCATCTTCGAAATTGAAAAAGAAATCAAGGCCAAAGAAATCAAACAGAAAACTGAAATCTTTGAGCGCAGAAGAGCTACCGAAAATGGCGGTGAAAAAAACGTAGCATAGTTTTATTTACCGCACCCTTTTTTAGGGGTTTTATCACTTTTGTTAATAACTCGTCTCTTTTTTTTTACCCTTTAAAATCATTCTTTCGCTTACACAGGGAAGCTATTGAGAATGAGCGTGAAATATTTTTCAACATAGGGCTTGTTAGTTAAAATAATAAATCTACCTTTGCCGTCCCTAAAAAAGAAAGGGGATTCAATTTTTTTGTAAAAACTTAAAAGTAAAAAAGCTCGGAAAATGCCTACAATTCAGCAACTGGTAAGAAAAGGACGTTCAAAAATCGTTGACAAAAGCAAGTCACCATCTTTGGATTCATGTCCACAGCGTAGAGGTGTGTGTACTCGTGTGTATACCACTACGCCTAAAAAACCTAACTCAGCTATGCGTAAAGTAGCAAGGGTAAGACTTACCAATGGGAAAGAGATCAACGCCTACATCGGTGGTGAAGGACACAACCTGCAGGAGCACAGTATTGTGTTGGTGCGTGGCGGTAGAGTAAAAGATCTTCCGGGAGTTCGTTACCACATCGTTCGCGGAGCGTTAGACACTGCAGGTGTGGAAGCACGCAGACAGCGCAGAAGCAAATACGGAGCTAAACGTCCTAAAAAAGGAGCACCAGCAGCACCGGCTAAAAAGAAATAATCGTACTACTATAATATTCGATAAATAATCACCAATGAGAAAAGCAACACCCAAACGCAAACCTTACATTCCGGATTCAAGATTTAACGATGTACTCGTTACCCGTTTTGTAAACAACATGATGTATGACGGTAAAAAAAGTACAGCACTTAGAACATTCTATGGTGCTATTGATGCTGTAACACTGAAAATGCAGGAAGATGGTTTGAACATTTGGAAAAAAGCATTGACCAATGTAATGCCTAACGTGGAAGTAAAAAGCCGCAGAGTAGGTGGCGCAACATTCCAAATTCCAATGGAAGTTCGTCCTGAGCGCAAAGTAGCTTTGGGAATGAAATGGATGCTGGAGTTTGCACGCAAAAGAAACGAGAAATCAATGGCTCAGAAATTAGCCGGAGAAATTATGGCAGCATATAAAGAAGAAGGTGCAGCTCACAAACGTAAAGAAGATACACACAGAATGGCTGAAGCAAACAAAGCTTTCTCACATTTCAGATTTTAGAAAAAGTACAAAGTATAGAGTACGAAGTACAACGACACTAGAGGCACAAAATCATAATACAAAATACTTAGTACACTGTACTAATTAACAAAAATGGCAGATTTAAGATATACAAGGAATATTGGAATTGCGGCTCACATTGATGCGGGTAAAACAACCTGCACAGAGCGTATCCTTTATTACACAGGAGTAAACCACAAAATAGGTGAGGTACACGATGGTGCTGCAACTATGGACTGGATGGTGCAGGAGCAGGAGCGTGGTATCACCATCACTTCAGCTGCTACAACTTGTTTCTGGGACTATCGCGGACAGAAGTATAAAATTAACATCATTGACACACCCGGCCACGTGGATTTTACGGTGGAGGTAAATCGTTCACTCCGCGTATTGGATGGATTGGTTTTCTTGTTTTCGGCTGTTGACGGTGTTGAGCCACAGTCAGAAACTAACTGGCGCTTGGCTAATAACTACAATGTAACCCGTATGGGTTTCGTAAATAAAATGGACCGTGCAGGTGCAGATTTCTTAAACGTGGTAAAACAGGTTAAAGAAATGTTGGGCGGTAACCCCGTTCCTTTGCAATTGCCTATCGGTGCAGAAGAAAATTTTAAAGGTGTTGTTGACTTGGTAAACTTCCGTGGTATCATCTGGAACGAGGAAGATAAAGGGATGACCTTTACCGAAGTTCCTATTCCTGCAGAGATGCTGGAAGAAGCTACACACTGGAGAGGACAATTATTGGAATCAGTTGCTGAGTTTGATGACAAGATCATGGAGAAATTCTTTGAAGCTCCTGAAACCATCACTGAAGAAGAAGTTATTACCGCTTTGCGTAAAGCATGTATTGCCGGTAAATTGGTTCCTATGGTTTGCGGTTCTGCTTTTAAAAATAAAGGCGTTCAAACCATGTTGGATTATGTGATGTCTATCCTTCCGAGCCCGATGGATCGTCCACAGATCGTTGGAATAAACCCTGACACTAACGAAGAAGTTACACGCAAACCTGATGTGAAAGAGCCTTTCACAGCACTTGCATTTAAAATTGCTACCGATCCTTTCGTAGGTCGTTTGGCATATTTCCGTGCTTACTCAGGAAGATTGGATTCAGGTTCTTATGTTCTGAACACACGTTCAGGAAACAAAGAACGTATATCACGTATTTTCCAGATGCACGCCAACAAGCAAAACCAGATCGACTTCATTGAAGCCGGTGATATTGGTGCAGCTGTTGGATTTAAAGACATTAAAACAGGTGATACACTTTGCGATGAGAAACATCCTATTGTTCTTGAAGCAATGAATTTCCCTGAGCCGGTTATCGGTCTTGCTATTGAGCCTAAAACTCAGGCTGACCTTGACAGATTGGGCACATCATTGAATAAACTCTCTGAAGAGGATCCTACGTTCCGTGTAAAAACAGACGAAGATTCTGGACAAACCATCATCAGCGGAATGGGTGAGTTGCACTTGGATATTATTGTTGACCGCTTGAGACGTGAGTTTAAAGTGGAAGTTAACCAGGGCGCTCCTCAGGTTGCTTACAAAGAGGCTATCAACGGAACTGTTGAACACCGTGAGGTTTACAAAAAACAAACAGGTGGTCGCGGTAAATTCGCTGATATGAAATTTACTGTTTCTCCTGTTGATGAAGATTTCATTGTAGATAAAAAGAATAACGGTTTACAGTTTGTAAACGAAATTTCAGGTGGTAACATTCCCCGTGAGTTTATCCCTGCTATTGAAAAAGGTTTCCGTGCATCTATGCAGAATGGTGTTCTTGCAGGATATCAATTGCAAAGCTTGAAAATAGTTCTTACCGATGGTTCTTACCACGATGTTGACTCGGACGCATTATCATTTGAGATTTGTGCACGCACAGCTTACCGTGAGGCATTGCCTAAAGCTAAACCTATTCTGTTGGAGCCTATCATGAAAGTGGAAGTTCTTACTCCTGAGCAATACATGGGTGATATCGTAGGTGACTTGAACCGCAGACGCGGACAACTGGAAGGTATGGATTCGCGTGCCGGTTCACAGGTTATTAAAGCTAAAGTTCCACTGGGAGAGATGTTTGGTTATATCACTCAACTGAGAACTATGTCTTCAGGTAGAGCAAGTACAACTATGGAGTTTTCGCACTATGCTGAAACACCAAGAAACATTGCTGAAGAAGTAGTGGCAAAAGCAAAAGGAAAAAAATTAAACTAATTATTAATTACCCGATATAATGAGCAGTCAAAGAATACGCATTAAATTAAAGTCTTACGATTTTAACCTTGTGGATAAATCCGCTGAGAAGATCATTAAGACCGTGAAATCAACCGGAGCAGTAGTAAGCGGACCAATTCCGTTACCTACACATACCAAAATTTTCACAGTTCTGCGTTCGCCACACGTAAACAAAAAAGCGAGAGAGCAGTTCAAACATTGCTCTTACAAAAGACTGTTGGATATCTACAGTTCTACTGCTAAAACGGTAGATGCTTTAATGAAATTAGAGCTTCCGAGCGGAGTTGAAGTAGAGATTAAAGTATAGGTTTCAAGTAATTGATTTTTAGAGAATAAAACGCTTTACATAAATAGTAAATTTAAATAAAATGTCTGGATTAATAGGTAAAAAAGTAGGGATGACCAATATGTTCACTGAGGAGGGTAAAAATCTTGCCTGCACAGTGATACAAGTTGGACCTTGCGTTGTAACCCAACTCAAAAACGAGGAGAAAGACGGCTACAAAGCTGTTCAACTTGCTTATGACGAAAAGAAAGAAAAGCACACTAGCAATTCTGCTGTAGGGCATTTCAAAAAAGCAAACACAACTCCTAAAAGAAAAATTGTTGAGTTCACAGAATTTAAAGACGTTGCTTCGGTAACTGTTGAATTAGGTACTGTGCTTTCAGTTGGTGATGTATTCGCAGAAGGTGAATATGTTGACGTTATCGGAACATCAAAAGGAAAAGGTTTCCAGGGTGTTGTAAAACGTCACGGGTTCAGCGGGGTAGGTGGAGCAACACACGGTCAGCACAACAGATTACGTGCACCGGGTTCAATGGGAGCTTCTTCATGGCCTTCACGTGTATTTCCGGGTAAAAGACTTGCCGGAAGAACAGGTGGTGAGCGCGTAAAAGTGGTAAACCTTAAAGTATTAAAAGTGCTTGCTGACCAGAACCTGCTTATCGTTAGTGGTAACGTTCCGGGAGCAAAGAATTCTTACCTGAAAATCGAGAAATAAATAAATTGTCGCCCTGAACTTGTTGATGGGTTAAAAATAAAAGAAAATGAAATTATCAGTATTTGACATAAAAGGGAAAGAGACCGCTAAAAAGGTTGAACTCAACAAAGAGATCTTTGGAGCAGAACCCAACGATCACGCAATTTACTTAGATGTGAAACAATACTTGGCTAACCAACGTCAGGGAACACACAAATCAAAAGAGCGTGGTGAAGTTGCTTTCAGTACAAAGAAATTGCACAAGCAGAAAGGAACAGGCGGAGCGCGTAAAGGGAGCAAAAAGAACCCTCTTTACAAAGGCGGAGGTCGCGTGTTTGGTCCTAAACCACACGATTACGTTCTGAAAGTAAACCAAAAGGTAAAACAATTAGCTCGTATTTCTGCTCTTTCACATAAAGCAAAAGACAACAGCATTTCAATTGTTGAAGACTTCAACTTAGATACTCCTAAAACCAAAGCTTATGCTGAGATTTTGAGTAATCTTAAAATAACAGGCAAAAAAACATTGTTAGTGTTGGCAGAGAACAACAAAAACATATATTTGTCGTCCCGAAATTTAGGGGGGGCAAAGGTTGTAAATGCTTCTGATTTAAATACTTACGACATATTAAACGCGAATAATTTACTGCTGGTTGAGAGCTCATTGAAACAAATTGAAACCATCCTAAGCAAGTAATTAATCAATAAACACGAAAAGAAATGGAAGTTTTAGTAAAACCCCTCATCACTGAAAAAGCGACCGCGATAAGCGAAAAAACAGGTCGTTACAGTTTTGTGGTGGATAGAAACGCAAATAAACTGGAAATTAAAAAAGCAGTTGAAGCTATGTATGGCGTAACCGTTGAAAAGGTAAACACTATGGTAGCTCCGGGAAAAAAGAAAAGCCGTAATACCAAATCAAAAGTGGTAACAGGAAATACCGGAAGATATAAAAAAGCAGTTGTTACGCTTCAATCAGGAAACACGATAGATTTTTACAGCAATATCTAATACACGATGGCACTTAGAAAATACAGACCGGTAACACCCGGCACACGTTTTAAATTGGTTAACGACTTTGATGTGTTAACAGCATCAAAGCCGGAGAAAAGTTTGGTAACAAGCATTTCTAAATCAGGCGGAAGAAACAACACCGGTAAAATGACAATGCGCTATATTGGCGGTGGTCATAAAAAAGCGTATCGTGAAGTTGATTTCAAACGTAACAAATATGATGTACCTGCATTGGTTAAAACCATTGAGTACGATCCTAACCGCACAGCCTTCATCGCATTGTTGAATTATGCTGATGGTGAGAAAAGATATATTCTTGCTCCGCAAGGTCTAAAAGTTGGACAAACGGTTGTTGCAGGTAAGGGCGCAGTTCCTGAAGTTGGTAACGCACTTTTCTTAAGTGAAATTCCATTGGGAGCTATTATTCACAACTTAGAATTACAACCCGGTCAGAAAGCAAGCCTGATTAGAAGCGCAGGTGCTTATGGTCAGCTTATTGCCCGCGAAGGCAGATATGCAACTATTAAATTTCCTTCAGGCGAAACAAGATTGGTATTGTTGGAGTGCAAAGCTACAATCGGTGCAGTTTCAAATCCTGACCACAATTTACAAATACATGGTAAAGCTGGTGTAAGCCGCTGGCAAGGACGTAGACCAAGAGTTAGAGGTGTTGTAATGAACCCAGTAGATCACCCTATGGGCGGTGGAGAAGGAAGAGCTACAGGAGGTCACCCACGCTCACGCAATGGTAAAGCAGCTAAAGGTTTGAAAACACGTAAACTGAAAAACCTGAGCAATAAGTTCATTGTTGAAAGAAGAAAGAAAAAATAATTAATCATTACAAAATAATATAAATGGCTCGTTCATTAAAAAAAGGTCCCTTCATTGATTTTAAGCTTGAGAAACGTATTATCGATTCTATGCAAAGCGGAAAAAAGGCGGTAATCAAAACATGGTCACGCAGATCAATGATTGCTCCTGAATTCGTAGGACAAACTATCGCAGTTCACAACGGAAATAAATTTATTCCGGTTTATGTAACTGAAAACATGGTAGGACACAAACTTGGAGAATTTGCGCCAACACGTACTTTCCGCGGACACTCTGGAAACAATAAAGCAGATGCAGCTAAAGCCGGTGCAGGTAAAAAATAATTAAGATTTATTTCAGACTACAATAAAAAAGAAAATGGGAGCAAGAAAAAAAGCAATGGCAGACAAAATCAAGGAGGCGAAGAAAACAACGTATCTCGCTAAATTGGTTGACTGCCCTACATCACCCCGCAAAATGCGTTTGGTTGCTGACCTTGTAAGAGGGGTTCAGGTTGACAAAGCATTACAGATATTAAAATTCAACGCAAAAGAGGCAGCGCCACGTTTGGAAAAACTTCTTCTTTCGGCTATCAGCAACTGGCAGGCGAAAAACGAAGGTCAAAAAGTGGAAGATAACAACCTTTTTGTTAAAGAAATATTTGTGGACAGCGGTCGCCAGATGAAACGTATCCGCACCGCACCGCAGGGAAGAGCGCACAGAATTCGTAAACGTTCAAACCACGTTACATTAATTCTTGCAACTAAAAAAGAAGAAACCGCTAATCAAACAATAACTCAATAATAAGAATGGGACAGAAAGCAAACCCGATAGGTAATAGACTCGGCATCATCAGAGGTTGGGATTCCAACTGGTATGGCGGAAAAAATGCTGCCGAAAAATTGGTAGAAGACGATAAAATCAGAAACTACCTGAAAGCTCGTCTTATTAAAGCCGGCATTTCAAAAATCATTATTGAGCGCACAGTAAAATTGATTACTGTTACTGTGAACACAGCACGTCCGGGTATCATTATCGGAAAAGGTGGAAAAGAAGTAGATAAGCTGAAAGAAGAGTTAAAAGCAATCACTAAAAAAGATGTTCAGATTAACATTTTTGAAATAAAACGTCCTGAGTTGGATGCGCGTTTAGTGGCTGAAAGTATTGCTCGTCAAATTGAAGGTCGTATTTCATACCGCAGAGCCGTGAAAATGGCAATTGCATCAACCATGAGAATGGGAGCAGAAGGTATTAAATGTAATGTGGCAGGAAGGATTGGTGGTGCTGAGATTGCACGTACTGAACAATATAAAGAAGGAAGAACACCATTACATACATTCCGTGCCGATATTGATTATGCACACGCAGAAGCGCACACTACATATGGAAGAATTGGTATTAAAGTGTGGATTTGCAATGGCGAGGTTTACGGGAAAAGAGATTTATCTCCAAACATAGGAGCAAAGGCTCAGAAAACCGGAGGAGCTCCTGAAACATCATCTGCACCAGGTAAATTTGGTGACAGAGACAGAAAGCCAAGAGGAGATAACAACAGGGAGAGAGGCGATAGAAAAGAAAG
>JAGVLY010000124.1 GCA_020054035.1 Bacteroidia bacterium | reverse complement strand
CAGCATTATTGCTTACTATGAAAAGCATAAAAACCAAAACAGCCGTTGCGCTTTGCGCAACGGCTGTTTTGGTAAATTTTAAAAAGCTATTTAAAAGTAATGAGAGAGAGTTCCCGCGCTGTATAAGCCTTGTGAGTAGTGTTTATTTTGCATTACAGGGTGTTTCATTTTGTTGGCGAGCGGGGGTATTTGTAAGGCAAATGTAAAAAAGTTTTTAAATAAAAAAGGGTTAGGCGGCAAGGCGCGGCAACTGCAACTCGGTAAACAGCGCTTCGGCTTCGTGCAATAAATCACCGCGTTCCACATAATAGCGCAGCCCTTTGGGTTGGGGCATTTCACTTAATCCCTCTAAATGAAATTCAAGAGCAGAGCGCATTTCATTTAGCGTTTCTTCTACTGTTGCACCTGTGGCAACGCATCCCGGAACATCGGGGCTGAAAGCTGCATAGTTGTTTTCTGCTTTTTCAACAATTACAAGGTATTGCATGGTATGTTATTTTAATTGTGCCTGTTTAAAAATACTGTTCAACGTTCCTTTGGGTAAATCATCACTGGGTTTTCCGGCTACTGTTACCGTTCCTGTTTTCACAGGATGTTTATATTGCTGATGGCTGCCCTTTTGTCTTGCCAAAAACCAACCGTCTTGTTCTATCAGTTTCATTACCTCTTTAACTTTCACAAAAATAAAGCATAAAATTGTGTAAGGCAAATGTAAAAAAAATTGAAACCTTCAAAACAGTATTTTCGCCCCCATGAACTACCAACACCTCTGCCTCCAAGTCTGCGCCCTTGCCAAAGAAACAGGAGCATTTTTACGCGAAGAAGCCACCAAGTTTAAAACCTCCACCATTGAAGTAAAAGGCCACAACAACTTTGTGTCGCATGTGGACAAAACCTCGGAACAAAAATTAGTAACCGCCCTCACAGCCCTGTTGCCCGAAGCAGGCTTTATAGCCGAAGAAGGCACATCCGATAAAAAAGGAGAACGCTACAACTGGATAATAGACCCGCTGGACGGCACTACCAATTTTATACATGGCTTTCCTTTCTATGCTATTAGTATAGCATTGATAGAGACCACCCCCTCTAAATCTCCCCCACAGGGGGAGACTTTGCCATCGCACTTGCCCTCAACGGATAGTGAGTTAGAAAGCCCTCCCCTTCGGGGAGGGTTGGGAGGGGTGACTGTTCTAGGCGTTATCTACGAAATAAACCAAAACGAATGTTTCTATGCCTGGAAAGACAGCGATGCCTTTCTCAACGGAAACAAAATTACCGTTTCCTCCACTCCTACTCTTAAAGACTCATTACTCGGCACAGGTTTCCCTTATTATGATTACGGGAAGATGGATGCCTACTTACAACTGTTCCGTCATTTCATGCAGCATTCACATGGCTTAAGGCGACCCGGCTCTGCTGCAACCGACTTAGCCTATTTAGCCTGCGGCCGCTTCGATGGCTTTTATGAATACAGCCTTGCGCCCTGGGATGTAGCAGCCGGAGCTTTTCTGGTAGAACGTGCAGGCGGTAAGGTTACCGACTTCTCAGGCGGTGATAATTACATCTTCGGAAAAGAGATTGTGGCAGGAAATGCCCTAGTATTTCAGAAATTGCAGGAAACTGTGAAACGGTTTATGATTATTTAATCACAATTTTCGCCACCGCACTCTCATACATAGTGCTCTTCAATTCAATCTTACTTTGTGTGATACCGTCCGTTACCGAAAGGTTTGCGGTATTTGGTGAAATGGTTCCGAGGTTGTGCGCATGAAGCAATATGTAGCATACTGTTCCTTTCTCAAAACTGAGTTTTACTTCTTTGGGATTTGCTTTCAACTCATAATTGCAAACTACGCAACTGTCGTTTACATAAATAGAAACAATATCGCCATCCAATATCTTATCGTCCCAAACACGAATAGTCAGGTTACCATTACTAAAAGTCATTTTATTAGTAGTTGAATCAACGGGCAATACTCTGCGGCCAACCCATTCCTTTGGTATCTTATAAACCTTGGGGTCTTCAGGTGCTATGTTTTTATTTTTTGCAGCTTCCTCTGCATTGAATTTTTTTTGCGCTTCTAACTTGCGACCAAGATCAACACGATCCTGTGCCTCTTTGTTGGCATCAACTTCTTTAGGAGGCTCGGGCTTTTTCTCAAAACCCCATTGGTGTATCTTCTTATCATAGCTTCCGGTAAGCAGCTTAAACTCTGTGCCTGTCAGGAAATTAACGGCAATCGCTTTTCCTGTATGATAGGTTATAGTATGCTTCTTTTCTCCTGTTGACGCATCCCACACATTTACATTATAACGGTCTCCCCCACTCACCAGAAATTGGTCGTCTTTTGAAAAAGCCATGTAGCTGAATGAGTTGGGACCGCCACCTGCATCAAAGCCAAGTATCTCTTTGGCGTAGCCGTAATCCACAATTTTTATTTTGCCGTCATCACACCACAGCGCAATTTTTTTCCCATCGCTGGTAAAACAAAAAGAAGTGATTTTGCACTCCCCTATTTTTATTTCCTTGATAATTCGGTCGCTTTTAGTGTCCATGATTTTAACCGTATTGTCAACACTAAAAGCAAGATACTTACGGTCGGGTGTTTGCATACCGCAAGTAATAGGACTTGTTCCAAATTCATGCAAAACAACTGCTTGCGAGTCGGGCTTATTAACCAAGGCTTTACATAGATAAGACGTTCCGCCACCGTAATAAATAAATTCTCCATCTGAAGAAAATGCTGAAAAATTAATAGCTGCCGAAAGCGTTCCCTTGTTTACCAGAAAGTTGGTACTGCGGTATTTATCGCCTGTAGTGGTGCTCCAGATATAAACCACACCATAGCCATAAGAAGCAGCTATCTTGTTTCCTGATTTATCAAAAGCAATGTGCGTTACTTTGGTGCTATGTCCTTTAAATTCACGAACGCGGCTGCCGGTTGTATCCCACAAAATAACATTACCCTGACTGCCGCCTGTTGCAAAGTATTTGCCAGTTGGAGAAACGGTGATGCACTCTACACCATCTTTATGTCCAAGAAAAGATTTTTTGAGAACCAGTGTATCTTCCTGCGCTGATGTAGGAAGAGAAAATAAAACCGAAACAAGAACGAGAACTGATTTTACGAACCTAATATACTGCACTGTTTCTCTTTTATTTTTTAAATCGTGGTGGGACGAAATTAATCATCGTAATTTAAAAACAGTGTTAATTGTTCAGGAAAAAAATTCGTAATACAAAATCCTTGACGACTGAAATAGCAGATAACTAAAAAGCAAGATAAAGGGAGAAATACCTAACAGTAAAATAATAACCGAAGACCATGTTGATGCAGAGGCTATTTTATCGCTTTCTGCCTGAAGGTCTTCATTAAGTATATTAATTAAATCGGTTTGAGCCTGCTGACATTTTTCAAAGGCCGGTCTAACGACCTTGTTTCTAAAATCCAGTGCTTGGGTTCTATCGTGCTCAAAAACATTTAAAAATTCACGACATGTCTTTTCATACTCTTTATTAAGTAAAGCCATTTCGTTTTTCTTGGCCAACTGGCGTGATGTAAACATGCCTTCATCAATACGCTCTATTTTAGTTTGTAGTTCAGGAAAAGAAGTTTGCAGCAAATCCTTAAAAACTACAATATCGTTTGGGTTACCTACATCCAGCAAGCTGCGTAAAGTGCGCTGAACATTTGTTGTTTCTACTATTATATCTTGAGATGTTTCAACAATCAGCATAGAAGAAACAATCATTTTGCGATACTCACTTTCATTGTTTCTGTTATTAACAAACTGCAATATTTGCGATACCAGAACCACAAGCGCAAAGAAGGCGAAAATACGCAAGAGGCGTTTCTCACTTTTTTCAAATTTTATTTCTTCTGCCATCTAATCAGATTATATTTATGAGGCACAAATTAGTTGGAAAAATTTCGTGCAAGAAGTATTATTCGACAGAGTTAAAAAAATGAATGATGAATGAAAATCAATATCATTCTTGAGGCTCACCTCTGAGCAAGGTTACCTTGCCTCGGAAAGTATGTAGTTCAGTATATGTATCACGAACTACAAACGTATAAACATATACATCCTGCATGGCAAGTTTGCCGTTGCGGAGCGTTCCATTCCAGGTTTCGTTTTCATCAAAAGATGCAAATACTTCTTCGCCCCAGCGATTGAAGATGCGCATCTCGTAACTTGTAATTCCAATACCCGAACCGTAGAAATAATCGTTGTTGCCATCAGCATTGGGACTAAACGCATTGGGTATGTAAAACGTAAAGCTGGGGTCAATGTAAACGGTAAAGAAAGTCGTGTCTTTGCAGCCAAAGTCGGTGGTAACAATCTGGCGGATCTCATACACGCCTATGCTGTCATACAAATGAACAGGTTGTTGAAGAGGCGAACTGGTGCTGTCGCCAAAATCATATTGCCAGAGTGATGCACCTGAAGAGAGGTCTTCAATTTCAATACGGGGATAAATAATTTCGGTGTGTTGAGGCGTTGCAACAAAAGCTGCAATCGGTTTGGGATGCACGGTTATCATAGCAGTGTCGGTAAAGACTACCGTGCAACCGTTGGAGGTTTTTGCTTGTAAGGTAACATCAAACACACCTGCGGTATCGTAAACGTGAAAAGGGTTTTGTGCAGACGATGAGTTGCCGTCTCCAAAATCCCAGAACCACCAGTTGATGATATAGCCGGGATTTACAATTGACAAATCCGTGAACTGAACAGGCAAAGGCTGACAACCTTCCACCACATCAGAAGCGAAATCAACATCGGGAACGGGATAAACTTCTATTTCAATAATGGTATCGCTGACGCAACCATTGTCGGAGGTAACGGTTAGGTTTACATTAAACAAGCCCGAGTTGACATAGGTATGAAAAGCATTCTGCAAGGCAGAAGTGCCGCCATCGTTAAAACTCCAGTCCCACTGAACAATGTTGTCTTGCGGAATGGTGCTTTCATCAATAAAGGAAGTAACAGCGCCCAGGCAAACGGGAGCGGCAGAGAAATCAGCAGTTGCAACAGGATAAACGGTTACAGGGATAACCGTATCGGTTATGCACCCAAAATCGGATGCAACTTCCAGATTAACATCAAAAACACCATACGTTGAAAAGGTATAAAGTGGATT
>JAGVLY010000006.1 GCA_020054035.1 Bacteroidia bacterium | reverse complement strand
CAAAACGGGGTGGATTTTTTATTTGTAATATAGCCACAAAATGTCACTGAAACAACCCATAGGAGTTTTTGATTCCGGTTACGGAGGACTTACGATTTTAAAAGAAATTGTAAAAAAACTTCCGCAATACGATTACTTGTATTTGGGTGATAATGCGCGAACTCCATACGGAAGCCGCTCCTTTGAAACCGTTTATCAATATACCTTGCAGTGCGTGGAAAAATTGTTTGCTATGAATTGCAATCTTGTAATTATAGCTTGCAATACTGCTTCAGCAAAGGCTTTGCGCACTATACAGCAGGTTGATTTGCCAAAAAAATATCCGGACAAAAGAGTGTTGGGCGTAATAAGACCAACAACTGAAATTGTTGGAAAATATAGCAAAACAGGGCATGTTGGCGTTTTGGGAACAAAAGGAACTGTAAGCTCTAATTCATATCCGATTGAGATAGAAAAATTCTTTCCGGAACTCAATGTTTATCAGGAAGCGTGTCCAATGTGGGTTCCTTTGGTAGAAAATAATGAGTACAAAAGCAGCGCAGCGGATTATTTTATAAAAAAAAATTTAGATAACCTCTTCGCAAAGAGTGATAAAATTGACACCATAATTCTCGGGTGTACACATTATCCTTTGCTTGCCGAAAAAATAAAGAAATATATTCCTGAGAACCTTACCTTGCTTTCGCAAGGAGAAATTGTTGCAGAAAGCCTTGCCGATTATCTGAAACGCCATCCTGAAATGGAAACTAAATGTACAAAGGGAGAAACAATTGACTTTTATACCTCTGATTCGGTGGAAAATTTTAATGAAGCTGCTTCTCGTTTTTTCGGACAGGAAGTAAAGGCTCGCCATTTGGGATTTTAAAACCTGTAAAATCTTCAAAATTTAGGATGATTAGTAATATTTAAAGGAGAATTACTATTATTGCAGTCTATACTTGTTTAAAAACAACTAAGCGAAGCGCTCTCTTTGATACTTTTTTAATAAAAAATTATACAATCAAAAAAACCATGCTAAGAAAAATACTATTTTTTGCTGTCCTAACAATTACATTACCTGCGTTGGTGAATGCTCAATCCAACAACGTTGGTATCGGAACAACAACTCCAGAACCTTCTGCAATGCTGGACATTTCATCCACTTCACAAGGATTACTTGTTCCCAGAATGACTATTTTGCAAAGAGATTTGATTGTACCTACAACAACATCTTCAGAAGGGTTGTTGATTTACCAGACAGACGGAACTACCGGTGAGCCTAAAGGCTTTTATTACTGGAGCGCCAGCCTTGCTGATTGGTTGCCACTTAACCAAAATACCGGCAATACACCTTCAGGTTTAATCAGCATGTGGTCAGGACCAATTAATACTATTCCCGGTGGTTGGGCTTTGTGTGATGGCGCGAACGGAACACCTGATTTGAGAAACCGTTTTATTCTTTCTGTACAAAGCTCGGTTGAAAACCCGGGAGCAACAGGTGGAACAAACGACCAAAGCCTGACTATTGCAAACCTTCCTCCACACGACCACAGCATCAATCATACACACACTGTAACAGATCCGGGACACGACCATGATATTCTATCTTATAGTTCAGGCTCTGGAAGTAGTTCCTTAGTTAATGGCACTTTCAATGCCGGCATTGCTACAACCTCCTCAGCATCAGAAATAACAGGGATAACGGTAAATCCTAACACCGGAAACAGCGGATTAACAGGCTCAGGAACAACATTCGACAACAGACCTGCGTTCTATAAATTAGCGTTTATCATGAAGTTGTAATTTCCCTCAAAAGCAGGAACAACTTCTTAAAATACACATGGAATCATTCAAGAGAAGTTACATTTCGCTTGGCGAGTTTATTATTGAGCGCCAAACAGATTTTAAATATGCTAAAGGCGAATTATCACGTCTTTTTAGCGCGATAAGCCTTGCAGCTAGAATAATCAACCGCGAAGTAAAACGTGCAGGACTGAACAATATTCTGGGCGATTTCGGTTCAACCAATGTGCAGGGCGAAGAGGTTAAAAAATTAGACGTTTTTTCAAACGAACAATTTATTCATGCGCTGAAAGAGCGTGGTGAAGTTTGTGCTATTGCCTCTGAAGAAAATGAAGGGATGATTGAATTCAACGGTGAGTTTTCTAAAACAGGGAAATACATTGTTGCTTTTGATCCGCTGGATGGGTCATCCAATATTGATGTGAATGTTTCTGTAGGATCTATCTTTTCAATTTATCGCAGAAAAACTGAAGGTGATTGTGCAACGCTTGATGATTTTATGCAGGCAGGTGTTGAACAGGTGGCTGCCGGATATGTAATTTACGGTTCATCAACCATGCTCGTTTATTCAACTGGAAATGGTGTAAACGGTTTTACGCTTGACCCGTCTATTGGTGCATTCTTTCTTTCGCATCCGAATATGCAAATTCCTAAAACAGGGAAAATCTATTCTATTAACGAAGGCAATTACGTGCATTTTCCTCAGGGTGTAAAAGATTATATTAAGTATTGTCAGGCGGAAGATAAGGCTACATCACGTCCTTATTCTTCACGCTATATTGGTTCTGCTGTTGCTGATTTTCACCGCAACATGCTGAAAGGCGGAATTTTTATTTATCCATCTACGGCTACTGCGCCTAAAGGAAAGTTGCGTTTACTTTATGAATGCAACCCGCTTGCGTTTTTGGTGGAACAAGCCGGAGGAAAAGCTTCAGATGGTTTTAACCGCATACTGGATATTAAACCTACATCATTGCATCAACGCACTCCTTTGTTCATCGGCTCACCTGATATGGTAGAACAGGCAGAAGCATTTATGCAGAAATACGCAGAAGCTGCGGTTTAAAGCACTTTAATTCACAATCCCAATAATCCGCCACAAATTCATGATGTTCATGAAAAAGGGGCTGAATTTGTTTTTGCGGAATTGCTCTTCTTCGCGTTTCCAGAAATGGAGGTTGTGAACGGGATACAGATACCCGAAATGATAACAGCTGTGTTCGTAATGTTTTGTAGTTAGTAAGGCTACATTGTAACGATAATTCGTCTCTCGCATATCCACAATTTTTTGTGCGGCTTTACGGGTGCTGACAGCATTTGCAAGCAGCAGACCTGCATCTGACTTTTCTTTTTTGAGTTTGTATTCGCGTTTGGTTATGAGGTAATCCAATGTGTGTTTGCGATGTTCGGCACGCAGACCGGTAATGTCAATACCCTGTTTTAGTTCATCCAGAATTTGTTGTTGTTGTCTGGTGAATGTTGTGCTTTTAAGATTGCTCTCCAGCATTTGCGAGTAGCCTTTTGTGGTGGAAGAAAAATTATCAAGCAGCGGAAGTTTTTCGGTGCGGACTTTTTGCAAGGTTTCTAAATCTGATTTTTTTGCAAGCCATTTGTAATGCCACTCAGGGCGCGGGTGAAACTCAATGTTCAGCGCACCGGGCAATTCATCGGTGGCGGTGGAAGCGGTCATGTAGCGCATCATTTCTTTCTCTTTCAGAAAATCGTTTTGGAGATTTAGATTCTCTTCAAAGTAGTTGGCGATGTGTGCATTGTTAAAGATTTCGTTGATGTATTGTGTTGCTGTGGGCTGCTCTGCAATTTTATTCGTTTCATGCTCCCAGCTCCAGCGTGCAATGCTCCAGTCGAAGAGCCAGTAGCCCCATTCCCAACCCGAAGAAAAGGTAACGTGTCCCGGAATTTGCAGCGAATCCATCAGCAGAATATCGTCTAATCTTCCGCTGAGGTAAGGGAGCAGCAGCATGGGAATGGAATTGTCGAACGTAATCCAGTAGGCCGATTCGGGATAGTACCAGGTTTCGCGTATTTCCTTTTCTTTCATCATCAGGTCAAGCATATGGCGCAGGTTTTTGTTGCGGTACACAGGTGCTTTTTCTTCTGAAATGGTATAGAACATAACCGTGTGAATCAGCACGCCACGGTTTTTATCCAATGCAGTTTCTTCTGCGTTCATGATGTAATCCTTCTTCTTTTTCTTGCCGCCTATTTCTGCTGTTTCCTGCACCACGTGCTTGCGGCCCATCAACTTTGAATCGTATTTTTCTTTCAGCTCTTCACCCAAATGAAGTTGCAGCTTTTTCTTTTTCTTCACGTTGCCGCTGCTGAATTCGGTGGACGAAAATTCAACATTCAGTACATCCCAGTCGGCTGCAAAAAGTTTGGCGAGGCGAATGTCCATCTGCTTTTCTTTGCTGCGCCACGATGCAGGAAAATTGCGGTACAACTGAAAAGCCTTTTGCTGCAGCATGTGCAGCGATACATCCACGCCTGCAATAATTCCGCGCTGGTGGCAGTAGTCTGTTATTTGTTTGGAGAAGGCAGGCCACTCTTTCAAATCAATGCTTTCGAGCAGATTGAACTCAAAGTAGTTTTGTCCGTTGCGCGCCAGCCAGTTGATGTATTCCTTTACCTGCTCAATTCCTCCGGGATAGTTATGGTCGAGCAGAGGTTCGGCCAACTCCAGCGGATGCTGCGTGTGGAGGTGAAATCCCTTTTTGTCAAAACGTGGTTTGGCGCTCCATGTAAAGGTTTCGGGCAATGGCCATGTTGACCATTGCGGAATAATCTGTTCGCGGGCATGGTAAAATTTGAAGCCCAATTTTTCCTGCAACAAACCATAGAGTGCGCAGCTTATTCCGAAATAAGTTGGCGTTTCTAAAGTGAGAGTTACTTTCCCGTTTTGCTTTTTTGAAGTCCAGTTGTAATGGTGAAGCGGAACGTGGAGGTAAGGATAATTTGCGTTCTCTTCAAACGTGCTTTTATCCGCAGCTTGTACAGCATCAATTTTCGGAAGCAGAATTTGAATTTCGCTCGCAGTGTTATTCAAATCAACAGTGCAATTGCAAGCCTGTTGCAACAATTGCTGCACATCTTCAATAGCTAATTTGCTTACAGAGTTTTCTAAATTCTGTGGCGGGGTGATGATGGAAATGTTTTGCTGCGCAGCGGCAGAGAAGGAGAGGAGGATTAGCAATAGGGGATAGAACGCAGATTTATTAAGATGCTTATGATTCATTAAGATTTTATCAGCGTAGATCTTAATAATCATAATAAATCTGCGTTCCATCACAGCTTATCTACCTGTATAATTAAACGGTGTTATCGCCAACATTTCCTTTTTCACTTTATCAGAAACACTAAGTGATTTGATAAAAGCCGCAATGCTTTCCTTGCTTATTTTTTCGTTTTTGCGGGTAAGGTCTTTCAGCGTTTCGTATGGATTTTTGTAGCCTTCTCTGCGCAGAATAGTTTGCAATGCTTCGGCTACAACAGCCCAGTTGTTTTCCAGATCGCGGTCAATGGCTTCTTTGTTCAGCACTAATTTGTCTAAGCCTTTTTGTATAGATTTGAAAGCAATGAGTGTATGCGCCAATGGCATCCCGATGTTGCGTAACACGGTGCTGTCTGTTAAGTCGCGTTGCAAACGGGAGATGGGAAGCTTGGCTGCAAAATGCTCGAACATCGCATTGGCAAAGCCAAGATTTCCCTCTGCGTTTTCAAAGTCAATCGGGTTTACTTTATGCGGCATAGCTGATGAACCAATTTCTCCCGCTTTTATTTTCTGCTTGAAATAATCCATGGAGATATAGGCCCACATATCGCGGCAGAGGTCAATCAATATGGTGTTGATGCGCTTGTTCGAATCGCACCAGGCAGCAATGTTGTCGTAATGTTCAATCTGGGTGGTGGTTTGCGAACGCACCAAACCTAATTCGGTGATAAACTTGTTGGCAAATTTTGTCCAGTCTGTTTTTGGGTACGCTACATAATGTGCATTCAGATTTCCGGTGGCGCCACCAAATTTTGCTGCGTAAGTAAAACCGGGTTGTTCCAACTGAACCATCAGGCGTTCGGTAAATACATTCAGCTCTTTCCCAAGTCGGGTGGGCGATGCAGGCTGTCCGTGAGTATGTGCCAGCATGGGGATATTTTCCCATGTGTTGGAGAGGCGTTCAAGGGTTTCAATAATATCCAGTAGGGCGGGCAACCATATTTGCATTGTTGCATCGCGCATCATGGCAGGGGTTGCAGTGTTGTTGATATCCTGCGAAGTAAGTCCGAAATGCACAAATTCTTTCTCGTTCTTGAGCCCGAGTTTTTCAAATTTTGCTTTCACAAAGTATTCCACCGCTTTTACATCGTGGTTGGTGGTTTTCTCGGTATCCTTGATTATTTGTGCGTCTTTTTCGGTAAAAATTTTATAAACATCCTGCAGCTTTGGAAACAGTTTTTTGTTTACGCCTTTCAGCTGTGGAAGGGGAAGTTTGCAAAGGGCTATAAAATATTCCACCTCCACTTTTACGCGGTATTTCATCAGCGCGTATTCAGAGAAGTATTGAGAAAGTTCGGCAGTCTGTTTGTGGTAACGCCCGTCAACAGGCGAAATGGCGGTAAGCGGAGAAAAGTTTTTTGTCATAGCGAAAAAGAAAACGCGAAGGTAGAAAAATGCGGGGTTTGTAAGCAACCCGTTTTACAGGCGGCTTTTTGATATAAATGCGAAAACGAATATCTTTGAAAAAAAATTACAGATGAAACATCTTGTTGAAATAAATGACAGAAGCAAGGCCGGAAAAAGTTTGCTTCAGGTAATTAAAACCATGTCGGCACAGAGCAACGATATTGTGTTTATCGGTCAGGACGAGGAAGTGCCGTTTGAAGAATTTGCCGTTGAATTGAAAAAGGCCGTTGCAAAACGTTTTACAAAAACGAAAAGCAGCAAAAAATGAAAGTGTTGATTCGGAAATCTGCTTTTTCATCCATTGAAAAGATAGCAGATTATATAGCAACCGAAATCAAAATGCCACTTACCGCCCAACGCTATGCCGATAAACTGATTGAATTCGGTTTCAGTTTAGGAAAATACTACCATGCTTACCCCGTTTGCCGCAACGCAAAGTTTGCTTCGCAAAATCTGCGTTGTGCAACATTTGACAAGAAATGGGTTTTTGCTTATGAAGTAAAAGCAGATAGTGTGGTTATTCACAAAATTTTGTGGGGCGGTGGGTTGAGATAACTACCCCACCACCGCCACATGCATTGCGCTGTATGGCCCACTGTTTTCATTCTTGCTCTGGTTGGTCCAGCGGAAATAGAAATATATCCATTTGCCAATGGCATCCTGCGGCAGTTTTAAAATATGGAAGCGGAGAATTGGAATTATGAAGAAACTGGTTAAGCTTGATGGATGAAAACCTTATTCGTATTAAATCTTCGGCTTCAGATCGTTTAGTATTTCTTCTTTACTCATGAAGAAACTTGGTATAATAAGAAATAGTCGCTTCTTACTATTATGTTCAATAATTACAAAATACTTGCCGCCCAAAGGCGATAACACTGCTCCACTTTTTTTAATGTTTCTTTTTTCAAAAACCAAGTTTTTTCTGGAGAATATGGTTTTGAAATAGATATAATCGTCATCAACCCAACAATAAGGAAGATATCGGTTAATTAACAGAACTATTAATACCCAAAGAAGAGCGCATATAATGTCTATTAAAATTATTGGTATAGGCACTTAGAGCGCAATCCAGAACCATTGATTACAGGCGTTTTGCTTCGTTTTCAACCATTCGTTTTAGGAGTAAATCAAAGATTGT
>JAGVLY010000069.1 GCA_020054035.1 Bacteroidia bacterium | reverse complement strand
TTACCATTCGATAAGATTTATGATTTTGTAGAATCAATATTTAAAGAAGCTTCGGGCAAAATAGAATCAAGACCATCTTCCTTATTCAAAGAAGCCCTAAGAAATGTTTTCTCGGATGGAAAATTTACCCAAAGTCTTTGATGTATTAGAATTTGAAGATCAAATAGTTTCTTTAAAAAAAGATTATTTATCAATACCATATTTAATTCAAAATGTGATTTATATAGATACTCCAATGATGATAGGAGTAGATGACTCTGTTAATGAATATTGGAATGATTTAAATGAACTTCTATCTAAAAAAGGTAATTCCTCTTTTTCTGATATTTCAAAAACAATAAGCAAGGAAATTATTCATGGTGATGTTTCTATTGACGATTCATCTGATTTTTTGAGTGAATTTGCTTATAAAAGAGATGATGGTTCAATATTTAATCTACTGGATTGCGCAACAGGTATAAAGTCTTTTGCAATTTTGCAGCTACTAATTAAGAATGGTTCATTAAATGATAAAACGCTTCTAATAATTGACGAACCAGAATCTAATTTACATCCTCAATGGATTATTGAGTATGCTCGCCTTATTGTTTTATTGAATAAGATAATAGGTGCTAAATTCTTTATAGCAAGCCATAATCCTGATATGGTAAGCGCAATTAAATACATCTCTGAAAAAGAACAAGTATCAGACAATTTAAATTTCTACTTGGCAGAAAAGGCTGATAAAAATTATTTATTCAACTATAGACTTTTAGGAAAAGAGATAGATCCAATTTTCGAATCTTTTAACATAGCATTAGATCGTATTAATCAATACGGAAGTTAGTATTATGCAATATTGTAGAACAACAACTACAAATCATAGTATTGCATTAGCTCACGCTACCTGCCTTCAAGATATTAATTCATTAATTAATGAAGAAGGCTATCAAACTACCACTAGTCTTTTTACAGGTGGAGAAATTGTTTTAAATCTCGATCGAGCAGAAAATATTATCGCAGGTATAGAAGGGCGTCTTGAAAAAAATAAATCAATGGATTTAGCTTTCGGAATTAAAAATGAAGATGCTACAAAAACTCAAATGTTATTAGTTGAACTTAAATTTAAAGTAACTGACTTATATGCTATTAAGAAAAAAGATTTGGAGCAAAAGGTTCAAGGCTCAACCCTAATACTATCATCAAATCCTCCAATTTGTAAAAAGTATATATTCATTTTTAAAACTGAAAATTTAGCTGAAGCAATGCATAGGCTATATAAACGGATGATACCCAAAATTGACCCAACATATGTTGCAATGGATATTCAACATTTAAAAGCAACTTATTTTGGTGCATAATGATTATAATTGCTGGCTTAGATCCCACGCTGGCTTGGATATGCGTTAGCCGCACGTCAGGCTTCGCAATCCTCACCTAAGAAGCATATTAAATCTGCATTTACCATGAAAAGAAATTGTCTCACCTTTATTTTCAGCATACCGGCATTGCTTTTTGTTTGCAGCTTCAGCTCCTGCAAAAAAGACGAGCCTATTGATTTTAATCCTACCAACATAGTAGATACTACTTATGTGCACATCCGCAATGGCAAGCTGATGGATACTACCGGAACGGAGCTGGAGCTTAAAAGCGTGAGCTTCGGTGGCTGGCTTTTATGGGAAGCCTGGATATGGGGAGGCGGATTTAATTCCGAGATCTGGATGATGAATACCATTGAAAGCCGCACCAGTTCAGCTTTTGCACAGGACTTCCGCGAAAGCATTTACTCCAATTTTATTACCCGTGATGATATTATTGCAGTGCATAACCTCGGCTTTAATTCTATCCGCGTTCCGTTCAACCATGCTTTTTTCGACAATGGCTCCAACGATAATGCACTGGATGAAGCGCATTTCCAGATCATAGACAACCTGCTCGACTGGTGCGAAGAGTTTAACGTATATGTTATACTCGACATGCATGCCGCACCGGGCGGGCAAAACTCTATCTTTATCTCGGACCCCGACAATGTGAAAGTGTGGGCAAGTGAAGATAACAAGCAACAGATGCTGCGTATCTGGAAAGCAATTGCCGAACGTTATAAAGACCGCAGAATAGTGCTGGGCTATGACATTTTAAACGAGCCCTCACCACCCGACAATATGGATATGGTTAATCTGTACACCACCATTATTGCGGGAATTCGCGAAGTGGACACTCACCATCTTTTAATATTGGAAGGCGCTGACTTTGCAAAGGACTTTTCCATTTTCAACTCGCTGATGGATAACAACCAGATTTACAGCTTCCATTTTTACACCTGGTTTATGTCTGAGCCCGACCAGAATTCACAGCTGCAAAGCTTCAGTGATTTTGGTACGCACGTAAATGCCCCGCTATGGTGCGGTGAGTGGGGCGAGGCTTCGCCTTCTGATTTGCAAAACATAAAGCTAAAACTCCGCGACAGCCAGTATAATTTCTGCGGTGATGCGTTCTGGACATGGAAGAAAGTGAAACCGGGTTCGGGCAGCTATCCTTTGAATGAAATTCATATCAGCGACCAATGGATAAAGATGATCAAGAATGAACCAAAAACATCATCGGAAACCTATGAGGAAATTGCGCAGAGTTTTCTTGATGCTGTATTAATCGCCAACACCACGCAGGATGGGAGTGTGGCTGCAGCACTGCAATAAGTAGTATTAAAACCTTACCCCAACGCCTACATTACCCAGCATTGCAAAATGCCAGGTCTCCACATCCGGAGTTTTTACTCCTGCATGAACAATAAAGGAAAGCGTAAAACGGTTCCAGTACGTAAGCTGCACACCCGTCTTTCCCATGAAATAAAAATACAACCCCTGATAAACACCTTTGTTTTCATCTACCTGCACGTCTACATCGCGCTTCAGATAAGCACCCTGCATAGATACTCCCGTTACCCAGGTATATTTCCGCTGCCCCAGGGGATAGTAATTAAGATCAAAGCCAGCTCTTATGTAAGTGGCTAATTCTTTATGGTATTTGCCCATATCGCTGCTGTTGGCATTTTGTATAGCCTTGCCCAGCGGACTGTAAAACGTAAGCGGCATGGTAATACCCACCTTTCCCTCACCCGGAACAAAGTCAACACTGAACGAAATATTTTTCAGCATCAGGTCCATCAGATTTACTGAAATAAGATTGCGCTTTAGTTCAACCGGCACAGGACGTATCTTCTTTTGCAGGGGCTTGGGCTCTTTTACTTCTTTGGCTGTTTTATAGTGCAGCGTATCTGCATGTTCTTTCAGCCAAAGGGTATCTTGCTGCTGGGCGTTTGCAACTGTGATGAAAAAAAGAAAGCCTATAAATACAAGTATCTTTTTCATGAGTAATGTAAATTTATGGAATAATTCCCTTGTCTGCATCCTATAGATGTTTTTAACACTTTTTAACACCTCGGATTGGTATCTCAAATTTATTTTACTTAATTTTATTCACGTTTTTAAAATCAAATACTATGAAACATAAACTACTAAAATCATCAGCATTTGCATTGCTGCTTGCAGGATTTTCCGCAACAGCGCAAACAACAGTTAACTCCGATGTTCTTGACATCAACAACATCCGCGCAACCATTAATGCCAACGGTCGCCTGTTCGGCAACATGATTGACGCACCCGACATGGAGAAAAAGGGTTTTGAAATCAAGAACACAGATGGAAAACATGCCATTCACATTGCAGGTATCTGGATGGGCGGCAAGGAAGCAGACAAGTATCATATTTATGCGCCAACTTTTGGTCAGTGGGGAACCGACATTTTCGCGGGACCTGTAATGAAGGAAGAATTTTATTCTGCTGCCGAAGACGATAAATGGAATCGCGTCTGGAAGATCACCAAAGAAGAAGTGAAAGCACATATTGCAAATTTTGCAAATCCTGAATATCAAATGCCCGAAGTTATTGCCAACTGGCCTGCATCGGGTGATATTGAAAAAGGACAATCACCTAACCTTGCCCCTTTTGCTGATGCAAACGGCAACGGAATTTATGATCCGCAAAACGGTGATTATCCTTCTATAAAAGGTGATGAAGCGGTGCTGTTTATCTTTAACGACCACCGTGGTGAGCACACCGAATCCAATACTTACAAAATGGGGATGGAAGTAATTGGTCTGGCTTATGCTTTTGATGAACGTGTGAAAGCATATAACAATACCGTGTTTGTAGATTTCACCATTATCAACCGCTCAGGCTTTGATTATACCGACACTAAATTAGGCGTGTTTACCGACATTGATTTGGGCAGCAATGTATATGACGAGTACGCAGGAATTGATGTAAAACGCAATACCTATTATGGCTACAATGCCGATGAAAGCAAGGATGCAGAGGTGTTTGGTAAAACACAAACACCTTATATGTCGGTTACCTTGCTCACTGAAAAATTTGACAACTATATGACCTATAACAACGATTGGTCGCTGAGCGGAAACCCGTATTTCCCGGAAGATTATTATCACTACCTAAACGGCTACTGGCGCGATGGAATGATGATAACAGAAGGAGGAGTTGCCAAAGGCGGGAAAGAGCGCTGTACCTTTATGTATGACGGAAATCCGACAACCAAAACAGGATGGAATGAAAAGTCATTAGAGAACGTTGCAGGCGACAGAAGAGGTTTAGGTTTGGTTGGTCCTTTTGATTTTAAAGCGGGAGCAATTAAAAAGATTTCGGTGGCTTATCACCTTGCAGGAGGCTTTGAAGAGATGCAGAAAGAGGTTGACCGTTACTCCAAAGACTTTACCGAAAACACAGGACCGTTTGCTCCGGAAGCGCCTGCGTTTGCAAACAACACCGAGCTGAATACTTCTGCAACAATGGATATTATTCTGTATCCAAACCCTGCTAAAGATGATGCAACGCTGTTGTTCACCAATCCTGACAACGAGCAATTCAACGTTACTGTTTATGACATCACAGGACGCAATGTTTTTTCAGCAGCCAATGTAACAGGAACACGTTTTGAAATTCCCGCAACTAAATTTGAGCGTGGAGTGTATGTTGTTGAACTGGCATTTAAAGACAGAAGAAACAGTATGAGGTTGGTGGTGCAGTAACACTAATCAAAGTTCTAAAAAAGCCCCGCAGAATTGCGGGGCTTTTTTATTTTACTTTTGTCCGACTTTATTAAATGTATATATGAAATTCGCAACCAAAGCAATACACGCGGGAATAGAACCCGACCCAACTACAGGAGCCATTATGACTCCTATTTATCAAACATCAACCTATGTGCAGGCAGCTCCGGGCGACCACAAAGGCTATGAGTATTCGCGCACACAAAATCCAACACGCGATGCTTTACAGAAAAATCTTGCGGCATTAGAAAATGCAAAACACGGTTTGTGTTTCAGCAGCGGAATGGGCGCTATTGATTGTGTGGTGAAATTATTGCAACCCGGTGATGAGGTAATTTCTACCAATGATTTGTATGGCGGTTCGTATCGCATCTTCACAAAAATCTTTCAGCAGTATGGAATCAAATTCCATTTTGTGAACATGACCGATATTGCTGAAGCAGAAAAACTAATTAACAAAAATACGAAGCTTTTCTGGGTGGAAACTCCCACCAATCCCATGCTGAATGTGGTTGATATAGCTGCGTATTCAGCATTGGCAAAAAAACATAACATCCTGCTCGCGGTTGACAATACATTTGCTACACCTTACCTGCAAACCCCGATGGATTTGGGTGCTGACATAGTAATGCACAGTGTTACAAAATACCTGGGTGGCCACTCAGATGTAGTGATGGGCGCACTTTGTGTAAATGATGATGAACTGGCACAACGTTTAGCTTTTATTCAAAACAGTTGCGGTGCAGTGCCGGGGCCGCAGGATTGTTTTCTGGTGTTGCGCGGAATAAAAACATTGCATTTGCGTATGCAACGCCATTGCGAAAACGGAGAAATAATTGCCAACTGGTTAGTAAAGCAACCAAAAGTTGACAAAGTATATTGGCCCGGTTTTCCAACTCATCCCGGACATGCAGTTGCAAAAAAACAAATGTGTGGTTTCGGAGGAATGGTTTCCTTCACACTAAAAGATAACAGCATTGAAGCAGCAACTAAAGTGCTGTCAGGAACAAAGCTTTTCTCACTTGCCGAATCATTGGGTGGCGTTGAATCGTTGATAGGGCATCCTGCAACCATGACACATGCATCTATACCAAAAGCCGAGCGCGAAAAAACAGGTGTGGTTGATTCTCTCATTCGTTTGAGTATAGGAATTGAAGATGCGGAGGATTTAATTGAGGATTTGAAAAAGAGTCTTTCTTAAAAATTTATACATTTGAACAAACAAACCAAAACCAAATAGCCATGCCAATTCTAATTCTTGCCGCTCTTATTTTAGTTCCAATTCTAATTCTCGTTGTTATTTACAATGGATTAATTTCAAAGAAAAACAATGTTGAATATGCCTTCAGCAGCATTGACGTGATGCTGAAAAAACGCAGAGACTTAATTCCGAATTTGATTGAGTCGGTGAAACAATACATGCAACACGAAAGTGGTTTGCTGACCAAGATAACCGAACTGCGCAATTCAGTAATGAAAGCACCTGACGGCAGCAGCGAACGTTTTGATTTGGAAAACAAATTAGGCTCTGCCTTAGGACAAGTAAAGGTTGCCGTTGAAAATTATCCCGACCTGAAAGCGAACACTAATTTTCTGCAACTGCAGGCTGCATTAAATGAAGTGGAAGAACAAATTTCAGCTTCACGCAGGGCATTCAATGCTTCGGTGTTTGACTACAACAACGGTGTTGAAATGTTTCCATCTAATCTTGTTGCAAAAATGTTGGGCTACCAACGCAAAGCATCATTTGAAATTCCTGAAGGCGAGCGCGAGAATGTGAATGTAGAGGAGATGTTTAAGAAGTAGTATCGTCATGCTGAACTTGTTTCAGCATCTCTGAATTTAAGACCCTGAAACAAGTTCAGGGTGACGAGCTGTAAAAATGAAACCCTTCGACCAAATCTTTTCCGAACTTCTTCCTCAACTGGAAGAACTGGAACTGTCGCGTCAGCAGCAATACAAGAGCGCAAAAAAGTGGCTCAATATTACCATCGGAATTGGCGTTGCAACGGTTGTTGTTCTGTTGTTTGTAAGACATCCCGCCACTATTTTTATTGGAGGATTATTTGCAGCCGCTTTTTATTTTCTGGGTTATTATCCTAAAGAGAAACGGTATAAAGAAGAATTTAAGGACAAGGTTTTTCACCGCATTATTCAGGCTGTAAACCCCAATCTGGGTTACAATAAATCACAGTTTATTTCAGAAGCAAAATTCTTCGAAAGCAAAATTTTTACCGAGCGTGCCGACCGCTATTCGGGAGAAGACCATATTAGTGGAATGGTGGACAAAACGGAAATAGAATTTTCGGAATTGCACACACAGGAAAAGCGGACAGGCAACAAGGGGCGAACCTATTACGTTACCATTTTCAAAGGTCTTTTTATGATTGCCGATTTTCATAAAAACTTTCATGGGCAAACAATAGTGTTGCCCGATACTGCGGAAAAACTGTTTGGTTTTCTGGGCAAAAAATTCCAGTCGTGGAACTTTACCCGCGAGCAGGTAGTGCATATGGAAAACGCAGAATTTGAAAAAGAGTTTGTGGTCTATAGCAACGATCAGGTAGAGGCTCGTTACATCCTCAGCACCTCCATGATTCAGCGCATACTTGATTTGAAAAAGAAATACAATACCAAGGTTTATTTGTCTTTTATCAATTCAAAAGTGTTTGTGGCACTTTACAATGACCAAAACCTTTTTGAACCAAAATTCAAGGAAAGCATTACCAATTCTGATTATATCCGCACCTTTTACAGCGAGTTATGCGACTGCCTGAGTATTGTGGATGATTTGAACCTGAATACCCGTATCTGGTCAAAATAAGGCAGAATTGTGCCTTTGTGCTTGCGCCATTACAGTTTTTCTCTATCTTCGCGTCCCTTTTCAAAGAAACATGCCGTTTGAAGTAAAAATATTTTCCTGCGAATCCTCGCTTTACTTAGGTAAGCAAATCGTTGATGCCTACGGTATTCCGTTGGGAAAATCATCGGTGGTGCGTTTTAAAGATGGTGAGTTTGAACCGTCTTTTGGCGAGAGTATCCGTGGCGAAGATGTTTTTATTGTTCAAAGCACATTTCCACCTGCTGATAACCTGTTTGAATTGCTGTTGATGGTAGATGCCGCAAAACGCGCTTCGGCTAAACAGATTGTAGCCGTTATCCCTTATTTCGGGTTTGCCCGTCAGGATAGAAAAGACAAACCCCGTGTTTCGATCGGTGCTAAACTGGTTGCCGATTTATTAGGCACTGCCGGTGTTACCCGCATTATTACAATGGATTTACATGCCGACCAGATACAAGGCTTTTTCAATGTTCCGGTTGACCATTTATACTCTTCTTACCTTTTCTTAGATTACCTGAGAAACCTCAATCTTCCTAACCTGATTATGGCAACTCCCGATGTTGGAGGAACCCGCAGAGCTAATGCCTACGCTAAAAACCTGAATGTTGATTTAGCTATTTGCTACAAACAACGCAAGGTAGCTAACGAGGTGCACAGCATGACCGTTATCGGTGATATTGTAGGCAAAGATGTGGTGCTGGTAGATGATATCATCGACACCGGAGGAACGCTTGTAAAAGCTGCCGATATGATGATGGAAAAAGGGGCTGCCAGCGTTCGCGCTTGCATTACTCACCCCTTGCTTTCGGGCGATGCGTATGAGAAATTAGAGAATTCAAAAATTACGGAACTGATTGTTACCAATACCATTCCGCTGAAAAAACAAAGTGCTAAAATCAAGGCCTTATCAGTAGCTCCGCTGTTTGCAGATGTTATCCGCAAGGTGCATAACTATGAATCGATAAGTACTAACTTTATATTTTAACCCTTCGACTACGCTCAGGGTGACAACGAAAATCAATTCAAATCAATCAATAACTAAACAAAAACAAAACAATGAAATCAGTATCTATTAGCGGTTCGCCAAGAGCGAACGTAGGGAAGAAAGATGCAAAAGCTTCGCGCAGAAGTGGTCTTATCCCATGTGTAATTTATGGCGGAAAAGAACAAATCCACTTTGTGGCAGATGAAAAAGAGTTCAAAAAACTCGTTTACACTCCCGAAGTTTTCAAAGCCGAAATTAAAGTAGGAGACAACCAGTATTCTGCAATCATGCAGGAAATTCAGTTGCACCCTATCAGCGACAAAATTCTTCACATCGATTTCCGTGAATTGGTTCCCGGAAAATATGTAACCATTGAACTTCCTGTAAAACTTACCGGAACTTCACCCGGAGTGCGTGACGGTGGTTTATTGAAACAAAACTTCCGCAAACTGAAAGTGAGTGCAAAGCCGGAAGATTTTCTTGAAAACATCACTGTTGATATTTCAGGATTGAAAGTTGGTCAGGGAATAAAAATTGCAGATTTGGACTATCCAGGAGTTAAATTTTTAGAAATCCTTTCAAGCGAAGTAGTAGGTGTTAAACACAAACGCGGAGTTGTAGAGGAAGATAAAGGAGCGGCAGCAGCAGCACCTGCCAAAGCAGCAGCAGCGGCACCGGCTAAAGCAGCAGCACCTGCAGCAGCAGCTAAAGCACCGACTAAAAAGTAATTCTTTTAGGTTGTGAAATACCTGATAGCCGGTCTTGGTAATATCGGAAGCGAGTATGCCGAGACCCGCCATAATATAGGTTTTAAAGTAGTGGATGCCCTTGCAAAGGCGTCCACTACTGCTTTTAAGCCCGACCGTTTGGCCGATGTATGTGAGGTAAAGCACAAGGGCCGCACGTTTATTCTTATAAAACCTACCACGTATATGAACCTGAGTGGTAAAGCCATTAAATACTGGCTTACGGCTGAGAAAATATCTGTCCGCAACCTGCTGGTAGTTACCGATGACCTTGCCCTGCCCTGTGGTGAACTTCGCCTGCGTGCCAAAGGCAGCGATGGAGGACACAACGGCTTAAAAAGCATACAATTTGAACTGAATACAAATGAATATCCCCGCCTGCGCTTTGGCGTGGGAAATGATTTTGCCAAAGGAAGACAAGTGGATTATGTTTTAGGGGAATGGACGGCTGAAGAAAAGCCCATCATTAACGAAAGTATCCTTAAATCGGTAGAATTGATTAAAGACTTTGGGTCTATGGATATTTCTTTTGTGATGAATAAGTTCAATAAGAAGTAAACGCAGGTAAATTTTGATAAAAACTGAGCAGAAGTAATTATTTCTGCTTCTATTGTTGGCTATCCTCCCAGGTAACACTCGCTTTTCCAACCATACCATTTACAGGCGGATTGTATTTGGTCAGTTTTACCAAACATTTTTCTATTGAGGGGATCTCCGCAGCAAGCGCTTCGCAAATTCTGCGGCAAACATGCTCAATCAGTTTTGAGCGGATGGACATTTCGCGTTTTACTATTTCGTAAACCTGCGTGTAGTCAACCGTTTTTGTAAGGTCGTCCGTTTGGGCAGCCTCTGAATAGTCGGTGGTGATATACACATCCACACGGTAGTTTTGTCCTATCAGGGCTTCTTCTTCAAGGCAGCCGTGATAGGCGTAGAGTTGGATGTTTTCGAGGGTTACTTGCATTGTTTTTTCTTGCGTTTGTCACCCTGAGCGTAGTCGAAGGGCCTAAATAATTGATGCTTCGACTACGCTCAG
The DNA here is from genome assembly GCA_020054035.1 of Bacteroidia bacterium. Taxonomy (GTDB): domain Bacteria; phylum Bacteroidota; class Bacteroidia; order SXHM01; family SXHM01; genus SXHM01. The sequence continues at coordinate 31,006 of JAGVLY010000069.1, read as the reverse complement.
CATGACAGTATTATTTCTTCTGCTCCTTCGCCCAGTTATCCTTCAGCGTAACCGTTCTGTTAAACACTAACTTCTCTGGCGTTGAGGTTTTGTCCAAACAAAAATATCCCTTGCGCAAAAACTGGAAACGCTCATCAGCTTTTGCTTCTTTAATAGCAGGTTCGGCATAGGCAACAGGAATTACAGTCAAACTGTTTTCATTGATATACTCTTTGAAATCACCTTCTTCGCTTGCCGGATTTTCGACTTTAAACAAACGGTCGTATTCCAGAACTTCCACCGGAACGGCATCTGCAATGTTTACCCAATGCACAGTGCCTTTTACTTTTAAGCCGGATGTATCACTTCCGCTGCGGCTTTCAGGAATGTAGGTGCAATGCAGTTCGGTGATGTTGCCGTTGGCATCTTTAATGGCATCGGTGCAGGTGATGATGTAAGCGCTTTTCAGTCGCACTTGTTTACCAACGCTGAGGCGAAAAAATTTGCTCGGTGCGTTTTCCATGTAATCATCGCGCTCAATGTAGATCTCGCGGCTGAATGGAATAGCATGTGTTCCCGAGTTTTCCACTTCCGGATTATTTTCACCTGATAGTTGTTCGGTTTGTCCTTCCGGAAAATTGGTGATGACCACTTTCAGCGGGTCAAAAACCACCATTCTGCGCAGAGAAGTTTTGTTCAGATCCTCGCGCACAAAAAATTCAAGCAGTGAAATATCGATCAGGTTTTCGCGCTTTTGCACGCCCACACGTTCTGCAAAATCGCGGATAGCTTTTGCGGTATAACCTCTTCTGCGCATCCCTGAAATGGTGGGCATCCGCGGGTCGTCCCAGCCGTTCACAATATTCTCGTTTACTAATTGCAAAAATTTGCGTTTGCTCATTACCGTGTAATTCACGTTCAGTCTCGCAAACTCATATTGTTTGGATGGAAATATCTCGAGCTTTTCAATGCACCAGTCATACAACGCACGGTGCGGAACAAACTCCAACGTGCAAATGCTGTGTGTAATATTTTCAATGGAGTCGCTTTGTCCGTGCGCAAAATCATACATCGGATAAATGCACCACGTATTGCCCGTGCGGTGATGATGCGCAAATTTGATGCGGTAAATAACAGGGTCGCGCAAAATCATGTTAGGCGATGCCATGTCAATTTTTGCGCGTAATATTTTTGAGCCTTCAGCGAATACACCATTCTTCATTTTCACAAAAAGCTCTTCGTTTTCCTGTGGGGTGCGGTCGCGGTAAGGACTGTTTTTTCCGGGCTCAGTGGGTGTTCCTTTCATCGCGGCAATTTCTTCGGAAGTAGAATCGTCAACGTACGCTAAGCCCTTGCGGATTAGCTTTAAAGCAAATTCATAGATCTGCGGAAAATAATCGCTGGCATAAAATTCATTTGCCCATTCAAAGCCCAGCCATTTGATATCGGCTTTAATGCTGTCCACATATTCCACATCTTCGGTTGTAGGGTTGGTATCATCAAAACGCAGATTGGTTTTGCCTCCGTATTTTTTTGCCAGCCCAAAATTGATGCAGATAGATTTGCTGTGCCCGATATGTAAATACCCATTCGGCTCAGGCGGAAAGCGGGTGAGAATGCTTGTATATTTTCCTGACTTTAAATCAGCCTCAACAATTTCTTCGAGAAAGTTGAGTGATTTTTCTTCTTCTTTTTTTAACTCTTCCATTTTGTTTTTACCACTAAGGGCACTAAGAACACTGAGATTATTAATTCTGCAAAGCTATAAAGATTGTTTTTCTCTGCGGCTCTCAGTTTTATTTCTCTGCGGAACTCTGCGGTTTACTTTTTTTACCGCAGAGAACGCTGAGTTTTTCGCAGAGGGAAATCCGAGGGTTACTGTTGAGCCAGAAACGAATTGATTCGCTTCCCTATTTCTTCTTTCCCCAACAACACCATCAGGTCGGGAACGCCCGGACCGCTGAGGTCTCCGACAATGCTGATGCGGGTAAACTTCATCAGGTCGCCTAATTTTACTTCATTGGTTTCGGCAAATTGTTTCAATGAATTTTCAATGTTTGCAGCAGAGAAGTCTTCAATTGAATTTATAAAACCTGATAGGTTTTGAAAACCTGTCAGGTTTGGAGAACCTAATTTTTTAAGAGCATCAGCACTGTAATTTGCAGGTGCTGCAAAAACAAAAGAGTTTGCACAAACAATGTCATTGATAAACGAAACACGGTCTTTCAACAATGCACACACTTTTTTCAAAAACTCTAAATCATTTACACCAAACTTCTCCTGCGCAAGCGGAAGAATATGATTTGCCAATCGCTCATCCGATGCAGTTTTGATGTAATGCTCATTGAACCATTTCGCTTTTTCAAAATTGAATTTTGCACCTGCTTTGTGCACGTGCTCCATGGAGAAAGCACCTACCAATTCTTCCAGAGAATAAATCTCCTGTTCCGTTCCCGGGTTCCAGCCGAGGAAGGCAATAATATTAATTACAGCTTCCGGTAAATATCCTTTTTCACGATATCCCGATGAAATTTCTCCTGTCTTAGGGTCTTTAAATTCCAATGGAAAAACAGGGAAGCCTAATTTATCTCCGTCACGTTTGCTTAGTTTTCCATTGCCATCGGGTTTTAATAATGGCAAGTGCGCGAATTGCGGCATCTTGTCTTCCCAACCTAAATAGCGATACAACAATACGTGCAAAGGAGCTGATGACAACCATTCCTCACCGCGAATAACATGCGTGATCTGCATGGCATAATCATCCGCAACATTCGCAAGATGATAGGTTGGCATTCCATCGCTTTTGAATAAAACTTTATCGTCCATCAACGAAGTGCTGAACACCACTTCACCGCGAATTATATCCTGAACTTTTACTTCCTCGTTTTCTGATATTTTGATACGGATAACGTATTGCTCACCTGCATTTAGTTTTGATGCAACTTCATCCGCAGATAGTGTAAGTGAGTTTTTCATTTCCATACGCACAGCAGAACCATAAGCAGTAACAGGTGCTTTGGCAGCTTCCAGCTTTTTGCGTAGAGCTTCCAGTTCTTCTGAAGTATCAAATGCATAATAAGCGTGTCCGCTTTTTACCAATTGCTCGGCAAACTGGTGATAGGTATCTTTTCGTTCGCTCTGGCGGTAAGGCGCATACGGGCCATCACCAAAACCAACACCTTCATTGGGTTCAATACCCACCCATTTCAATGATTGAATTATATAATCTTCCGCACCTTCAACATAACGTCCCTGGTCGGTATCTTCAATGCGGAGAATAAAATCACCTCCAAGCTTTTTAGCAAAAAGGTAATTGTATAAAGCAGTACGCACACCGCCAATATGTAAAGGTCCCGTTGGGCTGGGAGCAAATCGCACACGAACTTTTCTGTCAGACATTTTTTGATTGTTGAGTGCACAAAGATATAACAAGCCCTGTATGAGAGCGACTTAACATCAACAGTTATTTTGTTGAGGGGTTTAGTCTATTACCGTCATTCTGATACTCTGCGTTCCCTGCAAAGTATTCAAACGCGCCAGATAAATTCCCGAGGCCAGATTCAGCGCCTTTGACGAAAAATCAAAACGGTGTTGTCCTGCACCAAACTGTGCATCGGCAAGCGTAGTGATTTTTTCGCCAGCCATGTTAAATACATCTAATTGTATTCTGTCAGATGCAGGCAGGTTCACATAAATCTGAGTGCTTTCGGTAAACGGGTTTGGGTAGCTTGTAAACGAAACCGGGTTTGTTTGTTCCTTAACAGAAGATGTAGGCAAAGCTTCTTCGGTATACTGAACATAAAATAACATCATTTCATCATTGGTGGTATTTCCCCAATAGAGTGTGTCATCAGTGAGATTTTGGTAAACAGCTTCAAAGATTAAACCTGTTTGCAATGGAACTTCATAAAAAGGCTCAAAGAAACGAACTGCAGGATGCTCCCAGTCATAAAAACCCTGATTGAATGTGTAATCGCGGTTATAAAATCCTTCATAAAATTGCTCGCCTTTTTGTCCGTCAGGAGTGCTTTTGTAAATATCAAAATCCTGTCCGCGCGCATGTGTGTGCGATTGAATTGACCAGATATGCCATGTAGGAGCAAGAGGATAGAACGGGAACGCCAAACGATAGGTAAAGGTATGCACTTCACCATCATTCGGAATAATCAAGTCTTGTCCGAATGTTCCTGTTCCTAAAATAAATTCAACTGCATTAATTGGAATCAAAACCGAAGTCATTACAATATTGTTTGTATCAACAGGAGCAGTGTAGATATTTGTATATGATTCTGCGGCTATAATTGAATCTTCATCGTAATTTACAATATGATAATTCATATCCAGAATTTGATCTCCTTTCCATCTGAAAGCAGTTTGTTCGGGCAGGTTGTAAGCAAATGCATCTTGCCAAGTGGCAATCATTTCGTTTACGCCAAGTGAACTGCCTTCGGGATCGTTAATGTTTCTCAATCCGGCAGGATAATCGGCATCTGTACCATCATTAAATTTGTAAATAATAAAGTGGTGCGACTCATCATTAAACCATGTTTCCAGTTTATCTACATCAACGCTGTCGGCTAATGTTATATCCTGTTTTTTAAAGAACTCTACTTCCTGCAAAGGAGGAAGAAAGAAAGGCCCCATGCGTAATTGAAAACCTTCGCCTTCGGCAGGTGCTGCAGGTGTTGCCATTCGTGGTTTTCCATTTACATGGTAGTAGTCAAACAAAACCTGTGTATCAACAAAGTTTCCGGTTTCTTTTGCACCGTAAAGAATCCATTGACGGATTAATTCTACCTCTTCTTTTTCAAGAACGGGTTGATTATCCGGCATAGCATTTCCTTCCGAAACTTCAATAGGGTAATAATCATCCCACGCATTGTAAGAGCATTTGCGCAAAAGAAAACTTTTTTCGGGATGGCCGGGGTAAATGCGTTTGTAGCCTTTTGATACTGCTGTAGGGTTTACAGGTGTTACATCTACTATGTTGTCATATACAACCGATGCATCGCCACCTCCGTAAAGGTCAAGGCTGCCGGATGTTCCGCCATTTCCGTGGCATCCTACGGTGCAGTTTGCCTGAAAAAGAGAATACACCTGCTGATAGGTATCCTGTGCTGTTGCGTTAATTGAAATAAGCGCGGCAGCGCCAAATAATAACTTCTTCATAAAAAGGCTTAATCTATTTTTACAATTTGTTTAGAAATACTTTCACCGTTTACACTCAGGCGAACATAATATGTTCCGCTTGTCCAACCCGGAGCGTTGGTATTAATTTGTGCAATCTTTTTGCCAGCTGTTTCGGTTTTGTTCATCAGGTTAGCAACTAATTTTCCGCTGATATCATAAATATCAATTGCAACTGTTGATTCTTCTTTCAGAGTATACGAGAAATTCAAAACGTCTGCAACAGGATTTGGATAAGCCGAAACATTTTCTGCTGCTGTAATTGCTTCGTTAATTCCGATAGGAGCGTTAACCGTATATTGCATGAAAATAAGCATCATCTCATCAGCGGTTGTTAAACCAAACGTGATGAGAAATGCTTGTTCATCGGGGTCGCTGATTTTATATTTTGCTTCGTGAATAATTCCGTTGGAAGCATCAACAGTTTCCAAAGGATCAAAATATTTATTAGCAGGGTGTTGCCAATCATAATACCCCTGATTGAAGGTGTAATTGGTATTGTAATTTCCGTCATACAGTATATCGCCTTTACTTCCGTTTGCATTGCGTTTGTAAACATTGTAAGCTGTTCCGTATTTGTGAGTATGGGTAGAAAGAAACCAAATATTCCAGTCGTCTTGTGAACCGGCTTCAAAGCGCGAGCCTGAAAAAGTTTGTTCGTTTCCGTTATTAAAGATTAATAATGCGGTAGGATTGTAAATTACCAACTCTGATTTCATTTCTCTTTCTGCAGTTCCAAGTGGTTGGGTGTAAACATTTGCATACGCTTCGGCAGCCAGTATGGAATCTTCCGAATAATTGATGATGTGGTAATTCAAATCTAATACTGCACTGTCAGGAAAATAATAAGCTGTGTTATCGGGCAGGTCGGTGGTTTCTGAATCTACCCAACCTACAATATATTTTGTCTGATCAGGAAACACGTTGGAAACATCAACCGTGCGTAATCCCTCATCCAATTCGCTTTCAGCACCGGGTAGAAAACCAAAAAGCAGAAAGTGATGCGAATCATCATCTATTGTACAGCTAAGTTTGTTGGCTTCAAAGGGAGTAGCGTTGAAAACGGCTTCTTTTTTGTAATATTCAATTTCCTGCAACGGATCGAGGATTACAGGACCGAAATGAACCTGAAAACCTTCACCGGGAGCAGGTGCAGGAGGAGGTGTAATTCTTGGTCTGCCATTTACATGGTAATAATTATAAAGCGTTTGTGTGCTTATCACTTGCCCGCTTTGCGGTGCGCCATATTGTATCCATTGACGAATCAATTCAATTTCTTCTTTTTCTAATGAAGGTTGATTGTCGGGCATGTTATTGCCTTCGGTAACATCTAATGCGTAAGCATTATCCCAAGCTGTAGTAGCACATTTACGCAATAAAAAACTTCTTTCAGGATAACCTGGCATAATTCGTTTTTCACCTTTTGCAGCAGCAGCAGGATTTACAGGTGTAACATTAACGATGTTGTTGTAAACGGTGCTGGCGCTTCCTCCGCCATACAGGTCAAGGTTGCCTGAAGTGCCGCCATTGCCGTGGCATCCAATGGTGCAGTTAGCTTGAAAGAGGTTGTAAACGCTTTGATAAGTTGATTGTGCCTTTGCAGTAAAAACTGAGAACACAAGTGCAGCAGAAATGTAAAAATGCTTCATTGAAATGGTATTGATAAATTAGTGTAATCGCCTTTTTTTGAGGCTGCTAAAGGTAATTAAATCACAATACAGCTTGCTAGAATACCTCTGAAGAGCCCTAAAAATAGACGAAACCTGTTTTTCGCCCGATAAGCAGGACTATTGCTTCGCCTTATTTCGAGTGTGCAAAAAATCATTACAAACACTGATTTGACAAGCATCAATTGATATACATTTGCGCGATTTTAAAAAATCCAATCATGAAGAAAGTATTGTTTTTTGTTCTCGCTTTTGTTAGTATGCAGGTTTATTATTCCTGCTCTTCGGGCGGAAAAGATACTGTTGTCTCTACGGCCGAAATGAATATTACGCTTGATGGAATGACCTGTGCCGAAGGATGCGCTAAAACGATTGAGAAAACAGTTGCTGAACTGGCAGGTGTTACTTACAGCAAAGTAAACTTTGAAGAAAAGACAGCCACATTCAAATTTGATGATACAAAGACCAGCGAAAAAGATATTCTTGCTGCTATTGCTGCTTTAAACGAAGGGCAATACAAAGTAACCAATGTAGAGGTGAAAATTGAAAAGAAAGCAACTGAAGGCGAAGAAGACAACGAAGTGGATGCAATTGAAGAAGATTTGTTGAAAGATACTGCCGTTTAAACCTTGACCATTAACAACCAATCCAACATAAAAACCAACCAACAATAACTAACCAACATGTTTACTATTAAAACTTATATCGTAATTCTGCTGAGTGCATTTTTTATGAATGCCATAACAGCTAAACCGGCTTTGTCCCAAAACAATGGTGACGACCAGTTTAAACTGACAGCCTACCCTAATCCTTCTTCTTCTACGCTTACTATTAACTATCAGCTTCCGCAAAACACGCCTGTGAAGCTTATGATTTTCAGTGTTGATGGCAGCGTAGGTAAAGTTTTGTTTGCCGGCAACCGCACAGCAGGTGAGTACAACGAAACGTATGATATTTCAACACTTGCTCCGGGGCAGTATTTTTATCAATTGCAAACCGATACTGACTTGGTTACTAAATCAATCAGCATGGTGAGTGGTTCTGCAAAACAGAATTAATTTTTGCAAATCATCTAATAAAAAGAGCCCCGCCATTGGCGGGGCTCTTTTTTTATTACCCGTGACAGTTTTTATACTTTTTACCACTTCCGCAAGGGCAAGGGTCGTTGCGACCTATCTTGTCTTCCACTTTTACAGGCATTGGTTTTTCCTGCTCGGTGTTGGGAACTCCGGGTTGGCGGGGTGCGCCAATTTCATCTCTTCCTGTTTTCAGGTTGGCTTCGGGTTTTGGCGGTGCAAGGTTACGCTTGAAACTTGTAGGGGCCTGTTCGGGCAAAGTGCCTTTGAAAAGGAAAGGAACTATCTCGCGATTTATTTTTCCAAGCAATGTTTTAAATAACTCAAACGACTCGAACTTATAAATCAGCAAGGGGTCTTTTTGCTCGTAAGCCGCATTCTGCACGGATGATTTCAACTCATCCATTTCGCGCAGGTGCTCTTTCCAGATGTCGTCAATAATGGCAAGCACAATGTTTTTTTCAAACGATGTGGCCAAAACTTTTCCGCGGGTTTCGTATGCTTATTTAAGATTTGTAACAACGTTCAGCGTTTTTATACCGTCACTGAAAGGAATTACAATGTTCTCAAAACTTTGCCCTTCGTTTTCATACACTTGTTTTATAACAGGGTATGCCCGTTCGGCACTGAAATCTTTTTTCTGTTTGTATTTTTCTTCTAAGTATTGGAACACTTTTTCGCTCAGCACCGGTGTGTTGGTGGAAGCAAACTCTTCAGCAGTAACAGGCGATTCAACCGAGAAGGTGCGGATAAGCTCAATTTTAAATCCTTCAAAATCTTTTGTCTCGCGGTATTGTTCTACCACGCTTTCGCAGGTGTCATAAATCATGTTCGAGATGTCAACCGACAGGCGGTCGCCATACAGGGCATGGCGTCTGCGTTTGTAAATTACCTCGCGCTGCGAGTTCATTACGTCATCGTATTCCAGCAAACGTTTACGTGTTCCGAAGTTGTTTTCCTCCACTTTTTTCTGCGCTCGCTCAATGGATTTTGTCATCACCGAATGCTGGATAACCTCACCTTCTTTGTGTCCGAGGCGGTCCATCCATTTAGTCATACGGTCGCCACCGAAAAGTCGCATCAGGTTATCTTCCAACGAAACGAAGAACTGTGAAGAACCGGGATCACCCTGCCTGCCGGCACGACCACGCAACTGGCGGTCAACGCGTCTTGATTCGTGGCGCTCTGTACCTACAATTGCCAAACCTCCCACTTCTTTTACACCGGCACCCAACTTGATATCCGTTCCGCGACCAGCCATGTTAGTGGCAATGGTAACTGCTCCTTTTTGTCCTGCACCGGCAACAATCTCGGCTTCGCGTTGGTGCAACTTCGCATTCAAAACATTGTGTTTAATGTTTTTCATTTTCAACATGCGCGAAAGCAATTCCGAAATCTCAACCGAGGTTGTTCCCACCAGAACAGGGCGTCCCTGCTCAGTCAATTTCACAATTTCTTCAATCACTGCTCCGTATTTTTCGCGGGCAGTTTTGTAAACCAGATCTTCTCTGTCGTTACGCGCAATCGGGCGATTGGTAGGGATTACCATCACATCCAGTTTGTAAATATCCCAGAACTCGCCTGCTTCTGTTTCGGCAGTTCCGGTCATACCCGCCAGCTTGTTATACATGCGGAAATAATTCTGCAAAGTGATGGTTGCATACGTTTGTGTTGCAGCTTCCACCTTTACATTTTCCTTTGCTTCAATCGCCTGGTGCAAACCATCGGAATACCTGCGCCCTTCCATGATACGACCTGTTTGCTCGTCCACAATTTTTACTTTGTTTTCAATCACCACATACTCTACATCCAACTCAAATAAGGTGTATGCTTTCAGCAATTGGTTGATGGTGTGAATGCGCTCTGACTTAATGGCAAAGTCACGCATCAGTTCTTCTTTCTTCTTTGCTTTTTCGTGGTCGTCAACGTGTAAGTGTTCTATTTCCGCCACTTTAGTTCCCATGTCGGGAAGCACGAAGAACTCGGTATCATCAGAGTTTCCGGTGATAAGGTCAATGCCTTTTTCGGTTAACTCAATGGAGTTGGTCTTCTCGTCAATCACAAAAAACAGTTCGGCATCTACCTTGTGCATTTCCTTGTTCTGGTCCTGCATGTAGTAGTTTTCTGTTTTCTGCATGATGGTTTTTACACCCGGCTCACTCAGGTATTTGATGTGTGCCTTGTTTTTCGGCAAACCGCGTTGCGAACGGTATAACAACAAACCACCTTCTTCTTCTTTTCCTTCTTTGAGTAAACGTTTTGATTCCGAAAGTGCATTGTTAACGTAATTACGTTGAGCCTGAATCAGTCGTTCAATTTTTGGTTTCATTTCTGTGAACTCCTGTTTATCGCCTTTTGGAGTTGGTCCTGAAATAATGAGCGGTGTACGTGCATCGTCAATCAAAACTGAATCGACCTCATCCACAATGGCGTAATTGTGCTTGCGTTGCACCAGGTCTTCGGGGCTGCGCGCCATGTTGTCGCGCAGGTAATCAAAACCAAACTCGTTGTTAGTTCCGTAGGTAATGTCGGCCAAATAGGCTTTTCTGCGGGCTTCGGAATTGGGTTGGTGGTTGTCAATGCAATCAACTGTTATTCCGTGAAACTCAAATAAAGGACCCATCCACTCGCTGTCCCTGCGGCTGAGGTAATTGTTTACTGTAACAAGGTGTACACCTTTTCCCGTCAATGCGTTCAGGTAAACAGGAAGTGTGCCCACGAGCGTTTTTCCTTCACCTGTTCCCATCTCGGCAATTTTGCCCATGTGCAACGCAATACCGCCAATGAGCTGCACATCGTAGTGTACCATGTCCCATTTTATTTCGGTGCCGCCCGCAATCCAGCGGCTGCTCCAAACGGCATAGTTGCCTTCAATTGCGATGTGTTGTTTATGCACCGAAAGGTCGCGGTCCATTTGAGTTGCAGTAACACGCAGGGTATCGTTTTCGGTGAAACGTTTTGCTGTTTCTTTCACTACTGCAAAGGCCTCGGGAAGAATTTCTAAAAGAATTTCTTTTGTTTTTTCTTTAATGACTTCTTCCAGTTTATCGATGCGCTCGTAAAGATTTTCTTTTTCATGCACATCTAAGTCAGGAGTGTTTTCAATCTTCTCGCGGATGGAAGCGATTTCATCGTTTTCGGTTTTCAGGAAATCCTGAATGCGTTTACGGAAGTCGTCTGATTTAGCGCGAAGCTGATCATGAGAAAGGGAAGCAAGTTTCGGGAATTCTACTTTTATTTTTTCAACCAGGGGCATCACTTCTTTGATGTCGCGGTCGGCTTTACTACCGAATATTTTTCCGGCTAAGCCGTTGATGAAGTTTATCATTATCTATGCGTGTATGTTTTCAGGTTTTAATGAAAAAACCTGTGTTTGTCAATTATTAAACCAATGCAAAAACCCTGACAGGGTGTCAGCAAAGGGGAGGCGAAGGTAGAAAAAATCTAAAGTAGAATCTTAATACACCCTCCCCTGTTTGAATATAAAATCAACCTCCTCGCTACAAAAGGCTTCAAGGCTTATTTGTTTGGCGGCAGCCCGAGTTTCAAGGTCGGTTTTCCAGCGCGGAGTTTGCAACATGGCGGTAAGGTAGTTGTATCTGCGCAGGTCGTTTTCGGCTAACCAGTTGGCATCTGCGGTAATCAGTTCTTCTATGCTCAGGTTGCGCTCTTTTGCTTTTAGGGTGAGGTCGTGCATCCATTGGGGATTGCTTTTTATTCCTTCTTCATAAGCCTGCTGAGTTAAAGGCGGTTTCAGCCATTCGGGCAAGGGAAGAGGAGTGTTTTTTTCGGTTTCGGGTTTTATAAGGATGTAGTAGTTGGAGAAGGCTTGCTTCAGTTCTTGTATTGTTTCCAGTTTTTTAACCTCAACAGCAGGAAGTGTTTGTGCAAACAATGCGTTCTGCTTTTCATTGAGAATAAGCACGCAGGCTGAGTCGGAATACCAGGTTTTAAGCAATAGGGAAAAATCATATTCGTCCTGTATGTTATTAAACGTGTTGCTTAAATAAAAGGGCAGGCTTGGGGGCTTGTTTTGTCCGTTGGCTATTAGTATGCGGCTTGTTTTGTCGGCATGTTCGGTTGCATAATCCGCTACTTGTCTGGTGTTGTTTTTATACTCATCGGTTGCGGGCACCAAGACCTGCCACAGACCCAGTTGCAGCAAAACCGCCACACTTATCAGGGCAGGCAACAACCATTTGGTGCGCATAACAAACAGCGAAACAACCGTTGCGATAAGCAACACAAGACCAACGGAAACAAAGAGAATTTTAGTTGCTGCCGCAACATTTATTATAAACGGAACGGCAACAATTGCGGCAAACAAAACAAAGGCAATGAGGTAGTGAATAATCAACCAAAACTTTGCAGACAGCTTTTGTTCAACTGCAACCCGCGCAATAAAAAATGCCAGCGGCACATGGGCAGCCACCACATAAGCCGGGAGCTTACTGGGCGATAACTCAAAAATAAACCAGCCCGCCACAAACCATGCAGAAAAAAACAAGCCTTCTTTTTTGTCTTTAAAAAGCTGCGTGAACAATGCCTTAAAAGCCTGTGGCAAAAACAGCAGCCAAGGGATAAAAAACAGGATAATCATCAACAGGTGCATGCCCGGAAAACCGGATTGACCGAACACGCTTCCGCCAACGCGTTTCAGTACGTACCAGTCAATCATCCAGGTTACAAACTTGCCGCCATCGTAGTGCGTGGTGGCATATCCCCAGGCCAGCAAGGGCAGCAAAGCCAAGGGCAGAAAGAACCAGGGATGAAACATCATTAAGTTCCTGCGGTTGGGGTGGAACATCAACAACAAACCACTTAAGCCCAACGCAAACAAAACAACAGGCGGGCCCTTGGTAAGCAAAGCCAGCGCAAACGAAAGCCAAAACACCAACACCCACTTCCACGCTTTTTGCTTAAGAACAAAGTAAAACGAAAACGCACAGGCGGTTGTAAAGAACAACAAGGTAGAATCGGTTACTGAAATTTTACCAAGAACGGGTACTAAGAGTGAAGTGCTTAACACTATTACCCAAAGCAATGCAAGCCGCTCGCCAACTATTTTTTTACCTGCATAGAACACCAGCAAACAGGTAAGCAACACAAATAACGCAGCCGGAAAACGCACTGCAAATTCATTTACTCCAAACACTTTATAGCTGAGGGCTATGTTCCAGAAATGCAAGGGCGGCTTGCGGTGCACCTCGCTCCACATGAACTCAGGCGTTACCCAATTACCCGATTCAATCATCTGTTTGGCAAAGCCGGCATAAGCTGCTTCGTCCTGGTCGGTAAGGCTGTGGGTGTTGCCTGAGAAAAGTATAAACGCCAGCAGGCAGAAATAAAGAAAGGGGAAGTAAGGACTTAACTTGAATTGCTGCTGCGACATGATTGAGCGTGCAAGCTACTAAAAGAGATACAATTTTATGACAAATAAACCCCTTGCAATACTACTTTTGCGGGGCTTTTTGAAAAACAGGCTTTGAAGAACTTTCGCATACTCGCTTTTACCCACAAGACCATTGACATCCGTGAGATTGGTCGTTTTCATATTGAAGACGGGCAACTAGAAAAGCGTTTGCTGCCTCTGAAAAAGAATTCAGGAATTTCGGAACTGTTATTCCTCAGCACCTGCAACCGTGTAGAGCTGATGATGGTGTCGCACGAGAAACCATCACCCGCCTGGCTGCATGATTTTTTCAAACATTTTAATCCTGCATGGACTAAAAAGGAAATTCATTTTGCGGAAGAAAAAGTAAAGATTTATGAAGGCGAAGATGCCGTAAGGCATTTGCTGTATGTAGCTTCGTCTATTGATTCGTTAGTAGTGGGCGAGCGCGAAATTATTACGCAGGTTCGCAAGGCGTATGAACAATGCCGTCAACTGAATTTATCGGGCGATTTTATTCGCCTGCTGGTGAAGACAACCATTGAAACCGCCAAGAAAATATATTCGGATACACAGATTGCACAACGCCCTGTTTCGGTGGTTTCGCTGGCGTACCGTAAGTTAGAAGAAGCCGGGGTTAAAAAGAACAGCCGCTTACTATTGATTGGCGCAGGACAAACCAATACCTCCATTGCCCAATACCTGAAAAAGGAAAACTGGAGCAGCGTTAGTGTATATAACCGCAGTTTAGAAAATGCAGAAAAGCTGGCGAAACAATTTAAAGGCAAAGCGCATTTACTTGCTGATTTAAAAAAGCATAAAACAGGTTTTGATGTACTTATTTCGTGCACCGCATCTGCTGAAACTATTGTAGACAGCAAACTGTTTTCAAAACTTGTTGCCGATGAAAAAGGCAAAAAAATAATTGTTGATCTTGCTATTCCTGCCGATGTGGATGATGCGGTTGCAGCGTTAAAAAATGTGCATTACATAGGCATTGAAAATCTGAAAACAATAGCCCGCGAAAACTTAGAACACCGTCAGAAAGAATTAGAGCGCTGCAAAGAAATTATAGACACGGCTTTAACTGCGTTTAAGAAAACGATGCGCGAACGTGAAGTAGAAATAGCCATGAAAACACTTCCCGGTCTGCTGAAAGAAATACGCGAGAACGCCACCGAAAAAGTATTCAGCAAAGAAGTGGAGAAGTTAGACCCTAAGTCTAAAGAAGTACTGAAAAAAATCCTCGATTACATGGAAGGCAAATACATCAGCGTTCCGATGAAGATTACCAAGAATATTTTAGTGAAAGACGAGTAAGTCCTACTCGCCTATACTCCAAATCTTATCGTATCCCATTGCCACTTCCTTTGCCTGAAGATTGGTAAGCACATATTCCAGGCAGGCAATCATCTGGTCAACGTTGCAGACTTTGGCAAGGCTGTTTACATCGGCTCTTACAATGTCGCCATTAAAAGGAATGCCTTTGCGGAAGTTGATGGTACCCTCTGCATAGGTTCCGTTGCGGTTGCCTTTTGTTTCGTCAATTCCGCGGATGGAGAAATTGATGCGGGGAAGCAGTACGATTTTTTTTGTTTTCATCGGCAGCAACCTGTAATTCAATTTCAGCACTAACTAAACCATCAACACCCAACTCGCGCATCATCTTGTTCATAGGCGTTTCGCTGCTCTGGCTGCTGCTGAGGGTTTTAAAGAATTCGCCCAGACGTTTTGGACTTGAACGTTTGGTGTTTTTATAAGTACGTGCAATTTTGGTGTATGTGTTTATTTCATCATCCACAAACAGCGTGTTATATCCGCTGGCAGATGTTACTTTTTCTACATCAACAAAATCAACATTGAATTTATTTTTGAAAGCGGGTGTTAGTTTTTGATAAAATGTAGAAAGCATATTATCCCAGTGTTCATCGGGCAGCTGAGGAAATTCAAGTATTGTTGTATGGGTTGTGGTTTGCGTATAACGCGTGTTACCAATATCCCAACTTGAACTGGTTGTTTTTACATCTTTATGATACAAACTGCCTTTCAGTGTTAATGAAATCAATCCGAATTTGCTGGCACGCGAAAGAGGAATTCCAGTTTGTGCATTGGGTTTATGCACCTCAAATCCTATGTTGCCATCATTGAACGCACCTGAAAAATACAGCTGCGTTAATATTCCATCTTCCTGTCTGCCTTTTACAATTACCGGCCATGTTGAATACGATTTCTGGATGATGGTAACGGCAGGTAAATCACCCGGCTTTTGCTCAGGACTAAGCGCAGACTTTTCGGTTTTCTTCACACGCTCGGCACAAAGCCAGTTGGCGCCTTTGTTTACCTGTCCGGCATTTAGAGCGCCAGTTACGGTAAGGTTGCTGAAAGCCTCTTTAGGAATGGTAACCTTGTTATTCTTTGCCGGGAAATTGGAAAAGTTGTTAAACGCACGAACGCCCATGATGTCGGTTAGCAAACCAACGTTTACCTCTGTTCCTTCAGTGCCGGCAGGGTTGGTATATTCCATGGTCATGTCTTCGGCAAGGTCAATAATGGGAAGTATTTTATCGTTGTTTACACTATTGATTTCAATATCGGGAATGGCGCCTACAATAAATTCGGCCTCATCACCACTTTCGGTTTTGATAGTAATTTTTTTAGTGCCGCTCCAGGGTTCTTTAAATGCTATGATGTAACTGCCCAGGCCAAGATATTCCATCGGTTGTCCGTCACAAAATATTTCTCCTTTGAGTTTGTAAAGACCTGTTCCACCGTTTTTGAAAAAGGAAAGCGAGATACCATTATCGCCTTCGGTGCTGCCTTCGGGAAAATATTTTGTCTCCGAGGTTTTGGTGCGCATATCGTAGATGCCGTTGATAACATTAATCGTAAGTGCGCAATTGTCCAGCGCATCTGTTTTGGCAGTCATCAGGTTGCCCGCAAAATCACCAATTTTTTCGCCAAAGGTTTTGGTCTTTTTGTTTTCGGCTTTGTCTTCTTTTTCTTTTTGGGCAAAAGCAGTAAACGAAAGCAAGATGAGGAGGGAGAGGAGTAGTTTTTTACTCATCGTGTTAATTTTAAGATTAAGGAATTCGTGAGAGTAGTTCATAATGATTTTTTTAACGGTTGACGCCTCGAAAATAATAAATGAAAAACAATTCAAAGAAGATATTACCTCTTCAGATCAAAATTCTGTCCAAGGTAAACTCTGCGCACCTGTTCGTCATTAGCCAGTTCTTCGGCACTTCCTGCTTTCATAATAGAGCCTTCAAAAAGCAAATAGGTATGGTCGGTGATGTTCAGTGTTTCGTGAACGTTGTGGTCGGTGATGAGGATGCCGATGTTTTTTTTCTTCAGCGCTCTTACAATGTTTTGGATGTCTTCAACTGCAATGGGGTCAACTCCTGCAAAAGGTTCGTCCAATAAGATGAAACTTGGATTTACAGAAAGTGCACGTGCAATTTCTGTTCTTCTTCTCTCGCCACCCGAAAGTAATTCGCCTTTATTTTTTCGCACATGCTGCAAACCAAATTCATCAAGCATAGTTTCTAAACGGTGCTTTTGTTCTGCACGGGTGAGCGATGTCATTTCCAATACTGCACGTATATTATCTTCAACGCTTAGTTTGCGAAAAACCGATGCTTCCTGCGCCAGATAGCCGATGCCGAGCTTTGCTCTTTTGTACATGGGCATTTTAGTTATCTCGATTTCGCCCAGAAATATTTTACCGTCATCGGGTTTTACCAGACCTACAATCATATAGAAGGTAGTGGTTTTACCTGCTCCGTTGGGACCAAGCAGACCGACAATCTCGCCACGCTTTACCTGTACCGAAACATTGTTTACAACGTAACGCCCTTTGTATTGCTTGACTAATTTTTCGGCTCTGAGAATCATGAAGGCAAAAGTAGGAATTCTTTGTTGCCACAAAGGCACAAAGCTTAACCCAATCCTTTGGGGAGGGAAGGGTGAGGCGCTTAAAAGTTAAAACTGAAACTACCCAGCACACCTATTTTGCGGATGTTGGGATTATCCAACTGGGTAAGACGCCACATGACATCAACGCGGAAGATTTTGAAAATGTTTTCGATACCTACTCCGGTTTCGGCATAAATGCCGTTGAGGGCAAAAAGGTCGACAGGGAAAATCATCATGGTTGTGTTTGCCTGCGAGATGCGGCCTGCCACGGCTTTGGCCGAAACCACTTCACGCCATTTCAGTCTGCGCATGAGCGGAATCTTACTGAGGAAGTATCCGTTGAAGTGGTGGGTGGCAAAAACGGCTACGTATTCATCGGCAACAAATTCAATGAGGTTCATCATGTTGAAGGAGTAGTCGTCAGTAGCATAGGTTTCGTTGCCGGGTTGAATGTAGAGCAAGGGGTAAGGCAGGCTTCCCCATGTTTTACCGGCCTGCACAAAATATTCGAACCAGCCGATGGGATTGGTTTGCACCCAACCATCAATGGTGAACACAAGACGATGGTAATTGAATTGGCCGTTCCACAGGCCTTTGATTCCATAGGCATATTCGAGGGAGAGCTTGGGATATTTTGTGCCGAGGCTGAGGCGATTGATCTCGCCTTCAATAAACTTTTCCTGATAGGCGAAGCGAGTGAAGAAGCGAACTTCAGAAGAAATGATGCGATGGTCGGGATAAGCATCGGAAGCGAAATTGTAAACCACTTTATCGGTTGCAGACTGCAACTCGCGATGCACAAAACTAACGCGGTTGCTGAAGCCGTGAAACCACTCTGCTTCATAATTGGCGCGCACATCCTGCACATAGCTGAGCTTGTAAAAGGGTCGTCTGCGGTAGAAGGATCCCAAAGCATTGTCTTCTTTAAATGCGTCTGCGCTGAGGCCGAGCTGCTCCACATCGTATTCGTATTGCGAACTGAAAATCTGTCGCGGTTTTTTGGAAACAAAGACGAGGAAGCCACCGCCATATTTCCACTTTTGGTCGCGCAGGCCGTAGGCAACATGGGCGTTGAGTTTTAGCTTTTTACTGAACTTATTGTTGGTTTTAAAGCCGATACCGAAGCGCCAACCTTCAACACGATTGAAACTGACAAGGCTTATGTAAGGACCAAGGTCGATGGGACCTATCTTTTTATACCCTGTTACTATGGTTGTAAAAACATTGAGCCATGATTTAAAGGCGGGAAGATTTTTAACCGTGTCGGCAATGGCGTAAATGGTCTTTTCTTTTTGCGAGAGCGAATCATGGCGGTTCTGTTTCCAGAATTCTTCTCTTTTATCTTCTGCTCCTTTTTCAACCGTTATGTTTTCGGGATTGGAATAATATTTATCGCTGCGGGGTTCATTGATTTTAAAATTGCGGTAGCTGGTGGTCTTGGTTCCGAAAAGGCCCATGGCGCGCTCGCTGATGATGAAGTCAACAAAGAGGCGATCGTGGGTAAGCATCCAGGTGGTGTCGTGCACCATGTCGAATTCCTGATTGATGTAGAGTTCGTTGATGTAGTTTACGTTTGCTTTTTCGGAAACATTCATGTCCACTTTGAGGAGGGCAAAGGTGCTGTCGTGCACAACGAGTTCGCCTTTAAAAGTAAGCTCGTATTTGCGCCTTGGGGTGAACTGCATTTTGTAGGCCCACTTATTGCCGACAAAAAAACTATCCACCAAATAGTAGCGGTAATACTGCAAACCAAAATCGGCTACGGGGCTTATAAAGCCTTTGCCAAAGACAGACACAAAATTGTCGTACACATTTATGTTCTGATACATATCGCCCATGAACTGCGAGATGCTTTGGTCTTCGATTCCGGAGACTTTTGTGGCGCGGATATTTTCTTTGGTTGTTTTGGGATTTTTGCGAAAGGTGTAATCCGAAACCGACTCGGTGATGAAAATGGGGAGGAACACTTTTCCGTTTACATCAGAGGTATCGACATTATCGAAAATGAAATCAAATGTTTTAAAGAGTTTGCGCTCTTTAAATTTTTCGTCAAAGTTATTGATGTCGAACTGCGCTTTGTTATACACTTCGTATTCGTAATAATCGAGACGGTCTTTGTTGTGGTATTTTTTGCGGGCTATTATTTTACGCAGCAGGATTTCGGCAGGGTTTTCACCGGGGAGTATCACCGCTTCTTCGAGGCTGATGATATCTTTCATGATGAGGAAATTTATCTCTTGCCTTTCTTCTCTTATCACTGCTTCGTAATCGGTTTGATAACCCACAAAAGAAGCCTGCAAGGTATCGGTTGGGAAAGCCGTTTCAAGCGAATACATTCCGTCAATATCGGTTACGGTACCAATGGTGGTGCCTTTAAAACTGATGTTTACAAAGGGGAGTGGTTCGCCTGTTTCGAAGTCTTTGACGGTGCCTTCTATTTTGGTTATTTGCGCAGAAGCGGTTGCAGCACAGGCTAACAGCGTGAAGAGAACAGCACTTAGTTTTAGCAGGAAGGGTTTATGCTGTGGGGTTTTCACAAATGGACGTGGCGCAGGAAAAATGAGGATGCTAAAATTATGTTTTTATACGGAGGATGTTGAAGAAAGATGTAGAGAAATGCTATTTCTCTACATTTGCAGCATGAGCATAAAAAAATACATTGAAAAGAAAATTGTCAAACACCTGCCGGCACTGGCAAGGGCTGTGCAACGCAGCATGGACGATGACAAAAAAATAAAGTTGATACTGGGTGAAATGCGCGGCAACCCCGAGATGGTGGATTCGCTGTTTCCTTACCGTGATAAATACACGGTTAATACTAAGATGCCTGAGAAATCATCATCCAAGGAAGAGGTGATGAAACAGATACGCGAGATGCACGCGATAGAAAGTGCGCCCTGGAAAAGCGGGAAGATATCGGGCTCGTTTTATCATGGCGACCAGGACCATTATGATTTTCTGAATGAGGCGTTTTCGTACTACTCACAGGTGAACTCGATACAGCGTGATGTATGTCCTTCGCTTACCAAATACGAGGGTGAAATTATTGCCATGACGCTGGATATTTTTAACGGTGCTGCGGTGAACAAACGCAACCCCGAGCAGAAAGCAAGCGGCTCATTAACTACGGGAGGCACTGACAGCATTTATCAATCGGTTTACTCGCACCGCGAGTGGGGCGTGGATAAAAAAGGAATTACTCAACCCGAAATTATTATCCCGATTTCGGCACACCCAGCCTTTTTTAAATCGGCACATTACCTGAATCTGAAAGTTGTTACAGCCAAGATTGATGCGAACTATCAGGCAGATGTAAACGATATGGAGAGCAAGATAACTGCTAACACGGTGATGATTGTTGGCTCGGCAGGTAACTACGGTCACGGTATTATTGACCCAATTGAAAAACTTTCGGACATTGCAGTGAAACACAATGTTGGCTTGCATGTGGATGGTTGTTTGGGTGGTTTTATTCTTGCATGGGCCGAGCCGCTGGGCATCAAATGCCCGGTGTTTGATTTCCGTTTGCCGGGGGTTACGGCTATTTCTGCCGACACGCATAAATACGGTTACTCGCTGAAAGGAACCTCTACGTTGTTATTCAGCAGCGAAGAGCTGAGACGTTACCAATACTACGGACAGGTTGACTGGCCCGGAGGGATTTATATTTCAACTGGATTTAACGGAAGTAAATCGGGCGGATTGTTTGCCGCAACATGGGCTGCCATGGTGCATTACGGCAAGGAAGGCTATATGAAACGTGCGAAACAAATCTTTGAAGTAAACACGAGACTAAAAAATGTAGTGTGTTCTATTCCTGAATTAAAACTGTTTGGCGATTCATTGTTTATCACTGCCATCGGTTCCGATGCTTTTAAGATTTATCACGTGAATGATTATCTGAAAACCAAAGGTTGGAGAATGAACGGGCAACAACATCCTGATGGATTCCATTTTTGCATTACGGGTCCGCAGGTAACTAATCCTAACATTGTGGAAGAGTTTGAGAAGGATATAAAAGCGGCTGTGGAATATGCCAAGGTTCAGAAAGGTGACCCGAAATCGGCAGCGATGTATGGCGGTGCGGGCAAGGAAATTGACCCATCAATGTATCTGCCAATGCTGACTGCTTATACTGATGTAACACAAAGCACGTATCCATTTTAATAGTTTGTTATGGGAGACAGCAATCTGAAATGCGTATTATCCATTGACCTGGGTTCTAGCGGACCAAAGGTTTCGGTAGTGAGCCAGAACGGTGAAATTCTGGCGAGCCGTTCAGGACATTTTGATAGTGCGTATTCGCAAGGCGGAAAAGCTGTAGAGCAAGATGCCGAAGGCTGGTGGAAACAGATATTGCAACTCTCGAAAGAGGTGATTGATGAATCAAAAACAGCAAGCAATATTGTTGCGATAGGAACCTGCTCACAGTATTTTACTTCGGTGCCGGTGGACGAACAGGGGAACGCTGTTCACAACGCCATTATGTGGGAAGATGCGCGGGCGAGCAAACACATCAAGAAAATAATGGGTGGCTTCCCGTCCATTTTGGATTACAATATTTTCAAGCTGCTGAAATGGTTGTATTCGGTGGGCATCCCTCCTATTCTTTCGGGTGTGGATGGAGGAAGCCACATGCTGCTTTTGAAAAATGAATTGCCGGAGGTTTGGAAAAAAACGTACAAGGTGTTAGAACCTTCGGATTTTCTAAGTCTGAAGCTGACAGGGAAATTTCAAACCAATGAAAACACCGGTTTTGCTTACACGCTGATAAAGAAAGCGGCATGGAGCAAAGGCACTTACGATAAAGGTTTGGTGGAATACCTCGGATTGGACATTAACCGTTTTCCGGAAGTTGTTCCCGTTGGTGAAAACCTCGGCAAGCCAACGGATGCGGTTATTAAATACCTCGGCCTTTCGGAAAATGTGAAAGTGTTTTCGGGAATGCAGGACACTACTGCCTGCATTTTAGGCGGTGGCGCTTTCAGTGATTACGACATGGTGATAGAAATAGGAACTACGCTGAACACGGGTGTGGTTATCAATAAACGCATCATTGATATTCTGAACGGAATTTATTCGGTTAGCAGTCCTGTTCCGAACAAATATATTTTAGTGGGTGAGGCCGGTGCCGGTGCCAAGGCGCTGAATTATTTAATGCATAGTTTTTTACGTGTGGAGGACGACCTTTCACGGATAAACGCAGAAACAGATTCACACTACGGCAAGATTGCCGATGATATGGCATCGTCATCACCGGTTGGCAGCAATGGTGTTGTGTTTCTGCCCTGGATATTTGGTTCTACTTTTCCTGAACAGGACTTGAATATGAAGGGCGGATTTATCAATCTTGGTCCTTCCACCAGACGGAATGATATGATACGCGCGGTTTTTGAATCATACGCCATGAACTTTAAATGGGTGCTGGAGATAAAGGAGAAGATACTGAAACGCAAAATAGAGAAAGTGAATTTTACAGGCGGTGGTGCTTTATGGGAAACAGCCGCTCAGATCTGTGCAGATGCCCTGAAGATTCCTGTTCACCTGATGGATGAGCCGCGACAAGCCAATACCAAAGGCATTGCTTTTATGTGCTTCAACAATCTTGGTGTTGTGAGCTATGACGAAATGAAAACGAAGCTGAAAGTGAAAAAAGTATATCAGCCCAATCCGGGTAACTTTGCGTTTTACGACAAGCGCATGGCTTTTTATAAGAAGATGTATAAAACGGTGAGACCGTTATATGCGGAGTTGAATACGTAGCTGTCAGCAGGAGAATGAAAAACGAATTATCTTTGTAAAAACATTACCATGAAAAACAAAGTTAATCCTGTAAATATTGATAAGGACATACTTGGCGGAACGCCTGTTTTCAGGGGAACACGGGTTCCCATTCAAACGCTTTTCGATTACCTAGAAGGTAACTATACGCTTGACCAATTTCTTGACGATTTTCCTACCGTAAAAAAGCAACTGGCATTAGCTGTATTGAATGATGCTGAAAGACTTGTAATTGTCGCTTAATATAAAATACCTAAGCGTTATAAATAAACCTCCAAGGTTTAGCTTCTTCCAGTTCGTAAGCCAGTTCAATCAAACGTTTATCAAAACCGTAGGGCGCTGCAAAGTGAACACCTAAAGGCATTCCTTCGCTATCAACACCTAAGGGAAGTGAAATGGCAGGCGCACCTGTAACGTTGTTCAGTCCGGTATAGGAAGCAAAATCAACTGCACGTTTAGTAACTTCTTCGGACGAAAGCTGCGGAGAAAAATAACCGATTTTAGGTGTTTTGTGCGACAGCACGGGCGACATCAGCACATCGTATTTGTGAAACAGTTTTTCTGATTCTTTTCCTATTTTTTTCATAGCGCGGATACTCATTGGCAACTTCAATGCATTGGCTTTAAATCGGTCTGCAAGTCCTGTTGTAAATGGTTCCAACAAACTGCAGTCAACTTTACCTTTCAAAGCTAAGCGCGGCCAGTGCGACATCATATAGGAGAAGAAACCGTAGTAATTGAGAAAATGATTTACCATCGTTTCTACATCGAGGGGAAAAGGAACCTGCTCCACATGATGACCAAGCGATTGCAATAATTCGGCTGTTTCTTTTTGTGTTTTGTACGTCTCAGCATCCTGATTTGCAGTTTTGCCTTCCGGAAGATTTTCAAAAAAAGCAATACGCAAACGTTGTTTGGAAGCGTGTTGCACATACCCCATTTTGGGCATACGTGCAGTACTGTAATATTTTTCTGCTTCGGCATAAAACAAAGCGGTGTCGCGCACCGTGCGGGTAAGCACGCCCTGATGAACCAATTGAATCGGCATGGCTTCCGCACCATCCACACCATATAGCCGGTGGCGCGAAGGTTTCAAGCCCACCAGCCCGCAAATAGCAGCCGGTATGCGAATAGAGCCGGCACCGTCATTTGCCGAAGCAATGGGTACTACTCCGCTTGCCACCATAGCCGCAGAGCCGGATGATGAACCTCCAGTTGTATAATCGGTGTTCCAGGGATTGCGGGTTATTCCCCAACGTTCATTCTCGGTGCTGCATATTAATCCGAATTCGGGAAGCGTTGTTTTACCAAGATTTACGACTCCTGTAGATAGAAACTGATTTACAAATTTGCTGTTGGCTTTTGCCGGTTTTGCTTTTAAAGCTCCTGTTCCCAGTTGGGTGGGATAGCCTTTAATGCCATCTGTGTCTTTTATAAATGTGGTAACTCCGCGCAATCCTCCTCCTGCTTTTTGCTGCGAACCTTTGCGGGCATCGTCATACATTTTTATAACAATGGCATTCAACTCTCCGTTTACTTTTTCTGCGCGGGCAATAGCAGCTTCCACTGCTTCGGCAGCAGAAATTTTCTTTGTGGCTATTGCTTCGGCAATTGCAGTAGCATCCATGTTGCCGAGCGCATCGTTTGTAAATGCGTTAACTCTTTTTTCCATTGTAATTAATATTGAAAATGTAATTAAGCCTCTTGTTTTTTCAGCACGTAGGCCGAAACAAAAATGCTGATTTCGTAAAGTGCCAACAGGGGAATGCACACCAAAATCTGGCTGGTAACATCAGGCGGAGTAATGATGGCTGAGATTATGAGCAGGACAACTATGGCATGTCTGCGATAATTGCGCATAAACTCAGGAGTAAGTACACCTATTTTGGTAAGAAAATAAACAAGTATGGGAAGTTCGAACACAACGCCCGTCATTAAAGTAAGTGTAGTTACCGTACTGATGAATGAACCCAAACTGATTTGATTGGCTACCAAGGAACTGACCTGATAAGTACCGAGAAAATTTACCGACATGGGCGTTACTACATAATAGCCGAATAAGACCCCTAGAAAGAAAAGGAGCGAAGTAAAAAACACAATTCCGTTGGCATATTTACGTTCGTGGTTATGTAACCCGGGTTTAATAAAACGCCATAGCTCCCATATTACATAAGGAAAAGCAAGCACTATTCCTGCATAGAGCGAAACCGACATATGGGTACTGAACTGCCCCGACATATCTATATTGATGAGGGTGAACGAGAGTTCTTTGATGCAGATGGATTCATCAAGATTGAGTTTCTGACCCAACATACAAAGAAATCTGTAAGTGGGAAAGTCTGCATTTTTAGGCGCAAGGATTAGCTTGTCAAATAAGAACTCTTTATTAATAAAAGCGATGAGCGCAAAAATGAAAATGGCAGCCGAACTGCGCACCAGATGCCAGCGCAATTCTTCAAGATGCTGAAGAAAAGACATTTCCGCTTTGGGTTCTTTTTCGGTTTTCAAGGCTGCAAAGTTGGCAGAATCATCGGAAGTAAAAACGCCCAGCGATAAATAAATTTCCACATCACTTTTCCGTTTGAATATTTTATCTATTTTCGCAGCCGAATTCAAGGATTTTTAGCAAGGAAAACGCGCGCAATGCTCAATAATATCAAAGGTTTCAGAAGTTTTTATACCAAAGCAACAGCTTTCTCGCTCGCAGTCATTTTTTCAGCATTTTCAACATTTGCTCATGAAGAGGCACACAAAACTTCACCGGAAGGCGCTCATGATACTACTGCAACGGTTCAACACGACAGTCTTGCAACGGAAGCACATGCTGAAGCAGGGCATCACAGAGAAGAAAAGTTTGATGCCGGCAAAATGATCATGGAGCACGTTGCCGATGCACATGACTGGCACCTGTGGGGGCACACTTCCATTCCGCTTCCTATTATCATTTACTCCAGCGAAAAAGGGTTGGATATTTTCTCTTCTTCAAAATTCAACCACGGTCATGATGATTACAATGGCTACCGTTTAGAACACAACACGGTTGTTGCTGTGAATGAAGATGGTACCGTTAACGAAGAATTATCAGCTAACCTGTGGGATATTTCTATCACCAAAAACACAGCTTCTTTATTCATCAGCCTTATACTGATGCTGTTTATCTTTATTTCGGCTGCAAAAGCATATACACGCAACCCGAATACTGCACCTAAAGGAATTCAGGCTATCATAGAGCCTATCATTATTTTTGTTCGTGATGATATTGCAAAGGCAAGCATTGGACCGAAGTACAAAAAATTCATGCCTTTTCTGTTGACTGTATTCTTCTTCATCTGGATCAATAACCTGTTGGGGCTTGTTCCTATCTTTCCGGGAGGCGCTAACCTTACAGGAAACATAGCAGTTACTTTATCCCTTGCTGTTTTCACATTCATCATTATCCTTATTAACGCTAACAAAAACTACTGGATGCACGTTTTTGCAATGCCAGGGGTTCCGGTTTGGGTTCTGTTTCTTTTAACACCGATTGAGATATTAGGCGTGTTCCTTCGTCCGTTTGTATTGATGGTCCGACTTTTTGCGAACATGACCGCAGGTCACATTATCGCACTTTCTTTCTTTAGTCTTATCTTCATTTTCGGTGAAATGAATGTGGTTGCCGGTTACGGTGTTTCCATTTTCTCACTTGCATTTACCTTATTTATGACCTGTCTTGAATTGCTGGTAGCATTCCTGCAGGCCTATGTTTTTACTCTTCTTTCAGCTATTTACTTCGGCTCGGCTGTAGAAGAGCATCACCATGCCGAAGAACATCACTAAGAATTTTTTTGTTTAATCCTTAATACCAAATCAATTATGTCAACAATTCTATTAGATGCAGCAGTAAGCGGAGCCAACATTGGCGTGGGTTACGGAGTTGCAGCTTTGGGAGCCGGCTTAGCCGCTCTTGGAGCAGGAGTAGGTATCGGCAGAATCGGTGGAAGCGCATTGGAATCAATCGCGCGTCAACCTGAAGCTGTTGGAGATATCCGCGCAAACATGATTTTGGCTGCCGCTCTTGTTGAGGGTGCCGCTTTCTTTGCGATGGTTATCGGACTGCTTGTTGTGCTTACCAAGTAAGCATAAAGAATAAAACAAGAACCAACGGTTGGTTGGTTCTTGTTTTTAAAAGCCTCACCCCGACCCTCTCCGAGGGAGAGGGAGAAGCGACAATGATTAAACAATTGAAACAAAAAATTAAAACAAAATGGAATTAGTAAAACCGGCATTCGGACTTATCTTTTGGATGTTCGTTTCATTTGCGCTCATCCTTTTCCTGCTGAAAAAATTTGCATGGAAACCCATTCTTGAAATGCTGGATGAACGTGAAAAAACAATTTCTGATGCGCTGAACTCAGCACAAAAAGCAAAAGAGGAAATGACTGCACTCAGAGCAGGTAACGAAAAACTCTTGCAGGAAGCACGCAACGAAAGAGATATTCTTTTAAAAGAAGCACGTGAAGCAAAAGAAATGATCATTAACGAAGCCAGAGCAAAAGCAACCGAAGCATCGGACAAAATCCTTGCTTCGGCACGTGAGAATATCAGCAACGAGAAAATGGCAGCTATTACCGAGTTGAAAAACTACGTAGCTACTTTGAGTATTGAGATTGCTGAGAAAGTATTGAAACAGGAACTTGCTGACCCTAACAAACAGAAAGAATTGGTTCAAACTTTATTGAAAGATACCAAACTGAACTAAGAAAATGGCAGAGCCAAGAATAGCCCACCGATACGCAAAATCACTGATTGACCTTGCACGCGAGCAAAAGTCGCTTGATGCTGTTTTTGCTGATATGGAGCTTGTTCTTAAAGCAATTAATGAAAGCAGAGATTTCAGCGTATTACTGAAAAGCCCTGTTATCAGCACCGACAAGAAATTAGCAATTCTGAAAGAGATATTTTCAGCGAAAATAAACACTATCAGTCTGAGCTTTTTGGTGTTGCTTACCAACAAAAAACGGGAGAAATATATTCATGAAATTGCTTCTTCGTTTGTAGCACAATACAAAGCCGACAAAGGAATTAAGATCGCGGAAGTAAGCACCCCTGTTCCACTTTCGGAAGAAGCGAAAAAGAAAATATTGGAGATAGTTAAAGGACAAACAGGCTTAACTGTAGAACTGGTTGAGAAACTAAACCCGGAACTTATCGGTGGTTTTATTCTGCGTGTTGACGACAATCAAGTGGATAACAGCATTTCAAGTCAGATCAATTTACTGAAACGCGATTTCAGCAAAAATTTATACGTTAAAGATTTTTAAATAAAACAAAAGATGGCAGAAATTAAACCAGCAGAGATTTCGGGAATCCTTAGGCAGCAACTTGCCGGGTTCAAAAACGAAACCGAATTACAGGAAGTAGGAAGCGTATTACAGGTAGGTGACGGTATTGCCCGTATCTACGGACTTTCAAACGTGCAGTCGGGTGAGTTGATTGAGTTTGAGAACGGGTTGCGTGCAATCGTTCTTAACTTAGAGGAAGATAACGTTGGAGCAGTATTGCTTGGTTCTTCAGCAGGTATCCGTGAGGGTTCTGTTGCAAAACGCACCGGCAAAATTGCTTCTATCAATGTAGGTGAAGGCATGTTGGGCCGTGTGGTTGATACCTTAGGTCTTCCTATTGATGGTAAAGGACCAATCAAAGGTGTTACTTACGAAATGCCTTTGGAAAGAAAAGCTCCGGGAGTTATCTTCCGGCAGCCGGTAAACGAGCCGCTGCAAACAGGTATCAAAGCGATTGACGCGATGATTCCTATCGGACGCGGACAACGTGAGTTGATCATCGGTGACCGTCAGACAGGTAAAACTGCTGTGGCGATCGACACCATCATCAACCAAAAAGAATTTTACGAAAAAGGGGAACCTGTTTTTTGCATCTATGTTGCAATCGGACAGAAAGGTTCTACTGTTGCAAACATTGCAAAAACCTTGGAAGAAAACGGAGCAATGCCTTATACAGTAATTGTATCGGCTACGGCTTCTGACCCTGCACCGCTTCAGTTCTATGCACCGTTTGCAGGAGCTGCTATCGGTGAGTTTTTCCGTGATACCGGAAAACCTTCCCTGATCGTTTATGACGATTTATCAAAACAAGCTGTGGCTTACCGTGAGGTATCACTTCTGTTGCGCAGACCACCGGGGCGTGAGGCTTATCCGGGTGACGTATTCTATCTGCACAGCCGTTTGCTGGAGCGTGCCGCTAAGGTGAATGCTTCTGACGAGATTGCTAAAAACATGAACGACCTTCCTGAATCAATTCGCGGATTGGTAAAAGGTGGTGGTTCATTAACTGCTCTTCCTATTATTGAAACACAAGCGGGTGACGTATCTGCATACATTCCAACCAACGTAATTTCTATTACTGACGGACAAATCTTCCTTGAGTCGAACTTGTTCAATGCCGGTGTGCGTCCTGCTATTAACGTAGGTATCTCGGTATCGCGTGTGGGTGGTAATGCTCAGATCAAATCAATGAAAAAAGTTGCGGGAACTTTGAAACTTGACCAGGCACAATACCGTGAGTTGGAAGCGTTCTCAAAATTCGGTTCTGATCTGGATGCTGCTACTAAAGCGGTTCTTGACAAGGGTTCACGTAACGTGGAGATTTTGAAACAAGGACAGTTTTCACCACTTCGCGTTGAGCAACAGGTTGCTATTCTTTACATCGGAACAAAAGGATTGTTGAGAAGCGTTCCTGTAAACAAAGTAAGAGATTTTGAAAAAGATTTCCTGAACCTGATGGAAGCGCAACACAAAAATGTGTTGAACGATTTGAAAGCAGGTAAGCTGACAGACGAAATAACAACTACAATTGAGAAGGTTGCTGCTGACCTTACAGGAAAATACAAATAGTAATTAAGGATGGCGAATCTTAAGGAAGTCAGGAACAGGATTACCTCGGTAAGTTCAACGCAGCAGATCACCAGCGCGATGAAAATGGTGAGCGCATCTAAATTGCGCAGGGCGCAGGATGCTATCCAGCGTATGAGACCTTATGCTTCCAAGCTGAAAGAAATTCTGCAGAACCTGAGCGCATCATTGGACAGTTCTTCGGGCGGTGGTTTTTCAAAGGAGAGAGAAGTAAAGAATGTATTGTTTGTGGTTATTAACTCGAACCGCGGATTGTGCGGAGCCTTTAACAGCAACGCCATTAAGCTTACCAATAACCTTATCAACGAAAAATATCCAAGCCAGAAAGCCGCAGGAGGAGTTCACATTCTTACTATCGGAAAAAAAGCTACTGACTATTTTAAAAAATCGGCTTGCACATTGGCTTCTTCGCACAACGAAGTGTATGACAACCTAAAGTTTGATACCGTTGCCCCTATTGCCGAAAAAATTATGGCTGATTTTGCTGCCGGTAAATACGACCGCGTAGAATTAGTTTACAGCCAATTTAAAAACGCTGCGGTGCAAATCGTTACTTCAGAGCAATTTCTTCCTGTAAAATCAGAAGCCATTGCCGGAAACGTAAAAGCAAAAAGCGTTGACTACATCTTTGAGCCGAACAAAGAAGAGATCGTAGAAGACCTTATTCCTAAATCGCTGAAAATTCAGCTTTACAAAGCAGTGCTTGATTCAAACGCATCTGAACACGGTGCGCGTATGACCTCTATGCACAAGGCAACCGATAACGCAAAAGAACTGTTGAAATCTCTTAAACTGAGCTACAACAAAGCACGTCAGGCAGCTATCACCAATGAGATATTGGAGATCGGTGGCGGTGCGGCAGCGTTGGAAGGGTAACAGCCGGTAATCGGTATGCAGTAATCAGTTTTGTCACGGCATCATCAGGATTAGGGTTAATCCCATTACGTCTTTATATTTTTTTCTTAGTTTTGTTTTCCAATTTTGGAAAGTCTTCAAAATAATTCAATTGGTATAGGCACTTAGAGCGCAATCCAGAACCATTGATTACAGGCGTTTTGCTTCGTTTTCAACCATTCGTTTTAGGAGTAAATCAAAGATTGT
>JAGVLY010000114.1 GCA_020054035.1 Bacteroidia bacterium | reverse complement strand
ACTGTTCCTGTAATTTGCATAGTAATTGGCGAAGGCGCATCGGGTGGTGCATTGGGAATTGGAATTGGTGATAAAGTGCTGATGTTAGAGCACACCTGGTATTCTGTTATTTCACCTGAATCATGCTCTTCTATATTATGGAGGAGTTGGGATTTTAAAGAACAGGCTGCAACAGCATTAAAACTTACAGCAGAAAACATGCTGGAGCAAAAACTGATTGACGGCATTATCAAAGAACCAATTGGCGGTGCACATGTTAACCAAGAAGAAAGTTTTCAGAATGTGAAGAAGGAAATTCTGAAACAGGTTGCCAAACTGGAAAAAATAGAAGCAGATAAACGCATTGAAGCGCGGATAGAAAAGTTTAGTTCGATGGGTGTTTTTGTTGAGAATTAAACACTTCGACTACGCTCACAGTGACAACCAACCGCAAAAAAATATACTTCGCTTCTGATTTTCACCTTGGTGCTCCCAATGAAGAAAGCAGCCTGAAGCGCGAAAAGCTTTTAGTAAAATGGCTGGAAGAAATTCGCAGCGATGCCGAAGAAATTTATCTTGTTGGTGATTTATTCGACTTTTGGTTTGAATACGATACCGCTGTTCCCCGTGGCTTTACACGCTTTCTGGGCAAACTTGCAGAACTAAGCGATGCAGGTATTCCCATTCATGTTTTTACCGGAAATCACGATATGTGGATGTTTGGTTACCTTGAAAAAGAACTGAATATAACATTGCACCGCGAGCCTATTGTTCGCGAATATTCCGGAAAGAAGTTTTTTATTGGTCATGGTGACGGACTTGGTCCGGGTGACCATGGATTTAAAGTGATTAAGAAAGTATTTGCCAATAAAATAAGCCAATGGATGTTTGCAAAACTGCATCCCGATTGGGGAATTAAGATAGCCAATTACTGGTCGGGTACAAGCAGAGAATCAAATAATGACGAAGTATTCTTGGGTGAAGAAAACGAATGGCTTTTCCAATTCGCTAAAGAGAAATTGAAAACAGAATATATTGATTACTTCATTTTTGGTCATCGCCATTTGCCGCTTGATTTAAAAGTAGGAGACAATAGTCACTATATTAATCTGGGTGATTGGATTTCGCACAATACATACGCTGTGTTTGACGGAGATAAACTGGAGCTCAAAAAATATCAATAGCATGTGGCAGAAGTTTATTCAATCCAATCTTGCAATTTTTGCGATGTTATTGGTTGTAGCTTTTGCCTCTTATTCTCCTGTACTTAAAGGCCCGTTTCTTTTTGACGATGAGTTTTTTATTGAGAAAAACGAATCGGTAAATGAATTTAAAGTCAAAGAAATTTACACAACCGGAGTAACGCAGGGAGCAAGTGTTAACGGAAATTTCTATCGTCCTAATCAGCAGTTTGCTTTTGCTGTAATCACAAAACTGTTTGGGCAAAAGCCTTTTGTATTTCATGCGTTTTCTATCCTCTGCCATACACTGGCAGCATTTATACTCTTTCTTTTTCTTGCTGAATTAGGCTTTAGCCGAAACGGCAGTTTTATAGGTTCTTTCATCTTTCTGCTTCATCCTGCTCAAACCGAAGCGGTAAGTTATATCTCGGGACTGGCCGACCCGCTTTCAGCAATTTTTCTGCTTTCGGGTTTATTGTTTTTATCCAAAGGATTAAAAGAAAAGCTGGACATAAAATTTATGCTGCCTGCTTTTATCTTTTTTGTGCTTGCCCTGTTCACTAAAGAAAATATGGTGGTGTTTCTTCCGCTTGCCATCGCAGTAGCAGTATATTTTTTCTTTTCAGGTAAAACAAAACCCGAAACCAAATTATGGATATGGCTCCTTGTTTTTGTGGCATTAGACATTACTTATTTTACCCTGAAATTTACGGTGTTTAAATTTGGCGATGAAGCCGGTTTAACTGCCGAAAAAAATCTGTACACCGAAAATCTTCACATCCGCATCATTACGTTTTTCAATATTCTTCCTGAATATTTTAAGCTCTTCCTGTTTCCAAAACATCTGAATTACGAGAAACCTTATACAGCCTATACAGAATTGCTTAATGTTCGCGTGTTTATCAGTTTTATTGCACTTTCATTATTTGCCGTTTCGGTTTATTTCATAAAAAAGAAGCCTGCTTTGTTTTTAGGAGCAGCTTGTTTTTTTGCAGCACTGGCTCCTTTTACAGGAATTATTCCGCTTAACTCCATGTACCTTGAACATTGGATATATATCCCCATTATCGGGTTGATTATTCTCCTTGTTGTTCTGTTTGAGTTTTTAGCAAAAAATAAATTGCATTGGGCAATCGCTGTTGTGATCATTCCTGTTCTTATGGCCTTCAGTGTTCGCACTTTTGCCCGTAATAAAGAATGGGCAAGCATTGAAAAGTTTTATCTGAATGAACTGAATTATTCACAAGATGCCATCCGCATTTACAACAATCTTGGAATGTTTTATGCCGCAAAAAAGCAATACAGCAAAGCCATTTCATATTACCAGAAAGCGATTAAGAAATGGGATAATTTTCCGCAGCCACATCATAATATTGCCAATATTTATCTGGATATGAACCGCCCGGAAGATGCACTGAACGAGCTTTATAATGCACTCAGAATTGACCCTAATTTTGTTTACAGCCTTGATAAATTGCAACTGGTTTATGCTGCTTATGGAAGAGAAGATAAAGCACAGGTTATCCGTTCATGGATAGGACAAATACAACAAGGTGGTAAAATTGAATTTGAACAGATTGATACGCTGATGCGGGCGAAGTAACTACTGCGTCAACTCCCTGAAAATATTCTCCAGTTTCTGCTCCTCTTTCTGTAGCGTGAGAATAAGTAATTGCTGTTGCTGTGCAAATTGCGAAACCGCTGCACGCAGGTCATTTTGCGAAGAGGAGTAGAGTTTAAATAGATTATTGTTTTCGGCAACAACTTTCTCCACACCTGCAATTTTTCTCAGCAGGTTCTCATCCGGTACTTTGTCAAATTCTACAGTAATAATTTGCTGCGCTTTGCTGCTGCTTTGTAATTCAGATGCCTTTTTATCGGCAACAATTTTCCCTTTATTGATAATGATTACGCGGTCGCTGATGGCTTCTACCTCCTGCATAATATGGCTGGAGAACATCACTGTTTTTTCTTTTCCTATATTTTTTATCAGTTGGCGTATTTCAACTAATTGATTAGGGTCAAGACCGGATGTGGGCTCATCTAAAATCAAAACAGGAGGGTTGTGGATCAATGCCTGTGCAATGCCCACACGTTGACGATAGCCTTTAGATAAAGCACCAATCAGCTTATGTCTTTCAGGAGTAAGTCCGGTGATTTCAATCATCTCGTTTACCCGCTCTTTTATGTTTTTCAGTTTAAATAAACCTCCAACAAATTCTAAATATTCACGCACATACATATCTAAGTAAAGCGGGTTGTGCTCGGGCAGGTAGCCGGTATTTTTTCTTACTTCAATAGGATTTTCAGTAACATTAAAACCACATACTTCTGCTTTGCCTGCTGTTTGCGGAATGTAGCAGGTCAGTATTTTCATCATCGTTGATTTTCCTGCTCCGTTGGGACCAAGAAAACCAAGTATCTCACCGCTCTTCAATTCAAAAGAAACGTTGTCCAGCGCCTTTTGCTGGCCATATAATTTGGTTAGGTTAGATACTTTTACTGACATGAAAAATCAACGAATAACGAATGAGTGCGAATTTACGAATACATTCAGAGAAAATTACACTTTGCGTTCTTTGCGAACATTTCTTTGCGAACTTTGCGGTTAAAGAATGGAAGCCATCATCACCAAATCAACCGGAAGCTGGTTCAGCGCGGTTACAGACGACAAGCAACGATTAGAATGTCGCCTGCGCGGACAAATGCGTTTGAACGGAAGTAAAAGCACCAATCCTGTTGCCGTTGGCGATCGTGTTAGATTAGAAGTTTCAGAAGCAGGCGATGCAGTGATTCATGAAGTGCTTGACCGTAAGAATTACATTGTCAGAAAGTCCATAAACCTGAGCAAACAAACCCATGTGATTGCTGCCAACATGGATATTGCCATCGTTATTGCAACCATTGCTGAGCCTCGTACCAGTGCAGGATTTATTGACCGCTTTTTATGCACAGCAGAAGCCTATAAAATTCCCGGCATGGTAGTGTTCAATAAGATTGATTTGCTGGACGAAGAAGAAACAAAAACAATGAAAGAGATGATGGCTATGTATGATAGCATCGGGTATAAAAGCATTGCTGTTTCGGCTACTGAAAGAACAAATCTTGATGAACTGAAAGCGGCAATGAAAGATAAAGTTAGCCTTGTAGCAGGCCATTCAGGAACAGGGAAATCAACATTGGTGAATGCACTTGACCACAACCTGCATCTGAGAACGGGTGAGATCTCATCCGTTCATCTGAAAGGAAAACACACTACTACGTTTGCCGAAATGTTTGAATTGGAATTCGGTGGATTTGTGATTGATACACCCGGCATAAAAGAGTTTGGTTTATCAGGAATGGGAGATGCCGATCTTGCCCATTATTTTCCTGAAATGCTGGAACGTTTATCAAATTGCAAATACTACAATTGCAAACACGTAAGTGAACCTGGATGTGCTGTTAAAGCTGCTGTTGAGAAAGGAGAGATCAGCATATCGCGTTATAGCAGTTACCTGGGAATGCTGGAGAATAAAGCCTAAGGAACGTCATTGCGAGCAAGGTACGAGCGAAGCAATCTCCCAATTCAAAATACTATATTCTATTTTGAGATTGCTTCGGCTGAAAAAGCCTCGCAATGACGATGTACTACTTATCTACAATAACAAACTCCGTTCTTCTGTTCTTAGCACGATTATCCTCTGAAGTATTCTGCACTAAGAATTTAGTTTCGCCAAAACCTTTAAAGCTCAAACGGCTTTTCTCAATTCCCTTTTGTGCAATGTAATTATATACTGCCTGTGCCCGGTTTTCTGACAGAGTCATGTTGTCACCATCATTACCAATATCATCGGTATGTCCGTGGATGGCAATTTTTAT
>JAGVLY010000018.1 GCA_020054035.1 Bacteroidia bacterium | reverse complement strand
ATGTTTTGACAAGTTTAAAAATGTTAATTAAATGTTTAAAACTTAGCCCGATTCTTAAACCGTTTTCATGTTATTTCAGCTACATAATTTACTATCTTCGCACGACATTTAAAAACAACACAAAAATTCAAATCAAATATAAGTGCAAACAACAGAAAATATGGCAGAAGAAGAAGTAAAAGAAATTAAAAATGCGTCAGGTTACGGGGCAGATAGCATTCAGGTTCTTGAAGGATTAGAAGCAGTTCGTAAACGTCCCGCGATGTATATCGGTGATGTGGGCATCAGAGGTCTGCACCATCTGGTTTATGAGGTAGTGGATAACTCCATTGACGAGGCTCTTGCCGGACATTGCAAAAACATTGATGTGTTCATCAACGAAGGCAATTCAATAACCGTAAAAGATGATGGGCGCGGAATTCCAACTGCCATGCACGCAAAAGAAAAACGCTCGGCACTCGAAGTAGTTATGACCGTGCTTCATGCCGGTGGTAAATTTGACAAAGACAGCTACAAAGTATCAGGCGGTCTCCACGGGGTGGGTGTTTCGTGCGTAAATGCACTTTCTACCTTATTGAAAGCCGAAGTTCACCGCGAAGGAAAAATTTTCCAGCAAGAGTACAGCGAAGGTAAACCCCTTTACCCCGTTAAAGTAGTTGGCGAAAGTGATAAAACAGGAACTATCGTAACCTTTCAGCCCGATACTTCCATTTTCATAACTGGTGAATATAATTACGAAACACTGGCAGCCCGTCTTCGTGAATTATCGTACCTCAACAAAAAAATAACGCTCAACATCACCGACCTTCGCACAAAAGACGAAAACGGAAATCATACAACCGATTCATTTTATTCAGAGCGGGGCTTGGTTGAATTTGTGGAATATCTTGATGCAACCCGTGAAAAGCTGATTGAAAAACCAATTTATCTGGATACCGACAAAACAGGAATGCCCATTGAAGTTGCAATGCAATACAACACTTCTTTTGGCGAGAATGTTCACTCCTATGTAAACAACATCAATACACATGAAGGTGGAACTCACCTTGCCGGTTTCCGCAGAGCGTTAACAAGAACATTGAAAACGTATGCCGAGAAATCAGGCATGCTCGAAAAGAAAAAGTTTGAAATAAGCGGAGAGGATTTCCGTGAAGGATTAACAGCCGTTATTTCCGTAAAAGTTCAGGAGCCGCAATTTGAAGGACAAACCAAAACCAAGCTCGGAAACAACGAAGTAATAGGTGCAGTGGATGTAGCCGTAGGCGAAACACTGAACAACTACCTCGAAGAAAATCCGAAAGATGCAAGACGTTTAGTAGAGAAAGTATTACTCGCTGCCGAAGCCCGCCATGCTGCTAAAAAAGCCCGTGAGCAGGTTCAACGTAAAAATGTATTAACAGGCAGCGGACTTCCCGGAAAACTTTCTGACTGTTCAGATAACGATCCCGCCAAATGCGAGATTTACTTAGTGGAGGGAGACTCGGCAGGTGGAACAGCAAAACAAGGTCGCGACCGTAACTTTCAGGCAATTCTTCCGCTCAGAGGTAAAATCCTGAACGTAGAAAAAGCAATGGAGTGGAAGATTTATGACAACGAGGAGATAAAGAATATGTTCACCGCCTTGGGTGTTCACATCGGAACATTGGAAGACGATAAAGCCTTGAACATAGAAAAGCTACGTTACCATAAAGTAATTATCATGTGCGATGCTGACGTTGACGGAAGCCACATCACCACACTAATTCTCACCTTCTTTTTCCGCTATATGAAAGCCTTGATTGAAGAAGGGCGTATTTTTATTGCCACCCCTCCTTTGTATTTAGTAAGAAAAGGGAAAGAAGAAAAATACTGCTGGAATGAGCAACAGCGTGAAGAAGCGGTTCTCGAAATTGGAAAAGGCAAAAACGACAGCGTAAACATCCAACGTTATAAAGGTCTTGGAGAGATGAATGCAGAACAGTTATGGTCAACCACTATGAACCCTGCTACCAGAACATTACGCCAAGTATCAATAGATAGCGCAGCCGAAGCAGACAGAATATTCTCCATGCTTATGGGCGATGATGTTCCGCCACGCAGAGACTTTATAGAGAAGCATGCGAAGTATGCAAGAATTGATGTTTAATATTTAATCTATCATTTGCGCCAAATAAAAAGCCCCCGCCATATGGCGGGGGCTTTTTATTTGATACTGGTACTGCTATTTATTCAAAGATAATGGTCATCTCTACCCTGCGGTTTTTCTGACGACCTTCCGGTGTTGCGTTATCAGCAATCGGGCGGGTTTCTCCATAGTATTCAACTGTAATCTTATCTCCACTTGCACCACGATCGGTTAAGTATTTTTTAAGAGAAGTTGCACGTTGATTAGAGAGTATCATGTTCTTAGCATCATCGCCAGAGTTGTCGGTATGACCGGCAAGTTTCAATCCCCATTTAGGATTTTTCACCATGAGGTCAGCCAACTCATTCAGTGATGGCAATGAACCTGCACGGATAATGTCTTTTCCGCTGTCGAACTCCAGATTATCAAATGCACGTTTAATAATTGCCTCTTCTTCTTTCTTCAACACAGGGCAACCACGGTTTTCAGCAACACCCGGTGTTTTAGGGCAGTCATCATCTTTGTCCAATACGCCATCTCCATCGGTATCCAGGTAAGGGCAACCTTTGTTTTCGGCAGGGCCTGGTGAGTCAATACAAGCATCGTCTTTGTCCAATACCTTGTCGCCATCTTTATCACCAAATGGGCAGCCTTTGTTATCGGCAGGGCCGGCAACATCAATACACTCATCCAGATTGTCTAATACACCGTCAGAGTCTTTATCACCAAATGGACAACCGTTGTTTTCAATAGGACCGGCTACGTCAATACATTTATCTGCATTATCCAATACACCGTCAGCGTCTTTGTCGCCATAAGGACAACCATTGTTTTCAACCGGACCGGCTACATCTATACATTTATCTGCATTGTCCAATACACCGTCCATGTCAACGTCACCATAAGGGCAACCTCCGTTTTCAACCGGACCGGCTACGTCAATACATTTATCTGTTTTATCTAATACCCCATCATTGTCAATATCTGAAGTTTTACGTTTACTGTCACCACCAAAAGCAATAGGAACTTTCAATCCGCCATAAATATTTATCCCGCGAATGCTTTTGCTGAATGCTAGGTTTAATATATCCGAAGAACCGATGTACAGCGGGCCAATTTGCATAAATGCACCTGCATTCAGGTATTGCATTCCGTAATACGATACAGGAATACCAAAGCTAAACCAGCTGATTTCAAATCTGGGAGTAATGGTATATCTTGAAATCTCACGCACTTTGGCATCTTGCCCGAAATTGCGGGTTGCCATAAAAGCAGTAAAGTTGGTATAGAACCCTACCTTTTTAAACGGGCGATAATCAAGCGTAAGCATATACGAGGTAGGCAGCCTCATTTTATAGGTTTCTTTATTGTCAGACAGTTTCGTTGCGCCCAAGCTATCGAGCCAGCCACCATCTGAACTTATTTGTGCATTATTGATATTGTAGTTCTGCCAGTTAATAGCAAAATCATATATCTCGGGATGCTTGGTAAACTTTATGCTTCCCAAGTCAAGAGCTGAAATCCCTACTTTCAGTTTGTATTTGTTTTTGTTGCGCGGCTCATCTTTCATATCGCTTTTTCCGCTGTTGTAATCAGCAAAATCAGGGCGATATTCATATACTACACCTAAGTCAAAACCCACACCGCTTCCGCTGATGTATTTGTCAAAGCTGCCGCCATTAAGCGGAATATTATCACTCATACCTGCACGAATGGTAGCATTATTTGCGGTAACTGTAGGCTCATAAAGCGACAGACTATCATTTGCAAAAAATTTAACTGAAACATTTTCATTGTAAAAATAGGCTGAAGCAACACCCATAAGGTATTTTACGGTAACACCGGCTTTAAGAAAATGAACATCCTTATTGAGTATCACGCGACCATAAGTTAAACCAACTTCCCCCCAAGCCATGGAACTTATTCTGGATTGATTCATCTTAAACTCGCGGTTATACAAAAGGCTGTCAGAAAACTCTGACAAACCAATATTCACAAAATCCTGCAAAAAATTATCAACGTTAACAATAGCTCTAACCCTTGACGTAACAGCAATTCCATTTTTACGGTTAATTGAAAACATAAACGAAGGACCAATGATGTCTGAACGTAACATAACGTTCTTGGTGCTTGAATTTGTTTTCTGTATCAACTCACTCAGCCTGAAGTCCTGAAACGAATACGTGCTGTCAAAAGTGGGCAGATTCTTAGGCCCGAACACATACTTTCTATCAGCTTTAAGATAGTTATTAGAAAGCAGGTTATCACCGCTGAAGAGATTAATCTCAACCTGCATACGGTTATCAACCACCTCTGCTGGTTGAAAAATAACACCATTAATTCCGCTGAAATTACTTTGAGCCTGCCCAAGGTAACTTTGTGCAAATGAGCTGCTGATGCTCAGAAGCAAAGAAGCAATTAGTATACGAATAGTAAGTACAGTTTTTTTCATAGCTGGTTGGTTTTGTGTGGCTCAAAAGTAAAACTATCCTACAAAAGGAGTAGCACAAAAATACCAAGTTACTAACAAAACAAGGTGAAAACCAAAACCCGAAAAGGCTATTGAAATCAGTCTATAAAAGAGAACAATCTGCTCCAACGAATCTTCTTGAAGAAACTTTCGTTCTTGTCTAAAGAAAGCCAGATAAAAACAGCTTTACCCACAATATGGTCTTCGGGAACAAAGCCCCAGAAACGGCTGTCGGCAGAGTTGTGGCGGTTATCGCCCATCATAAAATAGTAATCCATTTCAAAGGTGTAGCTTGTTGCTTCCTTGCCGTTGATTAGAATTTTTCCGGTGGATGTATCTAACTCATTGCCTTCATAAACGGTAATGATGCGCTCGTAGATGGGAAGATTTTTTGCAGTCAGTTCAACTGTTGCTCCTTTTTTAGGTATTACCAACGGACCAAAGTTATCTACGTTCCAGGGATAAGCCGGAGTATGGGGAAAAATGTAATCCGCAAACACATCTTTACCCATGTTAGCTTCTTCCACGCTGACAACGTTATCAAACTCTTTTACTTTTTCAGCAACAGGCTTGGTCATACGCAGGCTCCACTCACCCAGATTGGTGATGGGCGAACCTTCCGTAATGTCCAGCTTTTTAAGATTTTTAGGATTAAAACCTGTTCCGTCTGTTTGTACATTGTAAGCAAACTGCATCTCAGGCGGATTCTCATTTGCCTTACTGTTCAGGTAAACCTGTTTGTCAACAATCAGCAGCGTATCACCGGGAATGGCAATGCAACGCTTTATATAATTCTCACGCTTATCAACGGGCCGGAAATCTTCCATCGGGTAGTTAAACACCACTACATCATTGTTTTTTATTTTTCCGAAACCGGGCAAGCGTCTGTAATCCCATTTTATCCAATCCAGATACGACTTTGTGTTTTTTGTCATCGGCATAGTATGATGCGCAAACGGAAACGACAATGGTGTATTAGGAATACGAGGCCCGTAACTTAATTTGCTCACAAAAAGAAAATCACCTATCAGCAGTGATTTTTCCATTGAAGAAGTTGGAATAGTATACGCCTCAATGGTGAACATACGAATGAACGTTGCCGCCACAACTGCAAACACAATGGCATCAACCCACTCACGTGTAGCTGATTTTTTCTTCTTAGGGTCAATGGTCAGGTAAAAAAGAGTTATTAAACCCTGTGAGATAATAAAGAATGAAAGCGCCTGCACTACACTTACCCCGGCTGAACCAATGAGGATGTATAAAAACATCAGTACGCTCAATACCGAAAGTGATACAAACCAGATTTTCTGTTTGGTTGTTAATCTGTCAAAACGTTGCTTCATTATTTTATTTTCTAATTACTTACTTCATCATAAAACTTAACATGTCGTGCATAGTAAAAA
Organism: Bacteroidia bacterium; assembly: GCA_020054035.1. Lineage (GTDB taxonomy): Bacteria > Bacteroidota > Bacteroidia > SXHM01 > SXHM01 > SXHM01. The sequence goes on along the minus strand of JAGVLY010000018.1, from coordinate 2,576 downwards.
CGCCACGCTTATCACGCACCCACTCTGCTGCCATTACCGCACCCAATGCAAAACCTTTTCGGTTGTGTGCCGTGTGTTTCAATTCAATATCATCAATATCTGAAGTCCAAGTTACGGTGTGCGTTCCGGGAACTTTATCAATACGCTTTGAAACTATTCCAAGCACAGCTTCTTCATCTGTAGCATTATTCACCCACGATTTTTTTCTGTCGTATTTTTCAATGATACCCTCAGCAAGTTTGAGTGCAGTTCCGCTTGGGGAGTCTAACTTTTCGGTGTGATGAATTTCTTCCATCTTCACGTTATAACCGTCCTGCTTTTTCATCATCAAGGCCAGTTTCTTGTTAATCTCAAAAAATAGGTTCACTCCAATGCTGAAGTTGGAAGCATAAAACAAGGTTTGATTGTTCTTTTCGCACACTTCTTTTACATGGTCTAACTTTTCCATCCAGCCAGTTGTGCCTACTACTACGGAAACATTTACATCAAAGCTGTGGAAGATATTTTGAATGGTGCTTTGCGGTGTACTGAATTCTATGGCTACATCAGCACTGGCAAGCAAAGATTTTGCTTTTTGCCAATCACTTTCAATATCAATTTTGAGAATAATTTCATGCCCTCTTTCAAGCGCAATTTTCTCAATTTCTTTTCCCATTTTTCCGTAACCGAGAAGAGCAATTTTCATAGGATGATTAATTTATGAACGGCAAATGTAAAGGATAGAACGCTGATTGTTATGTTTATTAAGATATTTTATGATTTGTTCTATTTGAGAACAAAAGTAACTCTGGCTCCTGTATAGGGCTGCGCGTTATAACCCATACTTCTGAACTCGGGCTGCACACGCATACTCAGGTTATCACTTACATCAAAATCATAGAGGTGAGCATCCACTGCGGCATCAATCAGATTCATTACATACAACAGACCAATGCCAATATAGCAGAGGTCGCGGTTGCGTCTGTAAAAATCAGTATTGCTTAACAGTTCCGCATCTGAAACTACTCCGTTAAACTCGTCAATAGTTAATGAATCAGTGTCAACACGATAACCGTAAGCTGTTTTAAAACGATGAAACTCGGTATGATTAAAAATCACACCATACGTAAGCGCAGCAAAACCACCGTAAATGATGGGAACTTTCCAGTATTTCTTATTGTAGCATTGCCCTAATCCCGGCAAAGCAAGCGACATCAGTGTTGCTTTGGTAGGCGAGTGTTTCTTCTTTACAGCAAGGGTGTCATTCTTCTGTGCAAATGCAGCGAAGTAAGAAATCAAGATAAAAAGTAGAATTGCTGATTTTTTCAATTACTCTTAATTTCTCTGTGCCTCCGTGTCTCTGTGGTTAAAATGCTAACCTAAGCGACACTAAAGTTCGAATTTAGAAAGTATATTCTTCAACTCGCGTTCCGAATTTAACTGAATCGTAATCGTTCCGTTTCCGGCACGCGTGCTTTTCAATTTAACTTTTGCTTCCAGTAAACGCGAAAGCCCTTCATTGATTTTTTGTAATTCAAATGAAAGCGGCAACTTGGGTGCAACTGCTGTTTTCTTAACCTGTTTTTTCAGCCCTCGCACTACATCTTCCACTTCGCGCACCGAAAGTTCTTTCTCTATAATCTGATTGAAGGCATCTTTTTGTTTCGCAGGATCTTCAATATTAATCAGCGTGCGTGCATGACCCATTGAAATCTTTTTATCGCGGATTGCCAACTGAATTTCAGGCGGCAATTTTAATAAACGCAAATAGTTGGCAACCGTTGAACGTTGTTTTCCTACACGTTCGCTCAATTCTTCCTGTGTCAATTTTACCTCTTCCACCAAACGTTGGTAGCTGATCGCAATTTCAATGGCATCTAAATCTTCGCGCTGAATATTTTCAACCAATGCCATTTCCAACATACTCTGGTCGTTGGCAATGCGGATAAAGGCAGGTATTTCTTTCAAACCCGCAAGCTGCGAGGCACGAAACCTTCTTTCGCCTGAAATAATCTGGTATTTATCGTGCCCCATTTTGCGCACGGTAATAGGCTGAATAACACCCAACGATTTAATAGACGCAGATAATTCTTCCAAAGCCTGTTGCTCAAAATGCGTACGCGGCTGAAAAGGATTTATTTCAATGCTGCTGATAGGAATAGTGCTTACCGAACCAGCTACTTTTGTTCCTGCTCCCGAATCAATCCCTGTGGTTATATCTGTTCCGGCATCTTCAAGCAAGGCACTTAAACCTCTGCCCAAAGCGCTTTTTTTATTGTTGTTCATTTTCCTCTACGTCAATTATTTTTTCACTTTCCTTCATGCGTGTCATTTCATTTCTCTGAAGGATCTCACGCGCAAAGTTAAGGTAATTGGTTGCGCCTTTCGATTCGGCATCATACATAATAACCGATTCACCAAAACTCGGAGCTTCGCCCAATTTGGTGTTGCGGTGTATAATGGTATCAAACACCATGTGCTGAAAATGTGTTTTCACCTCTTCCACCACTTGGTTGCTCAAACGCAAACGCGAATCATACATGGTAAGTAGAATGCCTTCCATGTCTAATGCAGGATTCAGACGGGTTTGCACAATT
>JAGVLY010000088.1 GCA_020054035.1 Bacteroidia bacterium | reverse complement strand
GACACTGCTCAAACCAAAGCAAATATTCTTGCAGCAACAAGTATTGACGAATTTGAAATTGCACTTTACAACACTCGCAAAAAGCAGAATGATTTTTATAAAAACTACAAGGACAAAGAAAATTTCTCTCCCGCTTTTAAAACATTTATTGAAAATCTAATCCGCTATAATTACCTCGGTAGTCTTGTCTCCTTTCCAATTATGCGTGGAAATAACAGCGCAAACACAGTAGTTGGTGCTTTGCCTGAAATTATGCTGAGTGAAGTAACTGCTGAAGACGGCAAAAATCCAATAGCACTGCAAAGTAGGTATTACCGCTTGTTTGTTTACTACTACTCCATTTATACTGCATCTAAAAATAATGGCTTCAATAAGTTTACCGATCAGGGAACTTCGCTGGAAGCAAAATACAAAGCAGCAAGAGATTTCTTTGAAACGAAGGCATTCACTTATTTCCTTGCAAAATTTCTTTTAGAGAATTGCTCCAAAATTCCGCAAGCACCTTTAAAACGGATTTTCAATGTGCTTGCTACCGAGGATAAAAACGGTTTTTACTCTTCGTTGATTAATGAAAGATGCGGAGAGGTACTAAATGCTGAAGTAAAGCAAGAAGATAAAAAAGCAGCACCCATAGTTGTTGGACAAAAGCCTGCTCCCACAGGTTTTACAGCAAAAACATTAGAAGGCAAAACAGTTTCGCTGGATGATTTTAAAGGAAAAGTAGTTTACATTGATTTTTGGGCTAGCTGGTGCGGACCTTGTCGTCAGCAGTTTCCTTTTGCAAAACTATTGCAGGAAAAGTTTACAGCTAAAGAAAAAAAGAATATTGTATTTCTGTATATCTCGATTGACGAAAACGAAGAATCGTGGAAAAGTGCGATTGAGAAAATGGAGATACATGGTTTTCACACAATATCACCTGGCAACTGGAGTTCTGAAGCCTGCAAGTTTTTTAAAATAAGCAGTATTCCACGCTATATGTTGATTGATAAATCGGGAAACATTGCTGATGAAAATGCTAAGCGCCCCGGAGATGATGCAATTTATAATGATATAATTGAACTGCTTAAGAAGTAGATGAGGAGCCTATTTCTTCTTTAAAGCCCTCACAGCCTTATTGAATTCCTTACCCGCATTTCTATCTACATCATAAGATGCAGGTGAAAACAACACCAATTCCCCCGGTTTAGTTATGGCAGCAGCAACGGTAATTGCTTCTTGCATGTTCTCGGCACTAATAATCAATGGTACTGTATCTGCTCCAAACGCATTGAAAATTGCATTTACATTTTGGCTCAAGCAGATAATTGTATTTACCTTTTCTTCTACTATTTCCGAAATTTCTGCAAGTTCATTGTGGTCTTGCGGTTCAGCCATAATCCAAGTTACAGGCTTGTAGCAGCGTAAGAGTGAACTGCCGGTGCTGTCCACCGTTAGCGCATGTGCATCGTTTACATAATCTACACCTTTTATAGTGGCAATGGTTTCAAAATTGGAGGTTTGGTCATAAACATCCGAAAGACTTTCGCGAATAATGTCTTTGCGTATTTCCATTAAATCTTTGTCGTCTTCCATGAAAGGAACTTTCATTCCCCGTGCCGAACTTAAATCAAATGAGTTATCCATTTTTATACAACTTTTCTTTTTGCAAAAGGAGGGCACATCCTATAGGCAAAAATCATCTTTTTAGTAGATGAATGTTTATAATTAATAAACAAACATACACCATTCTTCGACCAAAGTCAAGAGGCAAATACAAAATAGTCCGTTTTTTCGATTAACGGCAGGCTTGTAAACCCTTTCTATAACTTGATTTTCTGTGTGGTTTCTATAGGAATACTTTTTTTGAACCACCATATTCTGCCTTTGATAGCACCTTTCACTTTAAAGGTAACGGGCTCTTTATTAAGTAGCGCACCCAAACCGCTTACGGTGGCGCCTATAAAATCTTTGTAGCTCGCGCTCAGTTTAAAAGGATGCGTTTCTTTTGACTTGCGTTTTATCACAATCTTTTCGCTCGAACTTGCCTTGCCCAATCCCTTATCATTGAGCATAACATCCATATCGTATTGTTTCAACACAATTCTAAAACCGTTGGGGTTATCTATCTCAAGGTTAAAAGCAAGCTCTACCGATTCGCCCGAAATGTTGGCGGTTTTCACATCTTTTATTCCGGTAATCATAACCGGTTTGTAGGAAATGCAGGAGCTAAGCAGGCAGGTGGCAATAAAAAGCAGGAGGCGCATTTTTCAATTTTTTTGCAAAGATGCAATTCTTTTTCCCTCTGCGATCTCTGCGTCTACTCCGCGTTCTCTGCGGTAAAAAATCCCAGACATCTAAACAATCTCTCTCTTTGTTTGTATTATTGCTGAACTAAATCAGGCATGGGAAATTATTCTATTAAAGATCTTGAAAAGCTATCGGGTGTAAAGGCTCATACCATCCGCATCTGGGAAAAGCGTTTCAAAATAATTGAACCCAGCCGCACCGAAACCAATTTCAGGTATTACAATGACGAGCAATTGAAAAAGCTGCTTAACATCTCATTACTCAATAATTACGGCTACAAAATTTCAAAAATCGCCTGCCTCTGCGAAAGCGATATTTGCAAAGAAGTGGAGAAAGTAGCTTCAGGCGAAAAAGTTTATGATGCTCAGATTGAGCAATTGGTTGTCTCCATGATTGAAATGGATGAGGAAAAATTTGAACAGCACCTTACCAACCAGATTTTAAAAGATGGCTTTGAAGATGCCATGCTGCATGTGGTTTATCCGTTTTTTGATAAAGTGGGAATACTGTGGCAAACAGGAAATGTAACACCCGCCCAGGAACACTTTGTATCTAACCTTATCCGCCAGAAACTAATTGTTGCCATTGACGGGTTGCCAAAAAACACAACAGCTGAGTCTAAATCCTTTCTGCTCTTTTTACCCGAAGGTGAGTTGCACGAAATAGGTTTGCTTTTCACCAACTATCTCTTGCGCAAACATGCACACAGGGTTATTTACCTTGGGCAATCATTGCCTTTGAAAGACCTTGCCCACGTAGTAAGAAACCGCAAGCCCGATTACCTTGTTACCTACATTACTTCGCCCATTGAAGGCGGAATAAAAGAATACGTTCAGTCCATGCAGACTGCCTGCCCGGGTCGTCCTGTCTATGTTGCCGGTATGCAGTCATGCAACATAGATTTTGCAAGCCTTGATAATGTTCATTGTATCACCTGCTCGCGTGATATTCATTCACTGCTGCAAAACTTAGAGAACTAATCCCGGTTCTTTTTACCATTCATCGGATTTTTGAGGTTAAGATTATTTAACATTTCAATATAAATCTGCTCTGTTTTATGTTTTGTTTAACTATTTATCGAATTAATTGAACAAGATGTTGTAACATGTATTATGTTTGTGCCACTAAAACAAACAAACCATGACAGCAATAGAATTTAACACTCAGGTTTCCTTCCTCAGCAACAAACTCAGATACTTTGCGCTGAAACTCACCGCAGACATGGAAGATGCGAACGATCTTTTACAGGATACCATTGTAAAGGCTCTTACTTATCGCGAAAAATTTACCGACAGCACTAACCTTTCGGCATGGATGCATACTATTATGAAGAACACCTTCATTAATAACTATCGCAGACAGCAGCGTTCAGGCGAATTGTTCGACAATACAAAGGATTTGTTTTTCCTAAACATGCCTCAGGATTCAGGTTTTACTTCACCTACATCGCGTTTGGCAGAAAAAGAAATACATGCAGGTATCAACAAACTAGAAGAGCAATACCGTGTTCCGTTTATGATGCACGTTGAAGGTTATAAATACGAAGAAATTGCCGAACAACTTGACATACCGATGGGAACGGTGAAAAGCCGCATTTTCATCGCCCGCAAAATATTGATGGAGTATTTTAAAGACTACAGAAACAATTAATGCCGAACACTCCGGTAACTATTTTCTGGTTCAGAAGAGACCTGCGGTTGCACGACAACTGTGGGTTTTTTCATGCCCTGAAAAACGGTGGTAACGTTTTGCCCATTTTTATTTTCGACACTGAAATTCTATCAAAACTTGAAAATAAAAAAGATGCACGTGTTGAGTTCATCCTCAATCAACTTCTAAAACTAAAAGAAGAATTTGAAAAGCAGGGAAGCTCACTAAAAATAATATACGGCAGTCCCGAAGCCTCGTTCAAGCGGCTTATTGATAAATACAAAATCACTGGCATTTATACCAACCGTGATTATGAACCATACGCTAAAGAAAGAGACACAAAAATTTCAAAACTGCTTTCCGAGAATGGAATTGCTTTTCACACATTTAAGGACCATGTTATTTTTGAAAAAGATGAGGTGCTAAAGCCGGATGGAAAACCCTATACGGTTTTTACACCATATTCAGTTCGCTGGAAAACAGCATATGCAAATTCAGTAACAGAAAATTTTCCTTCAGAAAAACTGTTAGACAGATTAGTAAAAATTACACCTTTTCATAAGCCATCCCTGGGAGAACTCACATTTGAGCAATCAGGAATTGAAGTTCCGCCTGCAAGGTTAAATGATGGTTTGCTGAAAAATTATCACAACACGCGAAATACACCTTCGGTTGCAGGAACTTCAAACCTCAGTGTTCATCTGCGTTTCGGAACGGTGAGTATTCGTGAAATGGTTGTGTTGGCAAAGCAAAACAATGAACAATTTCTGAACGAATTAATCTGGCGGGAGTTTTTTCAGACGATTTTGTGGCATTTTCCACAGGTTGTAAATGCTGCTTTTAAGAAAGATTACGATGCAATAAAATGGACGAATAACGAAGAGCATTTTCAGGCATGGTGCCAAGGTAAGACCGGTTACCCTATGGTGGATGCAGGTATGCGTGAACTCAATGCCACAGGATTAATGCACAATCGTGTTCGCATGGTGGTTGCAAGTTTTTTAACCAAACATTTGCTCATTGACTGGCGATGGGGCGAAGCCTATTTTGCAGAAAAATTATTAGACTTTGAATTAGCGGCTAATAACGGAAACTGGCAGTGGGCTGCAGGTTGCGGTTGCGATGCCGCTCCTTATTTCCGTGTTTTTAATCCTACAGAGCAGCAGAAAAAGTTTGATCCTGATTTCAAGTACATCAAAAAATGGGTGCCTGAATTTGGCACTTCAAACTATCCGCAGCCAATTGTTGAGCATGTGTTTGCGCGCAATCGTGTATTGCAGGTCTATAAAGCCGCGCTAAACCGCGAAGAAGTTTTACTCTGATTTTACGAAAGATATTTTCCAACAATCGGCATTCTGCGGCCAACGCCAAATGCTTTAGGAGAAATACGCAAAACAGGCGGAAGCTGATGGCGTTTATATTCGCTGGTGTTTACGAGTTTTAAAATACGCATTACCAATTTTTCGTCATAGCCTTTTGCAATCAGTTCTTTCGGACCGAGGCGTTTTTCGATGTAGTCAAAAAGTATTTCGTCAAGTATAGAATAGTCGGGAAGTGAATCGGAATCTTTCTGGTTTTCGCGCAACTCGGCAGAAGGTGCTTTGGTAATAATATTTTCAGGAATGCAATTATCCAATTTGTTGATGTGATGCGCTAGTTCATACACCTGTGTTTTATATACATCGCCCAAGATTGAAAGCCCTCCATTCATGTCTCCGTAAAGGGTTCCGTACCCAACAGCAGCCTCGCTTTTGTTGGTTGTGTTTAATAAAATGCTTCCGAATTTGTTGGTCATTGCCATGAGCAAAACACCACGGATGCGTGCCTGAATATTTTCTTCGGCAACATTAAAAGGCATTCCGGCAAAAATCGGTTTCAGCTTGTTATCAATCACCGAAAAGATTTCCTTAATGCCGATGATGTGATATTTTGTTCCCAATCGTTTGCACATCTCTTCCGAGTCGGAAATGGAATGGTCAGAAGAAAATTGCGAAGGCAATAAAAGCACACTCACATTTTCTTTTCCCAGAGCACGCGATGCCAATGCCAGCACCACTGCAGAATCAATACCACCACTCAATCCGAGGATGGCTTTGCTGAAACCCATTTTGCCAAAGTAGTCGCGAATGCCAAGCACCAGCGCATCGTGGATGCGCTCAATTTTAGAATCGATTTTGTGCAGTTTTTTCTCTGCTACTAAATTCTGCGTGTCAAAGATTCTGAAATCATTTTTGAAATAATTTAGTTCTTCAACAATGTTTCCGCTGTTGTCGGTAACCATGCTGCCGCCATCAAAAATAAGTTCTGTTTGTGCGCCAATATGGTTTACATAAAACAAAGGCAGTTTATACTTTTCAGCATTATAGCGCATCACTTTTCTGCGCTCTTCAGCATGGTTGTAATCAAAAGGAGAGGCTGCAATGTTCACCATCAATGTTGGTTTTTGCTTTGCCAGTTCATCCATGGGATTTACCACATACATCGGGTCTTGCTCAATATCCCAGATGTCTTCGCAAATGGTTAAAGCAATGCGTTCGCCTTTAAATTCAACTATTTCAAACTTGCGTGCCGACTCGAAATACCGGTACTCATCAAATACATCGTAATTAGGAAGCAATGCTTTCGAAACAATTTTTTCAATCTTCCCTTCATTCAGAAAATAAGCAGAATTGAAAAGATTTTTTCCATGAATTTCAGGGTTAGGTGAGGGCGCACCAACAATCGCTGCAACACCTTGGCAGGCAGTAGCAATTTGTGCAACACTTTTATCACAATCTTCAATAAAACTTTTGAATTCCAGAAAATCGCGTGGCGGATAACCGCAAACTGAAAGCTCGGCAAACACTACTAAATCGACACCTTCTGCTTTTGCTTTTTCAATGGCGGAAATAATTTGTGCAGTGTTATTATCAAAATTACCGATGTGGTAATTGAGTTGTGCGAGTGCGATTTTCATCTCTTATGCCATCAGGATTTCGTAAGGAATACCAAACATTTCATGCAGAGAGCGAATCATTCTTTTTGAAAGTTCACGTTTGCGGTTTAATACTTCTGAAACTTTGCTTTTATCGCCTATTGCCTTTTCTAATTCTTTTCGTTCAATCCCTTTTTCTTCCATCATATATTTAATTGCCTCTACAGCATCTGGTGCTTCAATAGGAAAGTGCTCCTCTTCATATTTATCAATCAGTGTGGCAAGTATATCTAATTCATCGCCCTCAGGAGTTCTACTTTTAGCACCCCAAAGTTTTTCCATGCGAGCTATTGCATCGTTATAATCTTTCTTTGTTTTTATAGGTTTTATATTCATGTTATATTTTTTTTGCCTCAATTTTATCATACATTTTATGTGACCCAATGAAGCGTATCCATAGAATTTGTTTTTCGTAATCAATGGCTGCTATCAAGCGGTAATTGTTTCCTTTAATGTTAAATACAACCCTGTCATTACCTACTACGCTGGCGTTCCCAAATTGCTTTTTTAATTCATTAAAGTTCTTCCATTCTGCTTTTTTTATTTCGCCATACCATACTTTCAATGCAGTTTCTGCTTCCGGAAACTTCTCCCAAAATTCGCGTAAAGTTCTTCGTGCAATTATTCGCATCGGCACAAAGATACAAATGTTTCCAAAATGGGAACAAAAAAGCCCCGCAATTTTGCGAGGCTTTTTTGTTGTTGGTCTTTCTCTTATGGGAAAATACCCAGGTTCTGATACGAAATAGCCACTTTATCAATTGCGGTTGCAAACGTTGCAGTACGCAAATCAGGCATTCCTTTAGTGGTTTTGTAACGGTCGCGGATTGAGTTGTATGCGTTAATCATGGTTTCTTCCAAACCTGAATAAACTAAGTCGCGCTCATCCGCTCCGCGCTCAATCAGGTCTTTCTGAACACGGGTAATGCGTGAACCTGTTGCTTGTTCAATTGTGTCCAAGATGTTGTGGTTCATTTTTGCTTCGTAGCGTTTTTCCATCCGTCCGAAACGAACGTGCGAAAGATTTTTCAGCCACTCGAAATAAGAAACGGTTACACCACCTGCGTTCAGATAAATATCGGGAATGATATAAACGCCCTTTTTTAGAAGAATTTTCTCAGCTTCGGGAGTAACAGGTCCGTTTGCTGCTTCAGCAATTACTTTTGCTTTTATATTTTTTGCGTTACCTGAGTGTATTTGATTTTCGAGCGCAGCAGGAATTAAAATATCACACTCAATTTCAAGTGCTGCAGTATTAGGCTGAAGAGTTTTTGCTCCCGGGAAATTTTTTATTCCTCCGGTTTCAGTTTTAAATTTTAAAATTTTGTCGGGGTCAATTCCTTTTGCACTGTAAACGGTAGCATCCCATTCTGCAATGGCAACAACTTTTGCGCCTGCTTCGTGCATAAATTTTGCTGCGTAGTAACCAACATTACCAAGACCCTGAACGGCAACTGTTTTTCCGTCAAGTCCGGTTGTTAAGCCCCATTGTTTTACATCTTCTTTTTTGCTGAACGCTTCTTTCAAACCATAATAAACACCAAGTCCGGTTGCTTCGGTTCTACCCTGAATACCGCCATGACTTAATGGTTTTCCGGTAACGCAGGCAATTGCATTTAATTCGGTTGGAAAGAATGCAGAGTACGTATCGGCAATCCAAGCCATTTCGCGAGCGCCTGAACCATAGTCGGGAGCAGGAACATCAATGCCGGGACCGATAAAATTTTTCTTGATTAACTCGGCAGTATACCGTCTTGTAACGGCTTCCATAAATTCGGGAGTGCTTTTGCGCGGACTTATTTTTATTCCGCCTTTTGCGCCTCCGAAAGGTACATCAACAATGGCGCATTTATAGGTCATCAATGCTGCCAATGCCATTACTTCGTCCTGGTTCACATGTATGCTGTAACGGATACCACCTTTGGTGGGCAGTTTGTGATGACTGTGCTCTGCACGGTATGCTTCAATTACTTCAATCTTTCCGTCAACTTTTACAGGGAAGCGCATGCGGTAAACGCTGTTGCAATATTTTATCTGTTCCAACACACCTGCCGGGTGATTCAGATAACCGGAAGCACGGTCAAAGTATTGTAATACATCATTAAAGAAACTGTGTTCTCTTTGTTCGGTAAGTTTAACGGGTGCTGTTTTAGTAGCCATTTTATTTTTTTAGTTTTTATTAAAAAGCAAGTGTGTATTGCAGATTATACATTCTCATCGGGTTGATGTTTAACGGGCGGAGTGCATATTCTTCATTGAAAAGGTTGTTTACGATGAATGCAAGTTTGTGGGTCTTTTTAATGGAGTAAGCCACACGAAGATCAACAATTGAAATTCCGGCTTTTTTAGCAGGATCATTTAATGTCCACTCTGGGTTGGTGCGGTTAACATTATCACCACGTGCTTCAATTAAACCTATTCCTTTCAAGCCTGTTGGAATAACTCCTGCATCCAAATCATAGAATATTTTGTCTGCATTTTGCATAAAACTATTGTAGCGGTAGCTGATACCCAGCTGAACACCGTATACATTAAACTCAACATCCATTTTTACCAAATGCTGGAAACGGTATTTTAAAATGTTGTTGGTTGTATCCAGACTTGAAGTATTGTATGCAAGTTTTACAGGATACAATGTATCGGGTGATTGTGCATTATAAAGTTTATCGGGGTTAAGTGTTTGCGGCAGGGTATAGGTATAACCTGCAAGAATATTAACTCCAAAATTTTCGGTAAACTTCCCTTGCCCCAAAACAGAGAAATCAACACCCACAACACGCGTGTTTCCGGTATTTACCGATTTAAAGCCAAGGTTGTTGGCAATGTTCTGGAAGCCTGGCTGAGTATCCCATTTTCCGAAAGTAAATTCAATTGTATTATAGTATTGTTGCCAGAAACCTGCAAGGTCTAAGTAGCCATAGAATTTACCGATTTTAATTCCTTGTTTTATACCAATCTCGGCATTCCATGCTTTTTCAGGCTCAATATCAGCATTGGGGAAAATGTTGATACCGCCAACGTTGGTGCGGATAAAACGCTCGGCAATAGTTGGAAAACGGAAGCCTTGTCCAAATGATGCGCGGAAGAACGTTGCTTTTCCAACTCCGTAGCTTGCACCGGCACGAAATACAGGTACCCCTTGTTTTTCGCTTTGGTTAACCTGAAAAAATTCATAACGTCCACCAATGGTAACGTTTAATTTTTTCCAGAATTTCTTGTCAATCTGCAAATAAGCAGCTGCGTTTACATAAGAATTTTTTCCGCTGCTGTCAAGTCCTGCATACAATTGTGCCTGACCTGAACTATAGGTTCCCATTGCACCGGAAGTTATAATAAGGTCGTTAATTTTTTTAACTTTTCGTTGAAACTGATATTCGCCATAATACAGCGTGCTTTTGTTTGCCTGATTATTGGTGTTGGCGTTGTTTTGGTGAAACATCCGGGTGCGCAAGGTGTGTCGGTTTCCGTTTATGCGTCCGTAGTAGGAGATGAATGGGTCAATGTTGTAAGTAATCTGGTCGGTGCGGGTGTCAGAACCGGGATAAGGGCGGTAGATTCCGGTAGTATAGTTTTCCCAAAGCAAGGCGCCTTTAGAAATTCCTTTTGAGAAGTTTACGTTAACTCCATAGGCCAGACCAACGTGTTTCTTTGAACGCCAGCGCAATTGAGTGTTTATTCTGAAACGTTTGTTAAATAATCCTTGCTCTTTACCCACATTGCTGAAGGCAGTAGATTTTGGATATGGCTTGTAAACGGTTACTCCTTGGTTTACGCTGTCCTCTCCGTTAGCACCAAGGTAGGCTTCTTTTCCGGGACCAACGTGTCCGTCATCGGCAAGCATATTTCCTCCGATTACAAAGTCAAGGTTTCCGATTTTGCGTGAGTGGAAGAAATTAATGTTTCCCATCATTGGATTTGCTCCTTCCCACCATTTGGTTTCTTTACGTTTTGGTGTGTCATACATTCCTACCAACAGAGTAATTTTTGTTTGCGGTGTATCTTTAGGGTAAGCTGTTCTTACGTTAATAATTCCGCTTAATGCGGCAGAACCGTAAAGCACCGATGATGCTCCTTTGATTACCTCAATCTGTTCCAGGTTTTCAACGGGAATAAATCCCCAGCTTGGGCGACCGGCATCACCGCTCATTAAAGGTAGGTCGTCAACCAAAACGGCTACACGGCTTCCTGCTCCAAAGCTGTATCCGCTTCCACCGCGTATTTGCGGTTCGCTGTCAATAATCTGAACTCCGGGTGTTTGGTTAATGGCTGTTTCGGCACTGGTGGTTCCTTTATTGGCAACCAAATCAGCACTTATAATCTCTACCGAAACGGTAAGGTCTTCTACTTTCTGTTCAAATTTTCCGGCTGATACTACTACTGCACCCAGTTCTTTTGCGGTTACTGATAAGTCAGCATTCAGGGTAGTGGTTTGTCCTGCGGTAATGGTTACTTCTTTTGTTTTGGTGTTGTAGCCGGTAAATGAAATAACAACTTTATGTTTTCCTGCCGGCAGGGTAAGTGAGTAGTTTCCGTTAAAATCGGCAGCCGAGCCTTTGGTTTTATCGGTTTCAAGGGTTACGCTTGCGCCTATAAGGGTTTCACCTGTTTTGGTATCGGTTATTACTCCTTTCAGAGTTCCTGTTTCCTGAGCAAAAGTAAGTTGGCAGATGAATAAAAATGCTGCCGAAAAAATGAGTGAGGAGTAACGCTTCATACGGATATTTATAGGTTAAATATGTTATTGAACGGGGCGAATTTATCAAATTATAATTAAGTCGGTAATTGGGCATTAATCAGCGGTGGAAAATGGCAAGAGTCAAGCAGTTAAAATATAGGATAAACTATGTTCTGAAGCTAAAATCAGGTTTAACGGACAATGCGTTAAGGTTAGAAGTAGGCGCGTTAGAGCTAACAGGTGACGCGTTAAGCCTAACGGATGGCGCGTTAAGGTTACAGGTAGGTCGTTAAGCCTAACGGATGGCGCGTTAAGCCTAACGGATGGCGCGTAAGTCTTAACGGATGCCCCGTTAGCTCTAACGCATTGTCCGTTAAACAGGTTTTTAAGCTCAGAAAGCCCTAAATTTGTTCCATGATTTTGGACGAGGAAGAGAATAATAAGAAGGGAACACGCCTAAAGCTATGGCTAAAGCGGATTGGCTTTGTTGGTTTTCTTTTCTTCCTTATTAAAGGACTTGTTTGGCTGGCGCTGGCTTATTTTATTGTGAAATAAACAGGCTCTTAGATTTCATTTCTTCCCAAAAGTATTACCGGGTTTTCAAGCAAGAATTTAAAGGTTTGCAAAAATTTAGAACCTGTTGCGCCATCTACTACGCGATGATCGCATGAAAGAGTAACCTTCATTACATTGCCTGGAACAACCTGCCCGTTTTTTACAACCGGTGTTTGCCTTACCGCACCTACTGCCATTATACAGGCATCAGGTGGGTTGATGATAGCTGTGAATTCCTCAATACCAAACATACCAAGATTAGAAATAGTAAAGGTGTTGCCTTCCCACTCGGCAGGTTGCAGTTTTTTGGTTTGCGCTTTTTCGGCTAAGGCTTTTACTTCGGTTGAAATTTGTGAAAGAGCTTTGCTATCGGCAAAACGCACTACAGGAACCAGTAAGCCATCTTCTACCGCCACTGCTACACCAATATGTACATGTGTGTTATAGCGTATTTTATCACCGCGCCACGATGAATTTACTTTTGGATGCTCTTTTAAAGCCACGGCAGCAGCTTTAATAATCATATCGTTGAATGATATTTTTGCAGGTGCAACGGCATTAATAGCAGTGCGTGCAGCAACTGCATTATCCATATCCAGTTCAATCGTGAGGTAGAAATGCGGTGAGGTAAATTTGCTTTCTGCCAATCGCTTTGCAATAGTTTTGCGCATTTGCGAAATATCAGCATCAATATGGCTTTCCTTTTCATTGGCAGCCGAACGCTCTCCAAACGAGGATAAGTTTACTGTATGTACATCGCGTTTTACAACCCTTCCCGCATCACCGCTGCCTTGTATGCGGCTAAGGTCAATGCCCTTTTCTTTAGCTAATTTTTTTGCAAGCGGTGAGGCTTTTAGTCTGCCATCTTGCGATTCGGAGGTTGGAGGTTGGAGGTTGGAAGTTGGAGACTCAACCACTTTTTCTTCAACAACTTGTTTGGTAGATTCTGCAACAGGTTCTTCTTTTTTATCTTTTTCAGGTTCAGCAGCAGGCTCATCTTTTTTTACTTCAACAATTGGTTGTTTTGCTGTGGGTTGTGGGCTATCTGCTGTGGACTTCTTGGTGTCTCCTTCAATAAGGGCTTTTATATCTTCACCCTCTTTGCCCAAGATGGCAAGAATAGAATCAACAGGTGCGGTTTTACCTTGTTCCACACCTATGTAAAGCAAAGTCCCCTCTTGGAAGGATTCAAATTCCATGGTGGCTTTATCGGTTTCTATGTCGGCAAGCAATTCGCCTGAGGCAACTTTATCTCCAACTTTTTTGTGCCATTTGGCTACCACGCCTTCACTCATGGTATCACTTAGTTTGGGCATTCTTACTATTTCAGCCATTGTTCAATTTCATTTATTTGTGTGTGAACAAATGTAGGTTTTTTATGAAAGAAACTTTCAATAAGAGAGGAAACCATGTACATTGGAAACAATCCAATTATGCTAATATTTTTTCAAGCCGTGATTTCCATTTTTCCCAATCGGGCATTTCCTTCGTTTGTAGGTCAATGAATTTTTGGGTGTGGTCGTGGTGAACAAGGTGGCAGAGTTCATGAACAATAACGTATTCAATGCAACCCTTCGGTGCTTTGATTAGTTCAGGGTTGAGAATAATCTTTCCTTTGGGTGTGCAGCTTCCCCAGCGCGTAGGCATTTCACGAAGCACCAATGAGGATGGTTGCACTTTATATTTTTTAAACCTGCTGATAAACGGTTCAGCAATGACAGAGAATTTTGCTTTGGCATTTTGCAAATACCATTTCGTCATTAATTCTCTTACTCTTGATTTGTTGATTGCGGTTACTTCAATAAATCTACCCTTGAGCTTTACGGCTTCGTTTGTGCCGCTAATTACTTTTAACTGATACTGCCTACCCAGATACAAATGAGTTTCTCCACCGACAAATCTTCTTGCAGGTGTTTTAGGGTGAAAGGATAAGAAGAAACTTTGCTGTTTAATTATCCATGCAGCCTTTTTCCTGAGCTTCTCTTTTACTTTCTCCGGTGATGCACCAACAGGAACTTTCACGATAACGTCAAGCTCCGGTGTTACAGAAATGCCTAATGATTTTCTGTTGGAATAAATTACACGGTAATCAATTCTCTTTGAACCAAACTGAATAAAATCAGTCATCGCTTATACCGGATTTTAGCAATCTCAACGCACTTCTCCGCGATTGAATCAATTTCTTCAAACGAAATAGATAATTGGTATTTATCCCTAATCTCGTCAATCAGATAGTCCCCGATAAGGTGAATCATCTTTTTGGTAATATCATATTTTGCCTGCCAGTCCACCACAAGATTTTCCAATATTATTTCATCAATAGCAATAGCAGCTTCGGTGCTTATTGCTTTGGCAGAACTTTCGTCCTTTAGCTTTTCAAGCAGGCTTTCTTTAGCTATGCCATAAAATGCTTTTGCAACATCCCGTTCTTTCAATGCTTCGGGGATTTCCGAGTCGGTGTGTAGTAATACATGGTTCATTATTTCCTGAACCTTTTGTAAATACTGTGTTTCATTTATTCTGTGTTCTTCAAATGCTTTAATCGTATCTTTCAGCATCTCAGAAAAACGCTTGTAGAAAGCAGGGTCTTCATCCATCTTCTCCGAAATATGTTTCTGGGTTCTGGATGCAATCTTATCTGCTTTGGCTGCTTTGCCTGTTGTTTTTTCTACTTCCTGCTGAAACTTTTCCTTGTCAAAAATATTTACAAGGTCTGTGATGATTTCAACCTTATCAGCCGTAATGTGGGTATCAATTAATTTCTGAATTTGCCCTTCATATTTTTTGTAATCAATTTCATTGCTATACCGTTGCACCACTGCTGCCCGAAGTTTCAGGAACATAGCAAGGTCGTCACGGTAACGCTTAACGGCTTTTTCATCCGTGTCCTTATGAAACTGAATTGATGAAAATGCAATTTTCAGGCTTTTTGCAAACTGCGCCAGCTTGTCATAGAATAAAGCTCGTAATGCCTCATCTCTCAATAATACCTGATAGGCTTCAAGGTCGCGCTTGTTTTCAACACCCTTGAAAATATCCCAAAGCTCAGAGTATTTCTGGGGAAGTTTTTTAATCTCTTCGGTAATATTAGTCAATGTGCCTGCCAGGTCGCCTTCATCAAATTCCGAGAACGAAGAATATAATTCCAGCGCATCGTCCAGTTCTTCAATCACGCCATAATAATCAATGATATATCCGAAGTCCTTGTCAGGATAAACCCTGTTTACTCTTGCAATAGCCTGCAATAAGGTGTGCCCTTTTAGATTTCTGGTCAAGTATAAAATCGTATTCTTTGGTTCATCAAACCCGGTAAGCAGCTTATCAATCACGATAATTATTTCGGGCTTATCTGCTTTCTTGAAACGGTTAATGAGATTGGTCTGGTATTTTTTAGGTGTAACGTGTTCGCCCATCATTTTTTTCCAGAAAGCCTTTACAGCATCCTGAGTTTCTCCGTAAGCGCTTTCTTCGCCTTCACGTTCATCAGGTGGCGACATCAACAACTCTGAACTTACCAGCCCTATTGTATCTAAGTAATGCTTGTATTTAATTGCAGCCATTTTATTCTGACAAACCAACTGCGCTTTAAAGGGTGTTCCCTTCCAGTTATTTTTAAAATGTAAACTGATGTCCCATGCCTGCGCATATATTTTTTGTTCGGCAACATTTAACTGGTCTGCATTTGAAAATTTCTTTTTCATGTCAGCCTTCTGGTATTCAGTTAACGGCTCAGAAATCATGGAAAAGAAAGTGTCAATCTGATTTTCATTAACTGTTTGCCTGGTATGTCGTCCCTCATATAAAAGCGGAACAACCGCTTTATCTTTCACAGCTTGGTCAACGGTGTAGGTGTCAATCATTCCACCAAAACGTAATGCAGTATTTTTATCTTTCTTAAAAAGCGGGGTTCCTGTCATTGCAATGAAACAAGCATTGGGTAATGCTTTCTGCATGTCAATATTAAACGTGCCATGTTGAGTGCGATGTCCTTCATCAACCAGAACGAAAATATCAGGACTGTCTAACGATGGTTTTAATTGTTTTAAAGCAGTTTCAAATTTATTGATAACCGTTGTTACTACTGCATCACTTTTGCTCTTCAATAAATCAACAAGACGATTTCCGGTAGCTGCATTCTCTACGGGCATACCACACTTGCGGAATGTTCCTGTAATCTGATCGTCAAGGTCAACACGGTCAGTAACTAAAATAATTTTAGGGTTAAGTATGGTTTTGTTTAATGCAATGGCTTGCGCCAGCATAACCATCGTTAAAGACTTACCGCTTCCTTGCGTGTGCCAGATTACCCCACCTTTTCGTTTGCCGCCTTCAATTACCTGAAGCCGTTTCATTGCCTTCTTAATTGCAAAATATTGTTGATACCTTGCAATCTTCTTTGCTCCATCATCAAACAAAATAAAGTTATAGGCAAGGTCAATCAACCGTTCAGGTCGGCATAAACTATACAGATATTCATCTTGTTTGGTAACGAGTATTTCTGACTTTTCAAATTCGTCAAAATATCTCTTCACATATTTGAAGCGTTCGGCAAACAGTTTAGTTTTTTGCTCCTCGTTCAAAGGAATATTCTTCAACAACTTTAATGCTTCAGCACGTTTTTTTTCTTCCTCCTCTTTTTCTTCCCATTTAGCCCAGAACTCCGGTTCTGTTCCGTTGGTTGCATAAGCGCAGTAATCGGTAGCAACTGTTAAAACACTTTGGGAGTAAACATATAACGAGCGTATTCCATCTTCCTGCTGACTTCTCAGGTGCTGCGAAATGGCTTGTTCAAGCGGCTCCTTCATATCAGGGCGCTTACATTCTATTATGCAAAACGGAATACCGTTTACAAACAAAACCAAATCAGGACGGTAATGCTCTTTGCTGGTGCTGCGCATTACACTGTATTCTTCGGTTACATGAAAAACATTATTGCTGATGTTTTCCCAATCAACATAACGAAGCGTAAAACTCTTTTTATCGCCATCAATACTTTGCTCAAGGGCTTTGCCTAACGTAATAAGGTTGTAAGCGTCTTCGCTGGCGGCAATATAACCCTCGTTCATGGGCATATCTTTCAGTGCTTGTATTCCATTCTCAATATTGGCATCACTGAAAATTGCCGTTTTGGTGCTGCTTACTTTTATGCTGTTTATTTCCCTGAGTTGTTTGCGTAAAATATCATCCAGCAAAACAGCAGTTGTTTTATTGTTGCGGTATTTTAAAGCCTCTTCCGGTGAAAGATAAGTATAGCCCATTTTCATCAGCAGTTGCAACGCTGGTATCTGGCTGATATGGTCTTCTTTAAAGCTGGGGGTTTCCATTTTACTTTTAGTATTGTCTTTTAACCTCTAATAATCTCTATTAAAAGAACGTATTAAATAATGACATTAAGCATTCATTTTCAGTCATTTATAATTTTTACTCTAATAAGAACATCTCTATTCTCTAATAAATCTCTTTTAAAATCTCTTTTAAATTTTCAATTACCTAAACCTTTATAAGAGCCTATTAAAATCCATTTTGGTTTGGCATCATTCCCATCATTTTTAATTCTCTTTCTCATTCTAAGTTCCGAAAGAAGATTTGTAACCTTTGTTTTCCGTTGTTTATCATCCATCCAATCCGGTAGTTTCTTCCATAGTAATTCATCTACTTCGCTTCTATCAATACTGCCATGTTCTTTAATAGCTTTCTCTATTAAATCAAGATAATAAGCCTTATCAAAAGCCCTATTCTTAGTATAGGTTGCTTTTTGCCCTGTATGCTGGGCTACTTTTATTGAAATAAAATAATTTGGCTTCCTTCCTTCTATCAGGTGTTTTGCTTTAAGTTGTTTTTCTTCCGAATTATTCAATGGTTTTTTCTTCTGCACTTTATCAAGCATCATAATTTCTTCTAATGCCAGGTCACGGTCTCTTGCAAGAACTTGGGCATATTTCATATCTAACACTTTTCCGGTTATGGTAACTTTTACTTTGCCGCCAGATAAATCATAATCCGGCATTGGGAAAAACCGCTCACGCTGAAAATTGAAAATTTTACGGATACCGCCCCCTGCCGTGTCAACCATTTTAAGATTGAACATTGCAGAAGCTAAAAAACGATTTCGGTAATGCTCTTCGGGCGCATCATCTTTTACAACCTTTTCAACATTGCCGGGAATAAAGCTGCCAAGATTGGTGAAAATTAACTGGTCGTCTAATTCAACCACATTTATTCTTCCGTGTTTGGTGTAATCCTGGTGGGCAATGCAGTTGTTCAGTGCTTCACGAATGGTGTAGGGTTCATATTGGTTTACTTCATCAGGAAACAAAGTGCCTTCTTTAATATAACGATACTTGATGTTGCGGATTTTTGCATATACTTTATCCACTGTCAAAATCATAGGGCAACCGAAAATTGCATAATCTTTATCGTTGCCCTTTGCATCCTTAAACAGCCAACGCACTTTGGCTTCGGCAGGGTTTATAAAATGTTCCGCTTCTTCTTTGCCCAAGAGAATAATGGCTGTTCTTGTAATCTTTCCTTTTATTGTAACTTTTGCTTTATTCAAAAAAACAATATGCTCCCATGTGTCAACATCAGCAGCTTTTTCAGGAAACTTATTTTTGTAATTTTCTCTTGCAATATGTATGGCATACATATCTAAATCATCAATCGTAGCACCGGGAACAATGGCTGCACTCCAGTCTTCGGTGGTTGCCTGTGCCCGTATTCTTTCAATTTCCTCAAGATTTAACGGAACAAGTTCTTCATTATCTCTGCCGTAATAATGTCCGTCAAAAGCAATAGGAAATCCTTTTGGTGCAGCAGGTATTTGAAACATGACTACTCTCCCTTCGGGAAAATTCAGTTCATGAATTTCTATAAAGGTGATGCGGTTGGTGGTCTTGTTGGCTATCTCACTTTTTAAACTATCTAAGTCTTTACGGTGAGGACGGAATTGGCTGTTGACAATATTATGATGTTTATTCTCAATACCAAAAACCAACCAGGCATGTGGCTTCCCTTTCAAATTTGCTTCATTGCTCAAAGCAGAAAAGTATTTACCCAGCTTGGTAAAATCATAATTGTTTTTGGCTTCTTTAAATTCTACTACTTCTGTTTCAGCCGTTAGATTACGAAGTTGTTGAAGTGTTTCTTCTAATTGTTGCTTTGTCATTGGCAATTAATTTTAATTGTTAATCTTTTTTTATCCAACCTTTTTAAATTCTCTTCTTGTTCCGTCAATCATCAGGTGTAGAAATTCATCGCTTATTCCCCATACACTTATTGCCTCATCATTCAATTTCAAAACACCAATTTCATCTGCATTCTCTGGGGTTCTTTCTTCAAAAGGAACTGAGTTGCAACTCCATTCTCCTTGATTATGCTCATCTTCATTCCCTTCTCTTTTTCTGTATAATTTAAAATCTTTATTAGCCGCAAGTATCAACTCAAATGTTTCGTTTTCAGGAAAGTTATGTTCATAAAGGTTATACAATCTCCAAATTCCGAATAATTCTTTTTCCATTGTTTTATTTTTTAAAATGAAACGCCATTATTTCAAGTTGAATTATCTTGCCTTTATCTCCGGGAAGGTGAAATTCATAAGAAAAGGAAGATTCATCTTTAGTGCTTATTTCTTTTAAAAAGTATTGGTGCTTTTTAGCTTCTTCTTTTATTGTCGCAAGCACACTTGAAAAATCAACACGCTGAACAAATAGAATTACTGCGGCTTTGGAATCGCACCAGGTTAAATACCTGTCAAAAAGTTGGTCAATGGCATCATTCATCACAACTGCACCACCCCAATACTTACATTCAGCAACAAATAAATTAGTGCCATCTTCATACTTTAATAGAATATCCGTTTTCCCGCTTTTATTAAATGTTTCTCCGGTAGCAGTTGTTCCATCATATCGTGTTTCCAGAAACATCAGAATATTATCACGTAAGTCCTCTTCACTTTTATCTTTATAGGTAGAAGGTTTCCTCTCCATTGATTTCCCCACGCTGAAAATGATTTTTAAAATATCCTTATGGACAGAATCAGAAAAAGATGGAACGCTTGTAAAAACTTTCTTGTCAGAAACAACTGGTTGAGGAATAATTTTTCTTTTAATCATTGGGACAGAATAAATCGACTCCGTATTCTTATTCACGTTTACATTAATCTGTTCAAAAAACTTATTTTCTTTTAAGTATTTATCTTTTGTGTTTTTAAAATAATTTTCAACCAATTTTGGTAAACGTTGATTCCATTGAGCTACTTCCCCATTTAAATTCGGCATATTTATCAATGCCTGCCGCAATCCTGCATCACGGCTGCCAGTAAAAGTATTTGCATCCTGATTGTAAATATCTACTGAGAGAATAAGAGAATTTGTTTCGCCAACAATAGTAATAGGGTAGCTCGTTATCATTCTGGAATTGGGAGCCATCTTAAATAATATAGGCGAGCCTTTAAATTTATAAACAGACGAAATACTGTAGCCCTCAATTTTATAAGATTCGCCATAATGGTTCGTTCTATCTTGGAAAATTTTTCGCGGTTCTCTGATATCAGGATTTGTTGTATCAACCTCTAACTGTTCAAGCGTATATTTCTCAGTAAGATGTTGCGTATATTCTGTTTCATCAATTTTAAGAATATAATCTTTGGATTCGGATTCTATCTCATGTTTGAGCTGGTTGCTATATTCATCACAAAACTCATGAAATCTTTTTTCTGCAAACGCATTAACCGTAGCACTCGTTTTACCGTATCTCATATTTTTGATATTAATTTCATTCTTTTATTATCAATCTTTTCTTCCCCGTCAGCAATACCTGCATCAATCCTTTTTTCTGCTCTCGCAGCTTTTCTGTTTTAATTTTCAGTAGTTGTATTTCTTTATCGGCTGCTTGCAATACTTTGGCAATGGCAGTTTGTTCTTTGAGAGAAGGAATTTGAATTTTAATAATTGAAAAAGCATCCCATCTTAATCCACCTCTGCGGTCAATAGACCCTTCCATCCGCGCCTGATACTGATAAACGCACTTGTGAGATTTTAGTAGTTTGTAAAAGAAGGCATCATTGACAGAGGCATCCGTTTTGAATACTGTATAAATGGGACTAATCAATGCTTCATCAAAAATTTCCTGATAACCAATGCTTCCTTCTTCAATATGATTAGTTGCATAAGCAAAATGATTTTTCGGAACAACTTTGTATGTGCTGACATCATCGGAAAATATTCTTCTGCCGAAATATTCCAATGATGGAACAAGTCCATCATATTTGGTGCAAGACAATACCGTTAATTGTTTATCTGTCCTGTTTTTAAGACTTACCTCTTTAGCAACATTATGTATATGAATTTCCTTCCACTTTTCTTTCTCAAACATTTTCAATCTTTTCTTCCCATTGAGTAAATTTTGTATCAACCATTTTTTCTGCAATTCTTTTTTCGCAATCAGCAAATTATTTTTGTTGATGGCAGTGTCCATCAAACTAAGAATATTGGCTATGGCCTTTTGCTCATGAAGAGAAGGAATAGCAATCTTCAAACTTTTCAAAGCAACTTGATTGATATTTGTGTTTGCACTGATTGTGCTTTTGTTCAATAATCTTTGTCGGAAGTTATCTTCAAAAAAACAGTGTGCTTTAAATTCAAAATCTAATTTTCCATTTGTGCGAAAACGAATTAAAAATCCACTGAAAGTTGTGTTAGGCATATCTTGACAAACCAAAGTTGTCAAACCAACTCCGGTTGGTTTAACCGATGAACGGACAAACAACACATCCCCTTTTCTTAAATCAAAATCCCGTCTTTCATTTTCTGTTGTGTTGACTAATGAAAATTCTCCGTTGTAAACTTTTGGAATATCAAAAACATCCATCAACCCGACCAAAGGAAATCCATGCCCAAATTCTTCTTTGTCTTTATTAATTCCATTCTTTAGCTCACCTAATTCATCAAGCGACATTATCTCCCAATCACTTGGAATAGTAGAGTTGTAAAAAGGTTTTGTGGTTTCTGGTTTGCTCATTTCTTCTTCTTTTTTGCTTCTAATCGCTTCATCGCTTTGTCTAAATCATCTTCGACTTGCCTTAATTGTTTTTTGCTTTTTACATTTTTATCAAAATCACTTTCATACAAAGCATCCTGTTTTATGCTGTATTTTTCGTATTCACTTTCAGCCAATGCCAGGGCAACTTCATGCGTTACTTTTCCTGCATCTTTCAAAACAGCTTCTTCATTGAATTGCAGAAAGGCATCCAGCTTCTGCATCCAATCTTTCATATACATCACAACGCCTTTGGCTGCTTGGTTTTCGGCATAATCCAGATACATGGTTACAATGCGGTTCAATCCGTTGAGTTCTTTCTCATTCAGGTAATTTTTGGCAATACCCACATCGGTTTTTCTGATTTTTCCTTTCGGAGAATTTTTCCATGAGGTAAGTCCCATGTTTTCTTTCGTGCTGTCCACTCTTGCGTAAATAATTTCAGCGGCTGTTTGTCCGGTCATTGCCCAATGCAATTTATTTTGTACCGTAGCAAAGAATTTTTTTGTGATGTCGGTTTCAGTGCTGTAATCGGCACTGCATTGCGAATAGATGTCGGTTATTTTTTGATAGAACCTGCGTTCACTTGAACGGATGTCGCGAATACGGGCAAGCTGTTCTTCAAAATAATCTTTGCCGAAAATGTAGTTAGGGTTTTTCAGCCGCTCATCATCCATCGTAAAACCTTTGATAATGTATTCCTTCAACCGTTCGGTAGCCCAGATACGAAACGCAGTTGCCTGTGTGCTGTTTACACGGTATCCAACAGAAATGATTGCATCAAGGTTGTAGAACTGAGTAGAGTAGGTTTTACCATCAGCGGCAGTATGTGCAATTTTTGCACTAACTGAATTTTGGTCAAGTTCCTTTGTTTCAAACACATTTTTTAGGTGTTTAGTAATAACCGTTCTGTCAACACCAAACAAGTCAGCAATTTTCTGTTGTGTAAGCCAAATGGTTTCATGTTGTAAAAAGATTTCAACCTTTACCTTGCCATTAGGCGTAGTGTATAATAGTATTTCGTTGAACCCTTCTTTTGCGGTTTCGTTATTCTTAGCCATGTCAGTTCATTAACTCGGTTAAATATTTTTCCATCTCACCCTGCACCGTTTTCAGTTCCTCTTCCAGCCTTACAATCTCTTTCTGCACATTGCCAATATCAACTTCGGTTTCTTCTTCAAAGGTGTCAACATAACGCGGTATGTTCAGGTTAAACTCATTTTCCTGTATTTCGTCAAAAGTGGCTACATAGCTGTATTTATCTTCAATTACTCCCGGTTTCAATTTGCCTTCGGCAAACTTGCGGTAGGTGTCAACTACATGTTCAATATCCGTATCGCGCAATCTGTTCTGATTTTTCCCGCTTTCAAAATGCTTGCTGCTGTCAATAAATAATACCGGAGATTTGCCTTTATCGGGTCTTGCTTTGTTAAAAATTAAAATAGCAGCAGGTATGCCAGTGCCGAAAAAGAGGTTGGCAGGTAAACCAATTACAGCTTCAAGAATATTTTCTTCAATCGTTCTCTGCCTTATTTTTCCTTCACTTGCTCCGCGAAACAAAACACCGTGCGGCACAACAACTCCAACTTTTCCTTTTCCTTCATAAGTCGTTTCAATCATGTGGCTGATAAAAGCCCAATCACCTTTGCTCTTTGGTGGTATTCCCCGCCAGAAACGGTTGTATTTATCCTTTTCAGGGTCAAAACTTGTGCTGGATTTGTCCTCTTCCTTTTCATCAACTTTCCCCCATTTATCTAATGAGAAGGGCGGGTTTGCCACAACTGTATCAAACTTCATCAGCGAATCACCTTCTCGCAGTTTTGGGTTTCTAATGGTGTCGCCCCATCTTATAATTGCATTATCAAAACCATGTAGAAACATATTCATCACAGCAAGCGCCCATGTGCTGCCGTTGGCTTCCTGTCCGTAAAGTGAAAAGTTATTGGAACCAACTTCCCTTCCAGCTTTAATTAATAATGAACCGGAGCCACAAGTAGGGTCTGAAATTCGTGCGCCCGGTTTGCTCTTGGTGAGTTTTGCCAGTAAAGTTGATACTTCTTTTGGTGTGTAAAATTCACCTGCTTTTTTACCTGCATCACTGGCAAAGTTTGAGATCAGGAACTCATAAGAGTCGCCTATCACATCATTGTTCTCAAGGTGGGCAGGGGAAAGGTCAAGGTTGCTGAAATCAATGAGTAAATTTTTCAGGCGCACATTTTTGTCCTTTACATCACCCAAGTTACTGCTGTTAAATGAAATGTTGCGAAAAATACCGGAGCCATCCTCACTGCTTAGCTTTTCGCGGTTAGCTTCTTCAAGGTCGGTAAGCCCGATGTCGATTAACTCACCAACATTTACCTCGTTGCGGTGTTCGTATAAATAATCAAAGCTGCTGGTTTCAGGAATAACGAACCGCTCCATTTTCATTGCCCGGTCGGTGCGTTCAACATCACCATTGTATTTTTTTAAATACTCAGTTCGTTTCTCCTTGTTTACATCGCTTACATATTTTACAAATAGCATTGTAAGAATGTAGTCCTTGTATTGCGAAGGGTCTATTACTCCGCGAAAGGTATCACAGGCTTTCCATACTACCTTGTTGATGTCCGCTTGATTAATTTTATTTTCCATTTTTTACAGCGTTAATAAGTGTTCTTTGAAGATTGAGTTGGTTAAGTTGGGTTAATTTTTTCAATAGTTCATCCTTACGTTTACCCGTTTCGTAAATCTTTAAAATGAGCCTTTGTTTTTCAATGCTTGGAATATAAAGCTCAATTTCTTGAAGTGCATTTTTAGTGATGGATGGCATCCCGGTTCCTGTGGCTTTATCCTTTAAAGAATTAAGATTATCAGGATGGTTCAGAAACCATGCAAGATAGTCGGGAAGTATTTGTGCCCCCGGCTTTAATTTTATTACCATAAAAGCAGTAGATGCAACTGATATTCCATATCGGTCACTATAAACCGTTGCAAAATTTTTACTTCCTTTCGAGGCAAATAAAACATCACCATTTTTCAGAAGATGCTTTTCATTTATTTCTTCTTTTTTCAGTTCTTGGTGAAGCTCCTGCACTATCTGACCATCTTCAGAGAAATACTTTACCTGAAGATAAACAATATCTCCATTAGGATAAGGCTGTGCGTAAATCCCTGTGTTAACTATTGCTACTTCTTCCAATCTTTGAATCACTTCTTTCTTGTTAATTAGGATACAAAGGAATAAAATAAAGTTAAGATAAACAAATTTATTTTACAGTAGATGCTCTACAAAAACAATTATTTGCATGATAGCGGAACAATATTTTAATTTTAAAGCAATGATAACCAACCCACAAACATAAAAAATGAAAAGGACAGCAGAAATCAAATGATATGAGCATAAAGCAACGAGCTGGGAATACTTTAGAGCGCTTGCCTGGTATCCTGATTATGTAAAACAAGTCAACGCTTCCGGCAAGAAGTATGAAAAATTGCATCATTGGCTGATTAATAATTATGATTTCATCTCAGATGAAAATAGGGAGAGGCTCACAATAAAAAAAGTTGCAGAGCTATCAGGTATTAAATACCAAGACTTTAGTAAAGGGTTAAAGTTATTATATGATGATATTCTTGATGAGAACTTTAAGCACCCGGAAAAATTTCTGTTGGGCAAAAAATATTTATGCGATGTTTCTTTTGACTATTTGGGGTGTCGTAGTTTTATGTCTTTAGGTTTAAACGCAATTCCAAAAGAATGGGAAGGGTTTGACTTTGAATTTATACTGCCGAGATGCGGAAGTGCTTCCTATTATGTAAAATCAGTCGGTCATAAAATCAATAACAATTCACACGGATTTGATATTAGTGTTACATCAGAATACCCGAACAAATATTCAGATTTACTAATAGAGAAAGGAGTTTTCCACCGGGAAATTTCATTTCACGATTATTTGTTTCTCGAAAAAAGAAGACTGGAAGAAATAGTATATAAGCTATACAACGACCTTTAGTAAAAGAAATAACTACGACAATTAACTAACAAGAATGAAAGCCTTGTACAGCAGGTGGGAAGGCTGAGCGCGCGATACACTCTAATAGTAATAGCTTCAGTATGCCAGACTTGTCTCTCAAAATGTTCTTTTCTGTGCGATAAGTTCTTTGACCTCTTTTTGTGCAAATTTTGTGCAAATAAAAAAGGGGTTGCTGACTGCAACCCCTTGAAACCCTTATCGGGCTTGGCTCCCTCTGCTGGACTTGAACCAGCGACCCCATGATTAACAGTCATGTGCTCTAACCAGCTGAGCTAAGAAGGAATGATTTTTCCGAAAAAGGAGCGCAATATTACTACAATTGCTACAATTACACAATAAAAATTTATCGAATCCTTTTTGAGCCACTAATTACACTGATTATCACTAATTAAATCTGTGATAATTAGTGTAATCTGTGGCAAATAAATATCAGGATTTTTTCTGAAAGTACGGCACTTCGTCCTGTGAAAGAATCTCTTTCTGTTGCCAGTAGGCAAGGGTAACCACATGCCCGTCTCTTGTTTTCAGCAGCCTTCCGAATATAGCATTGGTAGCATTAAAGGTAGAATCAGTAACGCCAAGGGTAAATAATTCAGGTGCAGGAGGTGCTTCGGCAACAACAGGGGCAGGCTCGGGAGCAGCACCTTCAGCAGGCGGAGCAGCCGGTTTGGGTGCAGCAGCTTTGGGTGGCGGACTTGCAACTACTACGGTTGTAAAACGGTTATACTCCAGCAACTCTTTCAAAAACTGAAGCCGTGCAGGCGAAAGATTGCGCTCCACCACCGCACATTTAATACCATCTAAATCTTCAAACTCGTGATTTTTATTGATAGCCATTTTTAAAAAGCACTTAAAGCATAAATATATTCGTAGAAATGACTGTATAAGCCAACAGCTATAATACCAACAACACAAATCAGCAATCCGGCCTTTTCATACATACTACCCTGAATGGCTGCAATCGGCTGCTCATTCTTTTCCATAAAGATGGCACGCACCACTCTTAAATAGTAGTAAAGCGAAACAATCATATTCAGCGCTGCAATGGTGATAAGGATGTAATTTCCTTTTTCAGCGCCTGACGACAGCAAAAAGAATTTGCCAAAGAAGCCCGCAGTCGGAGGAATACCCGCCAATGAAAACAAGGAAATGGTAAGCACCCAACTCAGCAGCGGATTGGTCTGATACAAACCTTTGTAACTGTCAATGGTTTCTTTGCCGGAGAACGAAGAGATAAGCTGCACCGCACCAAATGCTCCAAGGTTAGAGAAGATATAAACCAGCACAAAATAAACCGAAGAAGAAATACCGTTTTGTCCGCCCCCGCTTATACCTATTAAGATAAAACCTACTTGTGCAATAGACGAAAATGCAAGAAAGCGTTTCATGTTTTGTTGGCGCAGCGCAAAAAGATTTCCGATAATCATCGTAAAAACCGATAGCAGGAAAAGCAGGTTATACCATACTTCAGTCATTGGTGCAAAGGCATTGTAAAGCGTAGTCAGGAAAACAAAAATGATAGAGCCTTTTGAAATCACCGAAAGGAAAGATGTAACGGCAATGGGTGAACCTTCATACACATCGGCAGTCCAGAAATGAAATGGCACCACCGAAAGTTTAAATGCAAAGCCGGTGAATAAAAGAATGAAAGAAAAGACCTGCAACGCACTTCCGTCTAAGTATTGCGGCAATTCTGCAAAGCTCAGTGTTCCTGTTGTGCCATACATCATAGAAATACCGAACAACAAAATACCGGATGAAAAAGCCGAAGACATAATCATTTTCATCGCAGCCTCTGACGATTGTTTTTTCTCCATGTCAAAGTTGCAAAGTGCTGCAACAGGGATAGTGCTCAGCTCAAGCCCGAGATAAAAAATCAAGAAGTTGCCGCTCGAAATCATAAAGAACATACCCAGCAATGAAGAAAGCAGCAAAACAAAAAACTCTGGAAGATGCCTGTGATTTTTCAGCCATTCATAAGACAACAATGAAATCAGAAGGGTTCCGATGTTGAGCATATTTTTCTCAAATGCAATCAGCGCATTTGTCTTAAACATGCCGCTGAATAATTCGCCCGTAGCATCCATGCAGCAAAAACCGGCAGCAATATTCAGCACCAAGAGCGCATTTACAATCTTCAGCACTGTTTCATTACTCGTTTTATCACTGATTTTAATGAACAGCAGAATGAAGATGACCGCAGTCACCACCAATTCCGATTTCATTAATAGTAGTTCGTTCATCTTGTTCAGTTAATTATCACAGTCGGAATTTTACTCATAATCAGTTCTGCGCCAGGAGCAATTAAATCACTAAGCCAGAAGGGTGCAATACCAATCGCCACAATCCCCAGCACCAACACAATAGCCGCCAGGCGTTCGTTCCATGCTGCATCTTTCAGGTGTAAAAAATGTTCGTTGGTAATTGGCCCCATTGCTGTTTTTCCAACCGCACGCAAAATATAAACTGCAGTTACTACAATGGACATACAGGCAGCGATGGTAGCAACACGGTAGAACATTTCCGGGTTTTGCCATGAGCCCATGAAAACGGTCATCTCAGCTACAAAGCCACTGAAGCCCGGTAAACCAAGCGAGCATAATCCTACAATAAATAACACGGTGCAAACGAAAGGCATTATTTTCAAAAGACCACCTAACTCTTCCACTTTTCGGGTATGCGTTCGCTCGTAGATCATGCCGATAACAGCGAAGAAAAGTGCTGTCATCAAACCGTGTGAAACCATTTGCATCACCGCACCTGCAATGGAAATTTTTGTCAGCATACCAATGCCAAGCAGCACAAAACCGCAGTGGCTCACTGAAGAATAGGCGTTAATGTATTTCAGATCTTTCTGCATCATGGTAGCAAACGCGCCATACAAAATGGCAATGGATGCAAGGATGATAATAATAGGTGCATATTCTTTTGCAGCTTCGGGCATCAGGTAAGTTGCTACGCGCAGGCAGCCATAGCCGCCCAGCTTCATGGAAATTCCGGCAAGGAACATGGAACCCGCAGTGGGTGCAGATGAATGCCCGTCAGGCACCCAGGTATGAAAAGGGAAAATGGCTGTAAAAACCCCGAAGCCAATAAACAGCATCGGGAAGAATATTTTCTGAACTTCAATGGCAATGTGAACCTGCGAAAGTTTCACCATGTCAAATGAATGAATTCCCGACATAAAATAGATTGCGAATATGCCTACCAGCACCAGGGCAGAGCCACCCATCAGCATCAGCGCAAGCTTATTGGCGCTGTATTCTTTGTTGCCGCTTCCCCAGATGCCGATGAGAAGGTATTTAGGGATTACTGCAATTTCGAGGAAGAAAAACAAGGTGAATAAATCCAGCGAAATAAAAAATCCGTAAGCGCCAAGTGACAACAGCAGCAAGAGGAAATAAAATTCCTTGGTCATTTTTTCCACGTTCCAGGATACCAGCACGCCTGCAAGAACAACAAAGGCTGTGAGCAGGATCATGGACACTGAAATTCCATCCACGCCTATGTAATATTCAATATTCAGGGGCGCGAACCATGAGTAACGCTGCTCAAAAAGCATTTGAGAAACATTGCCGTTTGCCCGCTCACCCATGAAGGCTGAGAGCAGGAAAAAAGATAATACCAATTGTGCAGCCGAAGCAAGGAATGAGATCCATTTTACCTGTTGCGGATTGCGGGAAAGCAATACGGCTATTGAAGCAACGAGGGGGATGATTATAAATAGAGAAAGATTCATACTTTCTATAAGTTTGAGGTCACAATTTGTGACCACAAGCTTGTGGTTTTTTTTGTTGCCGCCAAAGGTAAAAACAAAATCAACTTTGCAAATTCTTTGTTGAGTGATTGGAAAACAACCGTCCGGCTTTTCAAACTCACCGTTCGGTCCCGCTTTCCGCTGCAAGTCCGCGCCCTCTCACAAGCCACCCTTTGGCGGGCTTTCCGCTGCAATCGGGTTTAGCTGCAACCGTCCGGTTCTTCGTAGCAACCTTCTCAGGCGTGTAGCAAGATATGTCATCACAAATTGTGATTACATCTTTAAGGTGCAGAAATTGCACCTCAAATTCATTTTAAAACAAAACCCCGCTTTTGCGGGGTTTTGTTTTTGCTCAAATTGATTTTATCTTCTGAACCAATTTTCAATTTTAATTCCGTCTAATCGCTCAAAGTCTTTTACATTGTCAGTTACCAATGTTAACTTGTGTTCAACTGCGGTTACGCCAATTAACAGGTCAAATTCATCGTGCATAGGTTTCCCGATTTTTCTGAGGCGCACTTTTTCTTTGGCATAGCGTTTTATACAACCAAAAATCGGAATAACACTTAAACCATTTAAAAAAGCATCCACAGCTTTATGCGACTTTGCCGGGTTGTTGCTATTCTCTGCGCCAAAACGAAGTTCAACAACGGTAATTTCAGACAGGTAACAATTTTCGCGGCCTTTTTCTCTGAGGGTATCGTCTAAATTTATTTTGCCGCGAAGAAAAAATATACAAGTAGTAGTGTCAAGTAAATACTGCATCAGAATTTTAATGTTTTCTTTCTGAATTTTCTGCTTGATTTAATGTCTTTAATAATTTCTTCGGCAGATTGGTCGGAAGCAAATGCGCCAAAAG
>JAGVLY010000123.1 GCA_020054035.1 Bacteroidia bacterium | reverse complement strand
GTTGCTTACATCACCTGCAACAGCTAAAATTTGTATTCCTGATTTTTTCAGTTCTTCGACTGCCAGTTCTAAGTTTTCTTTGTTGCGCCCCGAAATAACAATATTAGCTCTTCTTTTCCCAAAGGCTATAGCACAGGCTTTTCCAATACCTGAACTTGCGCCTGTAATAATTACTGTTTTGTTTTTCATTCCCACAAAAGTAATCTTTCCAATCTTTATAGTCTTTCAATCTTTACAACCATTTTCAATAACTTCGCCCCGAATTTTTCCAATCTTTAATCTTTCAATTTTTTCAATAAATGAATTACGATGTAGCAATAATAGGTAGCGGCCCTGGTGGATATGTGGCAGCTATCCGTTGCGCCCAGCTTGGAATGAAAACCGCAATCATTGAGCGATACAACACACTTGGCGGAACATGCCTCAATGTAGGTTGCATTCCTTCAAAGGCCTTACTTGATTCTTCAGAGCATTACCACAATGCAGCAACCAATTTTGCTGAGCACGGTATTGAATTGAAAAACTTGAAAGTAAACCTCTTGCAAATGATAAAACGCAAAAACGATGTGGTGAAAATTACCTCTGATGGCGTTGCGTTCCTGATGAAGAAAAACAAAATTGATGTTTACTCAGGACATGGTTCTTTCGTTGATGCAAAAACCATTGAAATAAAAAAGGAAGACGGAACAGTGGAAAAAATATCGGCTGCAAAAGCCATTATTGCTACAGGTTCAAAACCCTCTTCTTTGCCCGGAATTACTATTGACAAGAAGCGCATCATTACTTCTACTGAAGCATTAAAGCTCGAAGAAATTCCAAAACACCTTATTGTAATTGGCGGTGGTGTAATTGGTCTTGAATTAGGTTCTGTGTATGCGCGTTTGGGCTCCAAAGTTTCTGTCGTTGAATTTATGGATGGTATTATTCCTACAATGGATAAAACATTAGGAAAAGAATTGCAGCGCAGTCTTAAAAAATTAGGCTTTGAATTTTACATGAATCATAAAGTAACTGCAGTTACCTCAAAAGGGAAAGAAGTAACACTCACAGCAGAAAATAAAAAATCCGAAAAGGTAGAATTGAAAGGCGATTACTGCTTAGTTGCAGTTGGTAGAAAGCCCTACACCGAAAACCTCGGGCTTGAAAAAGCAGGAGTTAAATTAGACGAGCGAGGAAGGGTAGAAGTGGATGAACATCTTGAAACTAACGTGAAAGGCATTTACGCCATTGGAGATGTTATAAAAGGATCGATGCTCGCGCATAAAGCAGAAGATGAAGGCGTATTTGTTGCCGAAGTTATGGCTGGACAAAAACCACATATCAATTACCTCACCATTCCCGGAGTAGTTTATACCTGGCCCGAAGTAGCTTCGGTAGGCTACACCGAAGAACAATTAATAGAGAAAGGCACAAAATATAAAGTTGGCTCATTTCCTTTTCGTGCAAGCGGCAGAGCACGCGCAAGCATGGATATTGACGGTTTGGTAAAAGTGCTTGCAGATGAAACTACTGATGAAATTCTGGGTGTTCACATGATTGGTCCGCGCACAGCTGACATGATTGCTGAGGCAATGGTGGCAATGGAATTCCGCGCCTCTGCCGAAGATATAGGAAGAATGTGTCACCCGCATCCTACATTTTCCGAAGCTCTGAAAGATGCTTGTTTAGATGCAAGTGCAAAACGTGCCTTACAGATATAACTTATGAAGACAGGTGTACTACTTATCAATCTCGGCACTCCCGATAGTCCTTCGGTCTCCGATGTTCGAAAATATCTGTTTCAGTTTCTTAATGACCCACGCGTTATTGATATTCCCTGGTTAGCGAGAACATTGCTTGTAAACCTCATTATAGTTCCGTTTCGCGCTCCTAAATCTGCAAAAATCTATAAAGAGTTATGGACAGAAAAAGGTTCTCCTCTATTGATTTATGGTAACGAATTAAAAGAAAAAGTTCAGATAGAACTTGGCAGTGAATATACTGTTGAGTTAGCCATGCGCTATCAAAAACCATCAATAGAAAGCGTGCTAAATAAAATGCGAAAAGAGAATTACAAGAAGATTGTTATTGTTCCTCTTTATCCGCAATATGCTTCATCCAGCACAGGTTCAACTCTTGAGTTGGTATTCAAAACTATTGCAAACTGGTATGTAATTCCTGAGTTGAAAGTTGTAAGCCAGT
This sequence comes from Bacteroidia bacterium, assembly GCA_020054035.1. GTDB lineage: Bacteria > Bacteroidota > Bacteroidia > SXHM01 > SXHM01 > SXHM01. Next base: position 23,167 of record JAGVLY010000123.1, on the reverse strand, counting down.
TCTTTGATAATGAAGGCTACATCAATGCCTTTGTTGAAAGAGGTAAGCAATATTATCCCCAAGAGTATGAGCATGTTATTTTCAGTTTTCACGGTTTACCTGTCCGCCAGGTTGACAAAGTATATGAAGACCGCAAACCTTGCTCAGATCATAATTGCGAAAACGAAATCACAGATGACAATTACTATTGTTACAAGGCCAGTTCTTTTGCCACCGCAAAAGCAATAGCTAAAAAATTAAATATCCCTAAAGAAAAATATACCGTTTCCTTCCAATCTCGTTTAGATGAAAAATGGCTCGAGCCATTTTCAGATAAAGTAGTGGAGCAAAAAGCCAAAGAAGGAATAAAAAAACTACTTGTATTTTCTCCTGCTTTTGTTGCAGATTGTTTGGAAACAACCATTGAAATAGGTCACGAATATTCTGACATATTCAAAAGCAATGGAGGCGAAAAATTACAATTAGTTGAAAGCCTGAATGCACATCCTGTATGGGTAAAGACAGTTGCTGGGATGGTAAAGTCTTAAATTAAAAGACCTCCCTTTTCAGAGAGGTCTTTTTCAACACAACAACACTCAATTTTGCTAATTGATTAGTGCAACATAACTCTTCTTCCGAAGGATTTGAATTCGTTCTTCAGGTTAACCATGTAGATACCTCTTGCAAGGTCGCCTACAGCTATGTTGATTTGATTTTTTCCTGAATATGCTTTTCCGGTTGTTTCGGTAATTTGTTTTCCGATAATGTCATACAATGTAACGGTATAAAGTTCATTGTCACCTGCATTGAAAACAACTGCCATTGTTCCGTTTCCTTGGTCGTAAGCATTAACAAGGTTGAAATCTGTAGCAGCATTTCCGCAACTAACAGCTACAACATCAGAGTATTTTGCACCACCGTCAAAATCGGTTTGTTTTAAACGATAATAAGATGTTCCACCATAAGGATTGTAATCAACAGCATTGTAGTTAATAATACTGCTGCTGTTTCCTGCTCCGTCAACAATTACTACATCTTCAAAAGTAACACCGTCAATACTTCTTTGAACAGTAAAGAAATCGTTATTAGTTTCTGATGCAGTTGTCCAAGTAACTTCAACCTGACCATCCGCACAATTTCCTGCAAAACGAATTAACTCAATAGGAAGTGGGTTGCTTTCGTCAACAAGAGTCCAAACAGGTAAGTAATCCCCACCCATCCATGTAGTGCCGCCATAATCATTTGCAATTGAAATCTGAACAGAGTTTGAACCAGGAGTTACAGTTGGGCCGAACAACCAATCACCCCAACCTCCGTTTGGTGGTAAATATGGATTAAATCTTTGGGGTCTTAGACTAGTTTCAAGCGGGTTTATTCCTGTATTGCCGGCAAGGTTTAAATCGACATCATCATATTTAAATGTGTATTTGCTTTGAGGCATATTACCAGTTCCAAGCGTGTAGCCTACGTGTTCAATATTCCAAAATCTGTCAACCACATATAAATGACTGGGTTGGTTGTAGTCATTAACTAATCCTGTTACAGTTGTTGCCCAAGGAGTATTGTCTGCAGTTGCAGTATGATAAGTGGAAAATTTCATTTGACCTGTAGCTCCTGTTCCACCAGTGATTTTTTCATAAAGGAATTTTATATCGTTATTGGCAGCATTTCCAAAAGGTACAGTATAAACTGTACTTGCTCCAGCAGTGCCAATATCCCAAATAATTTTTCCGTATCCAGGACCAGGAGATCCTGCTAAAGGTGTAAGGATAGGGCCATTACCGGCAACTAAAGGTGTTGTTTCACTTCTTATTTTGCCTCCGCTACCTGAATTAATAGCAAGGTTTGAATTGTATGTAACTTCAACATCGTTTGCATTTAGCTCAAGAATATTATCTTCTAAATGTAAAATGCCCGTTGTTCCTGTAAATGCAGGATAACCACCAACAAACACATCTTGATTTAATGTTTTAACATTATTAGAACTTGGGAGAGCTGGTGCTGGAGGTTCTGATATTGTTAAATTATAAAATCTTGTAGCAGCAGTTCCGCCTATTAGTTGTGTAGTTCCATCTAATTTTACGGTTCCTGAAGTAACGGTTCCTGGGCTGTTTACAAAAACTCCATCAACATCATCGTTTTCCCAGTCACCTGCAACTTCCATAGTTCCATTGTTTTGGATTGCTCCAAGTGTTTTATTGGCAAAAGTCCCATCAATATTAAGATATGTGCCTATAGTAGCAACATTTATCTTTGCGCCATAGTTATTGAAATAAACAGTTTGTGCATCTGAAGATAGCGAAGCAAACATGCCGCCTATAACAATCATGCTTCCTGCAAGAACTAGCGGAGAGTGGGATTTGGTGTAGAATTTCATCATTGTATTGAGAAATTTAATTTGTGTTTTCTAATACTAAACTCGTGTGTTTACGATGCTTTAGTTTAAAGGTGATGTAAAAATAGTGTATTAAAATCTTTATTACGTAACCATTTTTTCTAAATAATTAAGTTTCCAAATTTATTACTTTAGGTATGAATATCCAAATTTTATAGCCTGATAATTAAATTTTTATAGTTCCCAAGCCTGAAGTGACTTTTTTAATACCGATAAACACCCTTGTTTTTTATCAAATCTATCAATTATTGCATTAGCCTGCAAAATAGTGTTGAAAGCCTACATTTGTCGGGCTGAAAAATTTAAATGAGAAATTTTACCGAGTTTTTGATTGATAATAAAAGTGCTTTTCTGCGAAAGCTCATTCATTGGGCTGAAAAGAAAGATTGCTTTTGCTTTTTAATTGGAAATGAAGAAGTAAATCAAATTCCGGGATATAAAGGTTTTGAGTTTATGGCAGGCATTGGAAAGGTATTGGATGTAAAGTCTGAAGCGCATGAAGAAAACAGTTTTCAGCGTATTCAGGATTTTATAGAAGCAAAATCGGATACTTTGATGGGTTTTATCAGTTATGACCTTAAAAATCAATCGGAGAAATTAACTTCAGCGAATCCTGACGGAATTGAAATGCCTTTAATCCATTTCTTTCAGCCTGAATTTACATTTGAATTTTCAGGTTCTGATAAAATTAAAGTAGGTTATTTTTCTGACAGAATAAGTGAAAATAAAATTATTGATTTATGCAGAAGTATTGAAGAAAATATTTCTGCAAATGAAGATGAGTTAGGTGAAAACGTCAATCCGCTTTGTCGTGTTTCAAAGGCTGATTACTCTGAGAATGTGAGGAAAATAAAACAACATATTCAATTAGGTGATGTTTATGAACTTAATTATTGTGTTGAATTTTTTGCGGAAAATGTTGAAGTAAATCCTGCTCAGGTTTTTCTAAGATTGAATAAAATCTCCCCTGCTCCATTTTCCTCTTTTTATAAAATTGATAATAAATACCTAATTTGTGCAAGCCCTGAAAGGTTTCTAAAAAAAGAAGGAAATAAAGTTATTGCACAGCCTATGAAAGGAACTGCCCGAAGAAGTGGTGATATAGTCGAAGATAAAATGATAAAAGAACAACTTTTTGCAAGTGAAAAAGAGCGAGCAGAAAATGTGATGATTGTTGATTTGGTGAGAAATGATTTGTCAAAAACTGCAAACGCTAAAACCGTAAAAGTTGATGAATTATTTGGCATTTATTCTTTCCCACAGGTTCATCAGATGGTGTCAACTGTAAGCGCAGAAATGCGCGATGATATTAATATTATTGATGTAATTAAATCCACATTTCCTATGGGCTCTATGACAGGTGCTCCAAAAGTAAAAGCGATGGAACTGATTGAGGAGTTTGAAATTGCAAAGCGCGGACTTTTTTCAGGTGCTGTTGGCTATATTACAAAGGAAAAAGATTTCGACTTTAATGTGGTTATTCGCAGCATACAATATAATGCTGATAAAAAATACCTTTCCTTTATGGTCGGAAGTGCTATTACCATTAATTCTGACCCTGAAAAGGAATATGAAGAATGTATGCTAAAAGCTAAGGCATTAATTGAAGCCTTGAAATAAATGTTAGAAGAGTTTAAACAATTCGTGGTTAAAAATGCTCTTTTCGAAAAAGGAGATAAAACACTGATTACTGTCAGTGGCGGCAGGGATTCTGTTGTTTTGTGCGAACTGTTTTACAAGGCTAAATTGCAATTTGGAATAGCACATTGCAATTTTCAGTTGCGCGGAAAAGAGGCAAATGATGATGAATTATTTGCAAGCAAACTTGCAGCAAAATATAAGATTGGTTTTTTCTCAAAGCGTTTTAAAACTAAATTGTATGCTGAAGAAAATAAACTCTCAATTCAGCAAGCTGCAAGAGTTTTACGTTATGATTGGTTTGAAGAAGTTCGTCAGAAAAACGGTTTTGATTTTATTGCAACTGCACACCACAAGGATGATGAACTCGAAACATTTTTTATTAACATAGTTAGGGGAACTGGTATTGCAGGATTGCATGGGATTTTACCAAAACGCGGGAAAATAATTCGCCCTTTATTGTTTGCAGACAGGGTAGAAATTGACAATTTTGTTAAAAAAAACAAACTAAAATTTCGTGAGGATAGCAGCAATGCATCTGACAAATATTTACGTAATAAAATCCGTCATAAAGTTTTACCGCTTTTTGAAGAACTAAACCCAGCGTTCAGAAACACGCTGAGTGAGGAAATTGCCAGATTGAGTGATGTTGAGAAGGTTTATAATCATTTTATTGAAGTAAACAAGAAACAGATTTTAAAGGATAATTCCATTTCAATTTCAGCTTTGAAAAAGTCCCCTTTTGCTTCGGTTTTGCTTTATGAGGTTTTGAAGAATTATCAGTTCAATTCAGATGTTGCTCAAGAGGTGTTTTCTTCCCTTGATTCAGAGTCGGGAAAACAATTCTTTTCCTCTGCTTATCGCGTAGTAAAGGATAGGAATAACCTTATAATTACTAAAAGGACTTTGGTTAAAGAGGAAGAAGTATTCGCTGTTTCAAGAAGCATTAAAAGTATTTCTGTTCCTGCTAAGTTGGAGTTTTCAAAAGTTAAAAAATTTACACATTTTAAAATTCCGAAAAACAATAAAATTGCTTGTTTAGATTTTGAGAAACTCACGTTTCCTTTAAAAATAAGAAAATGGAAAGAAGGTGATTTTTTCTACCCGCTTGGAATGAGCAAAAAGAAAAAGTTGAGCGACTTTTTTATTGATATGAAGCTCTCCATACCTGAAAAGGAAAATACATGGTTGCTCTGCTCAGGTAAAGAAATTGTCTACGTATTAGGAAAAAGAATAGACGAACGTTATAAAGTTGGAAAAGAAACAAAATCAATTTATCTTGTGCGGTGTATTGATGAAAACGTTTAACCCTCAAACAAAATCTTATGGAAACAATTTTGCAAAAAGCCGAGTTTATCGAAAAAGAAAAAATCGGAGAACTTCATTTTCCGCAAACCGAAGTGGTTGCTGATGAAGCAGGACGAAAGCTCAGGCTGAAAGATTTGTCTGATGCAACAATTTTAGGCAACATTGAACATAATAAGGTGAAAATTGTTTTTGAGGACGATGAAAGTGTGAAATACACCGAAACAACTATATGGGCAACGAGTGATAAAAACATCAGTTTGAAAAGCGGAATTACCATACCTTTGCACCGTATTCATCGCATAATTATTTAACCAAACTCATAAATTAACAATGAACAACCGATTTCTTATTATTCCTTTATTATTTATTGCATCGCTTAGTTTAAGCAGTTGCGGATACAACAGTATGGTAGAAAAGCAGGAAGCTGTAACCTCAAAATGGTCTGAGGTTGAAAACCAATACCAGCGCAGAGCCGACCTTATTCCTAATCTGGTTGAAACTGTAAAAGGGTATGCTGCACATGAGCAGGGAACTTTCACAGCAGTAATTGAAGCGCGTGCAAAAGCAACCAGTGTAACCGTTGATCCTTCAAAATTAGATGCCGAGTCAATTCAAAAATTCCAGGAAGCGCAGGCAGGACTTTCTTCTGCTTTGTCGAAACTGATGGTGGTGGTGGAACAATATCCTGACTTAAAAGCCAACCAGAATTTTATTGAATTGCAGGCGCAGTTAGAAGGCACTGAAAACCGTATCACCGTTGCCCGTAAAAACTTTAACGAATCTGTTCAGGATTATAATACCTACATCCGCAAATTTCCTCAGAATATGGTTGCAGGAATGTTTGACTTCGAAAAGAAAGGGTATTTTGAAGCTAAAGAAGGCACTGAAAATGTGCCTGCCGTGAAGTTTTAGCAGGATGAAAGCTGCTGATTTTTTCACGCCCGAAGTTCAGGCAGAGGTTGTAAAAGCCATTAAACATGCCGAGCAGAAAACTTCAGGTGAAATTCGTTTGTTTGTGGAAGACCACTGCAAAGACGATGTGCTAGATCGCGCTGCATTAATGTTCGAAAAATTAGAAATGCATCAGACAGAACTCCGTAACGGGGTTCTATTTTACTTGGCTTATCTCGACCACAAATTTGCCATCATTGGAGATATTGGTATCAATGCAAAAGTTGATAATAATTTTTGGAATCATATCAAAGAGTTGATGAAAGAGAAATTTTCGCAGGGGCATTTTAAAGAAGGACTTTCTGAAGGGATTATTCTTGCGGGCGATGCTTTGCAAAAACATTTTCCGGGACAGCATGATGATAAAAACGAACTCTCGGACCATGTGGAGTTGGGTTAGAAAGCCTTCGACTACGCTCACGCTGACAGCTTGCTTGCTGTTTGCAGCACTTCCTGCTTTACTTTCTGCGCAGAATTATCCCGAGCGTTCGTCATCATTGGTTACTGATTATACCGGAACACTTTCTTCTGATGAAATCAATGCGCTTGAAAATAAATTAGTGCTGTTTGATGATTCCACTTCTTCGCAAATAGCGGTTGTATTAATCAAAACGTTGGACGGCTATGAAGTAGCCGAATATGCTGTTGGTCTTGCGGAAAAATGGGGCGTTGGACGCGATGGGAAAGACAACGGAATTTTGGTGCTTGTGGCAATGGACGACCGTAAAATGACCATTCAAACAGGTTACGGAATGGAAGGTGCTTTGCCCGATGCCATTGCCAAACGTATAGTTGAAAACGATATGAAGCCTGCTTTTAAAAGCGGCAGTTATTATGAAGGTTTAGACAGAGCCACCGATAATATTATAGCCTATACGAAAGGTGAATATACAGGAGAAGGCCGCAAAGGAGGAGAGGAGCCCTTTCCTATTTACATTGTCTTTATTGTACTTGGAGTTTTTGCACTCATTTTTCTTTACCGGGTAAATGAGGCACGCCAATATTCACGTGTAAACCACATTGGTTTCTGGGCAGCATGGGCTTTGTTGAATGCTTTGCAAAACAAGCCGGGCGGCAAGTGGAGCGATTTTTCATCGGGCAGAGGCAGCTTTGGCGGATGGAGTGGGGGAGGAAACGGTTTTGGCGGTGGTAGCAGCGGAGGCGGTTTCGGTGGCTTTGGCGGTGGAAGTTTTGGCGGTGGTGGTGCAAGCGGAAGTTGGTAAGGTGGTGTTCGGTAATCAGTGTTCGGTAATCGGTTTGTGATTTCGAGCGTAGTCGAGAAGCATAAATGAAAAAGTTAATTGTAGTTAATGTTACACAGCGTTGTTTTTGTATTGGTTACTTTTGCGCTCTCTATTAAAGAATATGTTTAAACGACTTCCTCTTTTAGTTCTCTTTTTAGTTTCATTTGTTGCGCAGGCGCAGGTTTTAAAGCCTGTGAAATGGGTTTTTTCCGTAATAGAAATTTCTGAAACCGAAGCTGAGCTGATATTGAAGGCCAATGTTGAAAAAGGCTGGCACTTGTATGCACAAGATATTCCCGTTGACGGACCCATTCCTACTACTTTTAAATTTAACGCAAGCAAGGATTTTAAACTGGTTGGCAAAGTTGTAGAACCCAAGCCCATTGAGGAGTTCGATAATATGTTCGGGATGACCATCAAGTATTTTGCGTCATCGGTTTCGTTCAAACAAAAAATAAAAATCAAAAGTAAAGGTGAGTTCACCGTTTCGGGTGAGGTGGAGTTTATGGTGTGTGACGATGAAAAATGTCTTCCGCCCGAGGTGGTTGAGTTTAGTCTGGTTGTAAACAGAGGCAAGACCGGAAGCAATCAGAAATCCGACACCACTGATGATACCCTTGGCACCGCCAGCGTTATTCCGCAGTTGGATACAGTCAATAAAATTGACTCGGCTGCCATAAATATCGTGCAAACTCCCGATGATGGACAATGTCATGTAAAAACATTTAAAGGAGCATCGGCAGAAACAAAAGGCGAGTTTTCTTATTTGGGTTTTATGCTGCTTGCTTTTCTGGCAGGGTTAGCTGCATTGCTTACACCCTGCGTGTTTCCGATGATACCGATGACGGTAACTTTTTTTTTGAAAACTGCAGAAACCCGCAATATTGCCATCCGAAACGGTGTGCTTTACGGACTTTCCATCATTGCCATTTACACCCTTGCAGGAACGCTAGTTTCCGTGCTTATAGGTCCAGAATTTGCCAATTGGCTTTCAACGCACTGGTTTCCGAATATCTTGTTCTTTGTGATATTTATGGTGTTTGCCGCATCTTTTCTCGGCATGTTTGAAATTACGTTACCAAGTTCATGGGTAAATGCAATGGATAAAAAAGCCGACAAAGGTGGAATTGCAGGTTTAATTTTCATGGCTTTTACATTGGTTTTGGTTTCGTTTTCCTGTACAGGACCCATTGTTGGCGGTATTTTAGTTGAATCAGCAAGAGGCGAATTCTTTAAACCCATGCTGGGAATGTTTGCTTTTTCATTGGCTTTTGCCTTGCCTTTTTCGCTGTTTGCTATTTTTCCGAATTGGCTTAGTAATCTTCCCAAATCAGGCGGTTGGCTTAACTCAGTGAAAGTAACCTTGGGTTTTCTTGAGCTTGCCCTTGGCTTAAAATTTCTGAGCATTGCCGACCAAACTTATCACTGGGGCATTCTTGATCGCGAAGTAAATATTGCGCTGTGGATTGTGATTTTTACCCTGCTCGGTTTTTATTTTCTCGGACAACTGAAAACCCCGCACGATAGCCCTATGCCGCATGTAAGCGTTCCGCGCATCATGCTGGCATTAGTTACCTTTTCGTTTGTGGTGTATCTAATTCCGGGAATGTTTGGCGCACCGCTCAAAGCACTTTCAGGTTATCTGCCTCCGCAAGCTACCCATGATTTTGACCTTGTTCATAAAATAGAAGTGGCTACCGGCAATGAGAATAAAACTTGTGGCGAGCCCATTCATGGTGATATTCTGCACCTGCCCCACAACCTGAACGGCTATTTTAATTACGAGCAGGGAATGGCTTGTGCCAAAGAGTTAGGCAAGCCCGTGTTCATTGATTTTACAGGGCATGGCTGCGTAAATTGCCGCGAAATGGAAGCCAATGTTTGGAGCGATCCGGCAGTATTAAAAATTCTGAGTGAAGATTTTGTAGTGATTGCCTTATATGTAGATGACAAAACCGAACTTCCGGAAAGCGAATGGTACGTCTCTAAATACGATGGCAAGAAAAAGAAAACTATAGGTGCGCAAAATGCCGATTTCCAGATTTGCTCGTTTGATAACAACGCACAGCCTTATTATATTACACTTGACCATAAAGGCGAATTGCTGCACGTACCCACTTCTTACAACCTTGAAGTAAGCGACTTTCTCAAATTTCTCAATAGTGCCAAGGAGGAGTTTTCAAAAAGCAAGTAGCATCCCCGAATATCATCATTTTGGGAGATATAACTCCCTGTTTTTTACTAATAAACTCTGTGTATCCAGGTCTCTGAGGTAGAAACAGGTCGTTAATCGTATTTATGAAACAATAAAGGCACAGATACAGTAATACCATAATCTAAGAAAAGCTAAAAACTATGCTCACGGTAGCACCCACCTCAAATACTCCCGCCATAGAATTTGACACTGTAAACGGTGTGCTCAGCATTTCGGGTAAATCAATAGCCGAAGACTCCCAAGAATTTTACCGCCCCCTGATTGAAGCGTTGAAAGAATACAAAGCAAATCCCTGTCTGCAAACCATAGTAAATCTTAAATTGGTTTATTTCAATACAAGTTCATCCAAATCAATATTGGATGTTCTCCGTCTTATAGAATCGCTGAAAGAAAACAGCGAAGTAACCATCAACTGGTTTTACGAAAAAGAAGACGAAGATATGCTTGAAGTTGGCGAAGACTACTGCGAAATAGTAAACCTGCCCTTCCGCATGGTTGAAGTGGATAGTCTTTAAAATCCTCATCCCATTTTTTTCTTTGCGTCTTTGCGCCTTTGCGAGCAAATAAATCTCTGCTCCTCTGCGCCCTCTGCGTGAAATTCTCTTTGCGCCCTTTGCGGTAAAAAACTACTTTTGCCCAACACCAAACTATTCAACTATGCCTACCACTGCTGAAATACTGAAAACACTGAAAGCCTCAGGCGCAAAAAAAGTAAAACTTGCCGTAACCGATATTGACGGAGTGTTGCGCGGAAAAGTGGTAAGCATCGAAAAGTTCCTCGGCATAGCCGAAAAAGGATTCGGCTTTTGCGATGTAGTCTTCGGCTGGGACAGCGGTGATGTAGCCTACGACAATGCCACCTACACCGGCTGGCACACCGGCTATCCCGATGCTCAGGCAGTAGTTGATTTCAATACCTTCCGCAATATACCCTGGGAAAATAACCTTCCTTTTTTTCTTGCCGATTTCCGTAAAAACAATGGCAGCGAATTAGAAATTTCACCGCGAAATCTTCTCAAGAAAATAATTGCCCAAAGCGAAAAGCAAGGCTATCATTCCATCTTCGCGCAAGAGTTTGAGTGGTTCAACTTTGCAGAAGATGCCGACACATTGCACGAAAACGGTTTTTACAAACCCCAACACCTTACTCCCGGAATGTTTGGTTATTCCGTGTTGCGCGCCTCGCAAAACAGCGAATTTTTCAATGATTTGTTTGATGAATTGGCCAAGTTCAAAGTGCCAATAGAAGGGCTGCATACCGAAACCGGTCCGGGCGTTTACGAAGCCGCTATTCTCTATGGCGACACGCTGGAAGCAGCCGACCGTGCCGTGTTATTCAAAACCGGAGTAAAAGAAATTGCACATCGCCACGGGATCATGGCAACCTTTATGGCAAAGTTCAGCGAAAACCTTCCCGGCTGCAGCGGACATGTTCACCAAAGCCTGTGGGATAAATCGAAAAAGAAAAACCTGTTTCACGATGTAAAATCTAAAACAGGAATGAGCGCCCTCATGGAAAGCTACATTGCCGGACAACTGCATTGCCTTCCTTATGTGTTGCCGATGTATGCGCCCACCATTAACAGCTACAAGCGTTTGGTAGTAGGAGCATGGGCACCCACAACCCTAACTTGGGCGGTTGATAACCGCACCACCGCTTTACGTGCATTACCAACAGGCGAAAAATCATGTCGCCTCGAAACCCGCGTGGTGGGCAGCGACAGCAATCCCTATCTGGCAATGGCAGCTTGTCTTGCTTCAGGTTTATATGGCGTGAAAAATAAACTGAAACTCAAAACCCCTGAAACCATGGGCAGCGGCTATGCCGATGTAAAAAACGGAACACTTCCGCGCAACCTTGCCGAAGCTACCGAAGCCATGAAAACCTCTAAACTTGCCGAAGAATTATTCGGAAAAGAATTTGTGCAGCACTTTGTGCAAACAAGAGAGTGGGAGTGGAGGCAGTTCTCTAAAGTTGTTACCGATTGGGAATTGAAGCGATACTTCGAGATAATTTAATTGTTCTCGCAAAGGCGCGAAGACGCAAAGCCTTTATTGAATTATTCTTTGCGCCTCTGTGCCTTTGCGAGAAACTTTAAAGAGCCTCTAAATAAATCTTCTTAAAATCCTCTCTGCTTACCGGCTTAGGATTATTCGGGTGGCAGAAATCTGCAAAAGCTAAGTCAGCTAATTTTTCAATATGCTCGGGTTTTACACCAATGCCGCTCAATTTTAAAGGCAATCCTAATTTCTGGTTCAGTTCAAACAAAGCATTCACCACACCTTCACCGCTTTCATCTTTCAGTTCCATAGTGCGTGCAATGGTGCGGAATTTATCCTCAAAACCGGGATAGTTGAAACGCATACCGTAGGGCAAATTCACAGCGTTGGCAAGCCCGTGGTGCGTATCTAATAATTGCGAAAGCGGATGCGCCAATGAATGCACTACGCCCAATCCTTTTTGAAAAGCAACAGCACCCATCAGCGAAGCCAGCATCATTTTGCTGCGTGATTCCAAATCGGGTTTATTCACGGCACGGTCAATGGATTCATTAATTAAAGCAATACCCTGCAAGGCAATTCCCTCACACATCGGGTGAAACATTTTGGCGATATAGGCTTCCATGTTGTGCGTCAATGCATCCATACCTGTTGCAGCCGTTACAAAGGCAGGTAATTCAAACGTTAAAGTAGGATCTGCAAAAACTCTTTTCGCCAAAAGTTTTGGCGAGAACAGAATTTTTTTCTGATGCGTTTCATCATCTGCAATAATGGCGCTGCGACCTACTTCACTGCCTGTTCCGCTTGTTGTTGGAACGGTTACGAAATACGGAACTTCTTCGGTAACATAAATATCACCACCAATTAAATCATCATAATCAAATAAGTCGCGTGTATGGTTTACACGCAGAACAATTGCACGAGCAACATCCAATGCAGCACCACCGCCAACACCAACAATGCAATCGCGTTTGGTTTGGTGAAAAGCATCACCACCATTCAATACATCTGATTTTACGGGGTTTTTGTGAATGTTTGAAAAAACTTCGGGTTTCAATCCCGCTTTTTCCAGGTCAGCAATTATTTTTTTGAAAAAATCCAATTGCGCCACCACCGGGTCGGTAACCACTAAAGGTGATGATAGATTTTGCTCTTTAAGATGTCCTGCTAATTCATTGATAGCACCCGCCCCAAAGCGGATTACAGTTGGGAAATTGTATTGTGTAACCTGATTAAAATTCATGATGTTATTTTTTTGTGGCCGCAAAGATGACAAAAACTAAGCAAACGATTGAATGAATTATTTTGCTTGTAAATAGAATATATTATACATTTGAAGCACAAAAACATAAAAAATTACCCTATGAAAAAAGTGATTTTAACGTTAGTTCCTTTTGCTGTTGCGGCTGTTGCAAATGCTCAATCCATTTCTCCGCAGGTTATTGCAAGTGCCGGAACACACTATACAGGTAGCAATGCACAGCTTAGTTGGACTATTGGTGAGCCGATTATTACTACTGTTTCAAACGGAAGCAATACCATCACGCAGGGTTTTCACCAAACGCTTTTGAATGTTACTGCTGTTGAAGAGCAAAGTGTGGCGGGTGTAAATGTTACCGTGTTTCCAAACCCAACATCAGAGGTGTTGAATATCAACCTTACCAACAACCTGAAAGATTTGCAATTGGATTTATTTGACATGACCGGAAAATTATTGCAGGCCCGTGAAATCGGCTCAGCCGAAGGAAATGTTCAAATCAGCATGACCGAATATGCGCGTGCAAACTATTTACTTCGTGTTTACTCAGCCGATGGAAGTGTTAACTACACTTACAAGGTTCAGAAAATGAATGCACACTGATGAGTTGCAATAAATAATCAAAAACGCCCGACATAATTGACGGGCGTTTTGCTTTAACCTAATTATTAACCTAAATAAATAAACCATGAAAAAGCTCTTTACTCTTTTACTGATTATTAATTTTCAACTATTAATTTTCGATTGCTTTGCGCAGTCTCCTGAAAAAATGAATTATCAGGGAGTAGCGCGAGACAATACCGGAAACGTTTTGGCAAACGATGGAATTAGTTTGCGTTTAACCATTCGCAGTGGTTCAGTTAGTGGTACTATAGTTTACCGCGAAACGCACAGCGTAACCACCAATGCTTTCGGACTTTTTAACGTGCAGATTGGAGGCGGAACAGTTGTTACAGGAACAGTTGCCGGAATAGACTGGAGTGCAAATACGTACTATGTAGAAACGGAATTAGATCCTGCAGGTGGAAGCAGCTATACAAGTTTAGGAGCTTCACAACTTGTTTCAGTGCCCTATTCATTATATGCTAAAAAATCAGGCAACGTAAGCGGAACTACCAACACTGTTCCTAAGTTTACACCCAACGGCAGTACGCTTGGCAATTCAAGAATAGTGGATAACGGCTATTATGTGGGTATTGGGAATAGTTCTCCTTTGTGGGATTTAAACCTACATAACGCATTAGGCTCGCAAACCATGTTTCATATTACTAACTCAAGTTCGGGCACCATGGAGTATGATGGATTAATAATGGGGATGACTTCGGGTAGTGGCGATGCCATTTTATTTAACCAAGAACCCGGTTATTTGGCGTTTGGAACATCAGGAAATGAAAGAATGCGAATTAACCCTTATGGTAACGTGGGAATAGGTTCAATTGACCCTCAGTGGAATTTGCAAGTGAACTAACAAACTGGTGAATCTGTTTTACAACTTACCTCAACAGCTTCGGGTTCTTATGACCTTGATGGTTTGCTAATCGGAACCGGTACAGGAGGAAATGCACATGTTACCAATATGGAAAACGCCACGCTTACACTAGGAACAAACGCTACGGGAGTTTTATTAATTACAGCAACAGGAAGAGTTTCAATTGGTAATTCATCCCCAACTGCTCGATTCGAATCATTGGTTTGGAATGGCTCTGATGGAAGCGAAGGTGGAGTAAAAGGGAATGTTACAGTTACTTCGGTGGACAAATACGGTGTACAAGGAATGTGCAATGCTAGCGGCTATTATGGCTACGGAGTGCAAGGTTATGGTGGTTGGTACGGAGGTTATTTTGAAGCGGGAGTGAGCGGAACTCTTACAAGATATGGGGTTCATGCTTATGCAGGCGGAACCAACGGGACCTGTTATGGTATTTATGCAGAAGCAAGCGGAACTGGACTCAACTTCGCTGGTTATTTCTCAGGTAATGTTTTCTCTACCGGCACGTATACTCCTTCTGATGCTGATTTGAAATTAAATGTAAAAATGTATGATAATGCATTAGCAATGATCAATACTATTCCTGTAAAAACCTATTCTTACAAAAATGAAGGTATTTATGGTAAAATGCATTTGCCGGAAGGCAATCAGGTTGGGATTATGGCTCAAGATTTGGAAGCTGCGTTTCCGCAATTGGTAAAAGAGAGTTCTTTTGAAGACACAAGAAGTTACCATGATGGTTTAGTGAAAAAAGAAGATATCGAAACCATCAATTTTAAAGCGGTAAACTATACCGGTCTTGTACCTGTTATGGTTAAAGCTATGCAGGAACAAAATGAACTTATTCAAAAACTGGAAGGCAGAATTAAAGTGCTGGAAGCAAGATAATTTTCAGATAAGCGTTAAACAAAAAAGCTCCGCGAATTTCGCGGAGCTTTTTTGTTTTTTAGAACAGCTTGCTGTCCACACTATATTTCCCCGGTCCGGTAAATAATAGCGCAAGAAAAACAATACCTAATTCTACGGCATGAGATCCTCCCATTAATTTTCCTTTCAGTGCTTCTCCTGCTTCGGCAGCATCAACCCAATGAACCAATGCGGCTATAAACATGGTAAATAGCATCATGAAACATGCAGGACGAAAAACTAATCCCAGTATTAGTAAAACCCCTCCGCCAAATTCGGCAAATGCTGCCAGAAATCCCCACAGTGTTGGTAAAAAAGTGATGCCGATATTTTCCATTGCTCCGCCCAACTTCAACCATTTCTCGGGTCCGCCAAACATTTTTCCTTCTCCATGAAGAATAAACATGATGCCTATTCCTATTCTTATTACAAGTAAACCGAAGTTCACTGCTTGCGTGCTGGGACTGAACAATTTTTTCATGGGTGTAAAGCTAAGCAAAGAGTTGTGAAAATTATTTTGGCGCTCGAGCAATAAGCCAGATGCTTAAAATTCCATACAGAATGTTAGGTGTCCAAACTGCCAGCATAACAGGTACATTCCCTGAAGTAGCAAAAGTATTTGCTACCTGCATAAACATAATGTAGGAGAAACTTAGTCCTACACCAATTCCGATATTAACTCCAATTCCTCCGCGAACCTTCCGACTAGATAAACTTACTCCTATAAGAGTTAGAATAAATGTTGCAAACGGCATTGATATACGGCTATATTTAGCAACCAAGTAAACGTTAATTACATCCGAACCTTTCATCTTTTCTTGTTCAATAAACTCATTCAGTTCAAAATAATTCATTGTTTCTATAAGGTTTACCTTTCGTTTGAAATCTTTTGGATAAAGATTTATTACGGTGTCTTTTTTCTCTCCAGTTCTAAGTGTTTCTTCAATGCCGTTTATTTCGCGGCTCATCCAATTGTTGATTATCCATTGATTGCCTGTTGAATCCCAGTTGATGTGGTCGGCATTGAGTTTGTAAATCAGTTTCCCATTTTCAAATTGCTCAAGTGAAAATTTGTAGCCGATATTTCGCTCACTGTTATAGCTTTCAAAATAGACAAAATTGCCCGGGTGAATTTGACGGTGAATATTTCTGCCGCTAAAACTGTGTGACTTATAGACGTATGCCTGCTCAAATTCAACACGATGCCTGTTTGCCGGAGGCATAATAAAATTATTTACTGCCAAAGAAAGCAGGACAAGGAGAGTGGCTGCAACAAAATAAGGAACCAGAAAGCGGTAAAAGCTTACTCCGCTATTCAGAATGGCAATAA
The DNA here is from genome assembly GCA_020054035.1 of Bacteroidia bacterium. Lineage (GTDB taxonomy): Bacteria > Bacteroidota > Bacteroidia > SXHM01 > SXHM01 > SXHM01. Next base: position 6,453 of record JAGVLY010000123.1, on the reverse strand, counting down.
TCTCTGTATCATTTGCCATTTTTGAGGTGAAGAAAATAACAGCAATGAATATAAAAAGAGGGGCAAACAGATTGGCAAAGTAGGGGATAAAATAAATGTAGTAATCCAGTAAAATGGTCTTAATACTTAAACTGTGCTCAATAAAGTCATCTACTTTTTCTGATATATCAAATACTACAGCAATCGCTATAATCAGCGCCAGCGTGAAGAAAAAAGTTCCGAGGAACTTTTTGATGATATAGAGGTCAATGATCTTCATGGTTGCTCGCAAAGTCGCAGAGGCGCAAAGTTTTTATAAATTATTAACCACCCTGCAAATTCCATCTTTAATAAGATTGACATTGAAGTTTACAAGTAAGCCTAATTTAATATCAGTTAATTTTAAGTAGGTCAGCAATTGTTTTTTATGAACCGGTGCAATAGTATCAATTGATTTAATCTCAATGATAACTTTATTTTCTACAATAATATCTGCCCGAAAACCAATTTCAAGTTTTTTGTTTTGGTAAATAACAGGAATGGCTTGTTGTCGCGTAAATGTCAATCCTGCTTCAGCTAATTCAAAACAAACAATTTCTTCGTAAACAGATTCCAATAAACCCGGACCAAGTTCTCTGTGAACTTTAAGGAAAATGTTTACAAGGGTTGCCGATATTTCGTTTTCGTCCATTTTTTCTTTGCGCCTCTGCGCCTTTGCGAGAAATTTATAACCGTGTCTCCACTTGTTTCACCATTTTAGTTTTCCATTCTGCAAAATCGCCTGCAATAATATGTTTGCGTGCTTCTTTCACCAACCAGAGATAAAAACCAAGGTTATGAATGCTTGCCAGTTGCAAAGCCAGAATTTCTTTCGCTACAAAAAGGTGGCGCAAATAAGCCTTTGAAAAATTACGGTCGGCAAAAGTAGTTCCTTCCGGGTCAATAGCGCTAAGGTCGTTTTGCCATTTTTTATTTTTAATATTGATGAAACCTTGCGAAGTAAACAACATTCCGTTGCGGGCATTGCGGGTTGGCATTACGCAGTCAAACATATCAATACCTAACGCAATACTTTCCAAAATATTACCAGGGGTTCCAACGCCCATCAAATAGCGCGGTTTTTCGGGTGGAAGAATGCTGCAAACCACTTCAGTCATGGCATACATTTCTTCGGCAGGCTCACCTACTGAAAGACCGCCAATGGCATTGCCTTCCAGATTTTGTTCCGCAATAAAGGTTGCAGATTTTTTGCGTAAATCTTTGTAAACACTGCCCTGCACAATCGGGAAAAGCGTTTGCTCATAACCGTATTTCCCTTCGGTTTCGTTAAACCGTGTTATGCATCGTGTTAGCCAGCGGTGCGTCATATCCATTGACTTCTGTGCATACTTATATTCGCAGGGATATGGAGTGCATTCATCAAACGCCATGATGATATCAGCACCAATGGTGCGTTGGGTATCCATCACATTTTCGGGCGAGAAGAACAGTTTTGAGCCATCAATGTGAGAGGCAAATTTCACACCTTCTTCTTTTATCTTTCGATTGCCGCTCAGTGAATAAACCTGGTAACCTCCACTATCGGTAAGAATTGGTTTCTTCCAGTTGATGAACTTGTGAAGTCCTCCAGCTTTCTCAATAATTTCAAGTCCCGGGCGAAGAAAAAGGTGGTACGTATTACCAAGAATTATCTGCGCCCCAATCTCGCTTTCCAGCTCATGCTGATGCACAGCCTTTACGGTTCCTGCTGTTCCTACCGGCATAAAAATGGGTGTTTCAATTGTGCCGTGTGCTGTCAATAACTCCCCTGCTCTTGCTTTGGAATGCCCGTCAACGCTGCAAATCTTAAACTTCATCTCGCTGTGTATAAATTCCGCCAAAGATAAAGATTTGCGCCACCCGCGAATCTTAGTTTTGTTTTGCTATAAATGTCCATCAATGAACCTTCCTGATTTCACCGCTGACACTAACGGATTAATTGTGTTTTCCGTTTTTGCAGCAGTGCTGCTGGTGCAACTTTTTTATTACTTGTTTTTTTATGCACGTCTTGCATTTTATAAACCCCAGACAGTAAACTCAGGAGCAGAACCTGTTTCAGTAATTATTTGTGCACGGAATGAAGAAGACAATCTGCGCGAAAATCTTCCTTTAATACTTGCTCAGGATTTTCCCGATTTTGAAGTGATTGTAGTAAATGACCGCTCTTACGATGGTTCTTACGATTTACTGAAAGATATGGCTGAGGTAAATCCCAGACTTAAAGTTGTGAATATTGACGAAGACGTGATTGTTTCAGGAAGCAAAAAATTTGCACTTACACTCGGAATTAAAAAAGCAGCCCACGATATTCTATTGCTTACCGATGCTGACTGTAAACCAAGTTCACCACAATGGATTTCGCAAATGCAGAAACAGTTTTCAGAGAAAACAGATATTGTTCTGGGTGTTGGTGTCTATCAGAAAAAAGATTTCAGTTTATTAAATCAGATTATTCGGTTTGACACTTTTATAACGGCACTTCAATATTTGAGTTATTCACTCGCAGGGTTAACTTACATGGGTGTTGGCAGAAATCTCGCGTATCGCAAACACCTGTTTTTTGACAACAAAGGATTTGGTTCGCATAACCACATTCGTTCGGGCGATGACGATCTTTTTATCAATGAAGTGGCGCACAAAGCAAAAGTGAATATTTCTGTTTCTGTCGACAGCCAAACGCTTTCGATGCCCAAAACAAGTTGGAGTGAGTGGTTTCATCAAAAACGCAGGCACCTTACTACAGGGCCACTCTATAAAACAAAACACCAGTTTTTGCTTGGATTATTTCTATTCAGTCAATTGGTGTTTTACCCCTTGCTGATTACTTTGCTGGTAATGCAATACAATTTTCCCGTAATCATTTCGTTGTTTGCTTTGCGCTTTCTTATTCAATTGACTGTGTTTGCCAAAGTGACGAAAACACTTAATCAACGTGATTTATTACTATTTTCGCCAATAATTGATTTGGTGCTACCGTTCATTACACTAACATTATCAGTTTCAAATATGCTTGTTAAACCCCAAACATGGAAGTAAAAATGGCAGAAAGTCAGGAATCATCAGCAGAAAATAAAGCCCCTGAAGCAGCAACTGCGGAAACGGGTACGAACCTTTCGGAGAAAGCTGTTCATGACTACAAACTTGTTTTGCAGGCGCGCGATCACGGTAATCAAAATGCTTATGCCGAATTGATGGAGCGTTACCGCGACTCTATTTATTTCATGCTGCTGAAAATGGTGAACAATAAAGATGACGCTGATGATTTGACCATAGAAGCATTCGGAAAAGCATTTAATAAACTTCACCAATACACACCCAATTACGCATTCAGCACTTGGCTGTTCAAGATTGCATCCAATAATTGCATCGACTTTATCCGCAAAAAGAAAAAGCAAACCTACTCACTCGACAAAGGTTTTGAAGGCAGCGATGGCAGCGAAATGATGATTGAGGTAAAAGCAAACGTTCTTGACCCCGAAGAAACATATATCAAGAAACAGAAAACCCGCCTGATGCGCGAAGTAGTGGAGAAGCTGAAACCACGCTACCGCACCTTGGTTGAGTTACGTTACTTTAAAGAATACTCTTACGAAGAAATTTCAGTGGAGCTTGACCTTCCTTTGGGAACAGTAAAAGCACAGTTGTTCCGTGCCCGTGAGTTTCTTTACAACATCATGAAAAATTCGGAAGGGAAGATTTAATTCCCTTTGCGTCTCTGCGCCTTTGCGTGCAAATTAGATTTCTGCTGATGCAAATAATTCAGGAATATTTTCCTAATCTTTCCGAAACGCAAAAAGAGCAATTTGCTCAACTGTTACCACTTTACCAAGATTGGAACAGCAAAATTAATGTTATCTCACGTAAAGACATGGAGCAGTTTTATGAGCACCATGTTTTGCATTCTCTTGGAATTGCAAAAGTGATACAGTTTAAGTCGGGAACAAAGGTGTTGGATGTTGGAACAGGTGGTGGCTTTCCAGGAATTCCATTGGCGATATTGTTTCCTGAAACAGACTTCTTTCTTGTTGACTCAATCGGTAAAAAAATAAAAGTGGTGAATGCGGTTGCAGAAGCAATTGGTTTAAAAAATGTAAGAGCGCAACAAGTCCGCGCAGAAGAACTGAAAGAGCAATTTGATTTTGTGGTAAGCCGAGCTGTTACAGTTCTTCCTGAGTTTCAGGGCTGGGTAAAAAATAAATTTCTGAAAAAAAGTTTCAGCAATTTGCCCAATGGAATACTCTATTTAAAAGGCGGAGATCTAACGGAAGAGTTGACCCCGTTTAAAGGGAAAGTGAAAACTTTTGAATTAAAAGACTATTTCAAAGAAGAGTTTTTTGAAACCAAGAAAGTGGTTTATCTGCCTGCTTAAAGCAGGCTTGCAGATTCAAACTGTAGCTTACTCAAACTGCGGTAAAGTCCGTTTTCAGCAGCAATCAGTTGTTCGTGCGTGCCGCTTTCAATTACCACACCTTTGTCAATTACCACAATTTTATCAGCTTTGCGGATAGTGGCAAGGCGGTGAGCAATTACAAATGAAGTTCTGCCAACCATCAGTTTATCCAATGCTTCCTGCACCAAGCGTTCCGATTCAGAGTCAAGTGAACTGGTCGCTTCATCTAATATAAGAATTGCGGGATTTTTTAATACCGCACGTGCAATAGCAACACGCTGGCGTTGTCCACCCGAAAGTTTTATGCCGCGCTCCCCAACAAGTGTTTCGTATTTTTCAGGGAAACTATCTATGAAGTTATGCGCATTGGCTTGTTTAGCTGCTTCAATAATTTCTTCCAAGGTAGCGCCCGGTTTTCCGTAGGCGATATTCTCTCTGATAGAGCCGCCAAACAGCAATACATCCTGAGGAACCATCGCCATCTGATTGCGCAAGTCCGTCAAACCATATTCTTTTGAATCTTTATCGTCAATCAAAATTTTTCCGCTTTCAAGCTCGTAAAATTTAAGCAACAGCGAAACAATCGTAGATTTTCCGGCACCACTCGGACCAACAATAGCTATTGTTTCGCCTTTTGCAGCTTTGAAAGAAAAATCTTTCAAAATTTGCATTTCTTTGCGTGAAGGATAAGTAAAAGCAACATTTTCAAAACTAACTTTGCCTTCAATTTTTTTGCTGATTGCAGTTGTTCCTGACAGGTCAACTGTTTCGGCTTTTTCATCTAATATCTCAACCAGACGTTCGGTAGCACCTATTGCTTTTTGAATTTGGGTGTAGAGCTCGGCAAAGCCGCCAATAGAAGCACCTACAAAAACGGTATAAAACACAAATGAAATCAGCTGACCTATTAATAGATCACCTTTAATAACCAATACCACTCCATACCAAACCATTGCTACCAGTGATCCGAACAGACAGAAGATAATAAAGGAAGCAAATAAACCCCTATACATTCCTACTTTAATGGCTTTCTGAGCTATTTCGTCAGCACTTTTTCCGTAGCGTTTTATTTCAAAAAATTCGTTGGCAAAGGCTTTTACATTGGTAATTCCCTGCAAAGTCTCTTCAATAATAGTATTTGATTCTGCAACAGTATCTTGAACCTCGCGTGATGCTTTGCGGATAAATCTTCCAAAATAAACCAATGCAAGCGCCACAAATGGAATAATGGCAATCATAAGCATTGTTAGTTTCGGAGAGATAACAATCAGGAAAGCAATACCGCCAATGATGATGACGAATTGTCTCAGAAATTCTGCAATAGTAGTTGTCAGCGTATCCTGAACCTGAACAATATCCGTACTCATGCGGCTGTTAAGTTCTCCTACCCGTTTTTGACCAAAATAAGTCATGGGCATGGTGATCAGTTTTGTATAAACAGCCTGTCGCAAGCCTGCCAGTGTATTTTCGGTTACGTTTACAAACAGGTAAACCCTGAAATAAGAGAAAACTGATTGTAAAAGAAGGATACCTATTAATGCAGCCCCAAGCAGATTGGCGCTTTCCATATCTAATTTGCCGCCTCCGGTAGTATCTACCATTTTGCCCATCAGCAAGGGGAAAGCAAGCGCTGTAGCACTTGTTAAAGCAAGAAAAATAAGTCCGATTATGAATTTCCATTTATGGGGACCCATAAATGATAAAATCCGCATGCCTGTTTTCAGGGAATCCTTGTTAATCTTTGCCTTTGGAAGGTCTTCGGTCTCTGTATTAAATCCTCTTGCCATAATTTAAGGGGGCAAATTTAGTTTTAAATTTGGTTGGAAAGAAAACCTGACTATCTTTGCAGCCCGTTTAACGAAAAATCAAGAACACATGAAACGCACATACCAACCCTCGGTTAAGAAAAGAAAGAACAAACACGGATTCAGAGAGAGAATGGATTCAGCTAATGGACGCAGGGTTTTGGCAGCACGCAGAGCAAGAGGTCGTAAAAAACTGACTGTTTCTGACGAAGGTGGTCACAAAGGATAATTAAGTTTTAG
>JAGVLY010000107.1 GCA_020054035.1 Bacteroidia bacterium | reverse complement strand
TGGGGTCAAGACTGTTGTTGGCAGGAAACGCAGCTTCGGGTTGAAATTGAACCTGCTCATTGCCGTAAGCAAATTCACCAGTGAGCCAAAGGAATTTAACCAATCTTAAATTCATTGTTTCTTTTAAAACAGTTTGGTAAGCCGACATTTTCCGGGTGTGATAAACAACTGTTGTGGTTGCGCTGAAAAAATTATTTCCGAATGGATATAAGGTCAGATAGCCGCCAAACTGTCCAGCGCTTATTGAATCAAAATTATTGTAACTCGCCATTCCACCCAAATCAAAAATTCGGAAACTGCGCTGCAACACCAATGAAAAGACTTGCTCATTTGATTTGTTTGCTTTAGCAAGAGGTCGTGGTGGCCCCGGTTGTGCTTGAGTTTGCTCACTTGTATTTATCCAGAACAAATGAACAGAAGGACATAGTTTCCAATTCATTCCCAATTGAATCCATGCTCCTAAATAATACCCGGATTGTTTTATTTGCTGATAATGCTTTGTTTGCCCTAAAAAAGAAAGCGCATGATAGAATGTAATTCTTCTTCCGAGGCTGTGTCGTAATCCAAGGTTGAAATAATTAATGTTTCCCAGCGGCTCTTTTTTGTTGCAGATCTTTACTCCGCCTTCTAAGTAAATGAAGCCCATCTTGTTATACCTAAGTGTGTCTGTTGAACTTTTAATGTATTCCGATTTCCCGCTCAGGTAACGCGATGCAGTGGTGTTACCTGAGTTCAGCAAACTATAGTAAAGCGTGTTTTTTGCATAGATGTCACTTGAATTGTATTTCAATGCTTTCTGAAAACTAAAAGCTGCGCTGCGGTACTTTTTCTTTTCATACAATGCTGCGCCAAGCCGTGCCTGTAAATAATAATAATCTATTCCGACTTTGTTTGCTTCATGGACATAATCAATAAGGGAATCCCATTTTTGTTCTGAGTAAAGTTTATAACTTCGACTTTCAACTTCGGTAAAAGTTAGTGTTTGCGCTTGTGAGTTGACAGAAAGAAGAATCACCGCAAAGGCACAAAGGCGCAAAGATTTTATATTGGAGAGATTCCGAAACAAGTTCGGAATGACGAACCTTAGACACATACCGCTTCTCTTTTCTTTCCTTTCTCGGTAATGGTGAATGATGAAATTTTGTTTTCGCTCAACATCAACTCAAATTCAATTTTCCTATTCTCCATTCCGCATGCTCTGACTTCGGCAACTGAACTTAGTTTAATCTGCTGCGGATTATTTATATCATCAACGGAAACAAAGCGTGAAACATACTTTGTTTTGAGGAAAATATAAAAGGGTGCAATAAAATCCTGAAAGAATTTTTCAGGACCTGAATAAAAGCCTTCCACCGGAAGCAAATCATTCACTTCTAAATTCTGATAATAGCCGAGCAGAATTTTGTGTGCACCGAGGTAGAAATAATAGAGCAATGATTTTTTATCGCCATAAAACTCGGTGAAGTAATGCAGCGTGTCGTTATTCACAAAGTAGGCAACACTATTTGTTTTACGGCAATAGATATAGGCCTGATTGTAGGCGTTAGTGAAAATCTCCCACTCCAAAGTTTGTCCATCAAAATTCCATGAAATGCTTTTTCCGGGAATAAAATAAAATGCGTCTTTCAGCAGTTTAGTTCCTGCAACGCGTGAAGTTGTTTCACCTTCTTTCGGATAATCAAACGAATGAAAATCATAGCCATCTTTCTTTTTGCTTACATAATAACTGATAGGATATTTAATGGTTTTTGAAGCAACAAAAGGAGTTACCTGTAACTGAAAGTGAATATGTGGCTCGGGTGAACGACCACTGTTTCCGCAGGTTGCCAACACATCACCTTTGTGAACATACGCGCCTTCATTTACTTTGAAACTCCCTTTCTTGATGTGACTGATTTTGCTGTAAAGGTCTTCACCGTGTTTAATAATAATTGTGTTTCCCCAGTTGTGTTCAAGGTCAACGCCACCGATTGTATTGTCGTCAACATCGTCTTCAATCTTGATGATATAACCGGCTTGCGGAGCAAGAACAGGAAGATTGTAGCAATAGAAATCCGTAACATTTGTTCCCGGTGCGCGCCATGTTTTATCCTGTTCATCGGTTACCACAAAGTCCCATGCTTCTTTCCAATCGCCTTTGTGTGTTATGTTTCCGCTGTGTCCCTGCGATACTTTCCACTCACCAAAAAACGGAAGATGGATGTGATAATACGTTTGATTGTAATAACGCTCTTTGCGGTATAAAAAGCTGTAGAGATTTTTCTCGGGCGAGAAGAATTGTTCCTGCACAAGGTATGGTCCGTAGTTTACATAGCGCAGTTGCAGCACATACAAAACCAGCATCACAATAATGTTGAAGGGCAACGAATACGTTGGCAACTGATACATTCCAAGAACATAAGCACAAGCACCAATCAGCAATGCAATCAATGGAATTGAAAGCAAGACCGCCAGAAAAGAACGCGGAGATGGAATGAGAAAAAACCCTCCCAATGCAATGGCCGAAAGAATAAAGTTGAACCCGATGTAACTGTATTGCAGTTGCGTAAAATCAGCGCCTGTTATTTTATAATAAGCGTAACCTGTTGCAAAACCAACAATGGAAAGCACCAGTGAAATGCGTGAGAACACCAACATGCCGATGAAGATCAAAGCACCTGCAATTAAATTGTATTGAAAGAAGATTGCACCCAAGGATTTCAGGTAAACATCCATGTATTGCGGAATTGGCGGGTCGTTCAGGAAGTTGTAAAAGCCAACGAGGTTTTCACCACCTACAAACCATAGCTCATTGATGGTATATATTCCGCGCTCACTTAATTCAAGTGAAGAATAGGTTCGGGTGGTGAGTAACACCGTCCAGATGCAAATGAGAAAAGGGAAGCTCATAAACGGCACTCCATACTTTGCTGCCCATGCCAAAAAAGCTGCTGTCAGCAACAACGTGAACAACGAAGCCATGCACAAAATCAAAATTGATTCAGCACTGAGTTTGAAATAAACGCCCAGCACCATTCCTACCATAGCCGAGTTAAAACCATACACTCCGTTGCGGATGTTCTCGGGGCTTAAGCCAATGTAATAAGCAAACAGGTTGCTGACCACTACCGCTATAATTCCGCCAAGGCCGGCATACGGGTCAATGAAAGAAGTGAGCATCAGCAGCAATGCAAACCATTTGTTATTGCTGAAAAATATCTGCGAATAACTATTGATTATACCTGAGAAGAAAAGCTCTGCTGATTTACGTAGGGGCATATATGTAAGGACAAAGAAAATAATTTTTACGGCAGAGGGTACAAAGGATATTTGAATTACTGCAAATACCTACTTTTAGCGCATGGTTTTAGTAACGGGAGCAACAGGATTAGTAGGCTCACATCTTTTGCTGGAGTTGCTTAGAAACGGAAAGCAGGTGCGTGCGCTGAAGCGCGCAGGCTCTTCCACTTCAACGGTTGACCGTATTTTTGCTCACTATAATTTTCCTGCGCCTGATAAATCTATCTGGGTGGAAGGCGATGTAACCGATTACTTTTCGTTGCTGGATGCAATGGATGGCGTGGAGCACGTTTATCATTGCGCTGCTATGGTTTCGTTTGCCGCAAGCGCAGAGGCAACCTTAATGAAAGTAAATGCAGAAGGCACTGCCAACGTAGTAAACGCTGCGATGGAGAAAGGTGTTAAGAAAGTATGTCATGTAAGTTCTACGGCAGCATTGGGAAGGGCCGACAACGATAAAATAATTTCGGAAGAAACAGTTTGGAAGATATCGGATAAAAACTCTGCTTATGCAGTAAGCAAATATGCTGCAGAGCGCGAAGTATGGAGGGCAACGGAAGAAGGTTTGGATGCAGTGATCGTAAATCCCTGCATTATCATAGGTCCGGGAGATGTGAGCAAAAGCAGCGGACGGATGATACAAAGCGTTAAGAAGGGATTGAAGTTTTATACCGGAGGCGCTAATGCTTTTATTGATGTGCGCGATGTAGCAAAGTTGATGATCGCCTTAACGGAAAGCGGGATAAAGAACCAGCGTTTTATTCTTGCAGCAGAAAACCTGGACTATAAAAAGGTGTTTGAATTAATTGCAGCTGCTTTAAAGAAACCCGCACCTACTGTAAGGGCAACTGCATTTATGTCGGCACTGGCATGGAGGGTAGCGTGGCTTGCAGGTTTGTTCAGCAAGGCAAGCCCTTTTATTACCCGCGAAACGGCAATGACCGGACAACAACGCAATGTTTACAGTAATAAGAAAGTAAAAGAAAAACTGAACTGGGAATTTATTCCTGTAAAAGAGGCAATTGAAAATGCCTGTAAGTTTTTGTAAACACAGGTTTACTGCTTCACCACCTTCTCTGCTTTTACCAAGCCGCCTTTTGCATCAAATACTTGCAGTACATATAAACCCTGCGGCAAACTGCCAAGCAACAGTGTGTTAGTGTTTGTTGCTTCTGCTACTGTTTGACCAAGTGTGTTACACAGTTTAAGATAGGCGGGTGTGTAGCCGGTGATGGTGAGTTGGGTGGTGGCGGGGTTGGGGTAGATTTGAAGTTGTATCTCATCATTGATACGTTCATCTATTCCAACAACTGTATGAAAATAATAGTAAGCGCTGTCACCACTGTATATGCTATTTCCCATTCCATCCCAATACCTGTAAGCATGGCTTTTCTTTAAATTGTTAGCATCGTAGGTATATGACAGATTGGTAAAGTTTTGCCAGGCAATGGTGTTGAAATTCCAGCGTTGTGCAATTGTTGTAAGTTCATTACCGTTGGCATTATAGGTAACGTTAGACTGATGGCTGTTTATCCATGCGTTGTCAAACCATTGTTCTGACAGCATGTAGATAAACCTATTGTTAGCATCATAGGTAAAAGTATATTTCATAGCGTTAATCCATGAATTGCTGCTCCACTGCTGATAGAGTTCGCTAGTCTTGTTATTATTTGCATCGTAAGTATAAATGGATTGTCCATAATTTTCCCATGTGTTTTGATTCCATTGCTGAATTAACTGACTTACCCGGTTATTGTTGATGTCAATGGTATAAATATACTGCCACGCATTATCCCAACTGCTGCCATTCCATTGTTTATCCAACTCACCTATTCTGTTATTATTTATATCGTAGGTATAAGTATATAGCCATGAGTTTGTCCATGAACTATCGTTCCCACCCTGCGCCAATCTATTTATCAGGTTGTTATTAGTATCATAAGTATAGGTATATAAATCTGAATTTACCCAGATGCTACCATTCCACTGCTGATAAGATTGGCTTAGAAGGTTATTGCTATTATCATAGGTATAGGTTCCTTGCGAACCATTTACCCATCCACTACCGTTCTCATATTGAATTAACTCATTTATCTTATTATAATTAATATCATAAACTATGTTTATTACTTTTTGGTAGGGTGCTGCTTCCCAACTGTATGACGAGACAACATCCCAATGCCAAGCGTAAATGCTGTCATACAAAGGGATGATTGATTGGGTTTTATTTTGAGCTAACACCCATTGTTGCCCCAACCCCATTACCAGAAATAAAACCAGCACCAACATTTTCCGCATCTCCAAACTTACGCAATAATTATAACACACTTTTTGTTTTTGATAAGACAAACCAAAACTCTTATCAAAAAAATAGAACCAAGCCCTAAAACAGGCAGACAAATAATTCGGCTGCCAAAAGAAGTTTCGTTTCAGCAACTGAAAGACTGTATAGTGTGCCGGCAAAAAAGTAGTGGGCAGTGGCAGTGGGCAGTTTATATAACTGCTACTGCCTCTTCCTCTACTTCACTACCATCAGCTTGTGCATAATACACTCACCGTTTGATGCAGTGATACCAATGAAATAAAAGCCCACAGGATATTCTGCCACCGAAATAGTTTCGGTGTTAAGGTTGCCTGCTGTAACTGCTTTATTGGTTACACATCGCCTGTTTCATCTAATAATTCAATTAGAACATCGAAATTATTACCTTCATTGGGGATAAATGATAAGCCATTTATAGTAGATGGGAATTTAACAGGCTTTAAGTGGTAACCACTTTTGCTTTTACTTATTTGGATAGACACATCGCTTAATCCAACAGTATTAGTATTACCACTTTGGAATAAAGATAATTTTTTGCTGTTAATCATGATTATTTATTTAAGTTTTCTCTAAATTTTATAGCTTCTTTTATGCTTTCAGAACTTCTTTTGGAAAAGTCTTCTTCTTTTAAGGCAAATACTGTATTATATAAGTAAAAATTACCACCCCATGACCACACTCTATTTTCAAATATCTCGGTTTTTTCACCACAAATAATCAGTCTTTTTAATTTATATTCTTTACAACTTATATCTTCTGTTGTAACAGGTTCTTTGTATAACTTACATATTTCATTTAGAAATAAAGCATACTTCTCTTTTTCTTTAGGATTATTATTCATTTCTTCAAACAATAAAGGATTAAAGTTCATTGTTTTAAAAAGCGAATCATATTTAGTTGGGGTATGATTTATGGCAACCTGGGCATTGTTTTCTAAATAACACAATATGAAAAATAGAATATACCCTATTGTTTTCATGAAGTTAAATATTATTAATCATACATCGTAAATCTGTTCCAGCAGTTGCTTCATTTAATGTATTTTGAGCTTGCTCGGCCGAGTCAGAATCAATACTCCCTCCTGTTATGTAATCACCACTTGTATTATAACAGGAATACCCATATATCTGTGCTGTTTGATGAATCGGTCTACCCCACGGTCTATTGCTACCACCTTTTCTTGTTGCTGCAGATTTAGGTACGATGTTTAGGTTATTACATCCACAGTTCGCAGAACTTTCTTCTAATGAAACATCCGATAATCCTTTTGATTCTCTATCAGGAAATAACGATAATTTATTGCTGTTAATCATATTTTGTTTATTTATCGTTTATTTAAATTATAAACTACTCCCATCCCTCCGCACTCACTAATCCCATATTTTTCTTTCTCAAATGATAATAGCTTAATTTCATTGAAAAAGAAAGTTATTGAATAATCACTAATAAATTTACAAATTCTAATGCTATAAATTTTATGCCCTTTATATATTGTTTTAGTTATTTTTGAATGATAGTTACGATTATTTGCCCATTTGCTTAATTTTTTTATGCTATTAGGGTTTTCATCAGCAAAAAAGAACTCGAGTGAATCAATAAATTGCTTTTTTGTGTTGTTTTCTACATATTTTAAATAAAATTTCTCAATCGAACTATCCCTATAAACATCACATATTTTATCTTGTCCATTTGCATCAACGTAGGATATAGTTAAAAAAATACAACATAAAAATCGTAGCATTGATGTATATTTAAATTTATATAAGTAAATATGCTGTACAACGTAAATGTGCAGCATCACGATTTAATATTGCCTGAGCCTCCTCTAATGTATCAGCGTTCATTGTTCCTTCTGCAATAATTTCATCATTATCATTCAAACACTGATAACCAAACACTTGGGCTGTTTGATGTATTGGTCTACCCCACGGTCTATTTCCATTCAGCGCTGTGTTTGCTGTTGAAATAGTTACCATGCCTGTATTGGTGGTATACTGTGTCTCTGCTGCCATGTTTTTCTATTATAAGTTATTTGTCAATAATATTATCAGGCAGGATAGGTATACTCCATTGCCTCAGCTGTAACAATAAACGTTTCAGCATTCTGTGTGGCAGCCCTAAGTAAATAAGATGCCTTCAAATTGAAAGGTTCATCAATAACTGCTATTAAGGTTTGCGCAGTTGCAGCTTGAGTAATAGGAGGTACCGCTATTTCTCTCATCAGCCACGAAGAGCCGGCCGCTTTAAAAAATATTCTAACCATTCCCTGTGTAGTGGTGCCTTGCGCCTTAATGACTATTCTTTTTACTATAGTGCCACTAGCAGCAGCAGTAATCAGATCTGCTACTGTACCTGTTCCATCTAAGTTGGCATTAGCAGTAGATATGATTGCCATGCCTGTTCTTAGAGTAAATTTTGCCCTTTCATTTAAAATGAAGCCTGTGTTATTAATATTTTCGCTAGGTATGGCTAACTGCTGCCCCAGGTAAGCGTAAATGTTATCTTTTGGATTAATCATAATACTTAGTTTTTAATATTCGCCATTTTTATTTTAGGGAGCGAACTTAAACTATCATGTATGTTGATTATTAACTCACTAAATAAGTGTTGGGTGACACTTATTTAGTGTATGCCTTTTTCAAATAACTGTTTACAGGTTTTTCAAAAACTCTAACAGCTTTTCTCTCTTGCGAACAGAAACAGGAATGTTGATACCATCACTCATTTCAATAGAGCCTCCATCGTTTTTGTCAATGCGTGTGATAAAGTTTGCATTCACCAGATGCGAGTTGTGTACACGTATAAAATGATTGCCCAGCAAATCTTCATACTCTTTCAGATTCTTGGAAACCATAATGCTTGTTCGGCCTGCAATGTAAAAGCGTGTGTAGTTTCCGTCTGCCTCGCAACGCATGATGTCGTCTAACTTTATGAGGTGAATTGAATCCATGTCTTTCAATAATATCTTGCGGTTGCCGCCTGTAAGTTGCTTTAGATTCTGTTCAAGCAACTCCAGCTTTGTTCCAAGATTTTCTTTGTCAATCTTCTCCAATGCCTTGTTCACAGCTTGTGTTAACTCAATCGGGTCAACCGGTTTAAGCAGGTAATCAATAGCGCTGAGGCGCAATGCTTCAATAGCATACTTTGCAAAAGCAGTGATGAAGATTACTTCAAACGAACGGTGTTCCAGTTTGCGCAACAGGTCTAATCCTGTTCCGTCATTCATCTCGACATCTAAAAAAACAAGGTCGGGATGTTCCGTTGCAATCAGTTTCAGACCTGTTGCAACGCCATCTGCTTCCTGTATTTCTGCATCAGGAAAATTGTGTTGCAGCATCAGCACAATGCCTTTGCGCACTTCGTTTTCATTATCTATTACAGCAAGCTTCATATCGGTAAGTTTATCAGCACAGTTACACCAACGCCACCGTTGGCTGCATTATCTATTACTTCAAAGTTCGCATTTTTCTTTTTTGTCTTTCCCAATAATTTCAGGCGTTCCCAGGTTATATCCATTGCCCGTGACTTATGCTCACTTGGTTCCTTCTTCTCACTCAAGCCTGTTCCGTTGTCTTCAATTTTTATCTGAAGTGCATTATCCACTTCACTGATAAGAATGTTGATTTTTCCTTTGCGGTTGCTCAGTTCTTTGAAGCCATGTTCAACTGTATTCTCCAGAAATGGTTGAGTAATCATGGATGGTATCAACACATCACGCAGGTCGTCATCCATTTCAATTGTGTAATCAAAACGATTGCCCATCCTCACCTTCTGTATCTCCAGATAGTTTTCCATCAGCGTTTTTTCTTCAGCCAAACTCACCTGATTATCAAACGTGTTCTCCAGTATCTGTCGCATCAACTTTGACAAGCGAGAGAGGTAGCCAGCTGCTTTGTTAGGATCAGTTTTATCATAAAAGAAACCCTGCACCGAACCCAACGCATTGAAGAGGAAGTGAGGATTTATCTGAGCGCGATAGAAGCGTTGTTTTAAATCAAGCAACTCAAATTCTTTCTTAATCCGGTAGCTGCGGAACACAAGGAATGCTATTACCAGCAACACAATCACACCCACGCCCACCGACACCAGTTGAATGTTGCGTTGTTTAATTACAAGATCTTTTACCTGCGCTTCAGTGGTTATGCGTTTTATTTCTTCTTCCTTTTTTTCGGTTTCATATTTCACCAACAGTTGTTGCAGATTTTTTTCAGTTTCTTCTTTTTTAATGCTATCAGAAACAGAAATGCTTTTCTCTAACCATTCCGTTGCCTCCTTATATTTACCAAGCCCGCAAAGCGATAGGTATTTTTGTTTGTAAACCTTTGCCAGCTTGTCAACTCTGTTTTTCTTTTTCGAAAGCGCTATCAACTCATCTTCTTTTTGCAATGCTTCTGTGTATCTCTTCTCTCTGTTAAATGCGTAGCAAAAGTTAATCAGCAAATCAAAACGCTGAAGTTCAAAGTTCAACTCGCGTGATATTTTATCAGCTTCTTCAAGATGCGCGATTGCTTCTTTTACCTTGCCCATATCACTTTCAATAGCCGATAAGATGGTAAGATTATTCACCAATCCTTCATTGTTTCCCATCTTACGGTTCAGATCTATTCCTTTGGTCTGATAAAAGTATGCCGAGTCAAAGTTCTTTTCGGTGTTATGATAAATAGCCATGTTGGCATAACACTTAGAACTTGCCAGATCATTCTTAAGCACCAGACTTTTCTGTAACGCCTGAAGCATGTATTTCTTTGCCTCTTTCAAATCATTGATTTTAAAGTGCAGGCTTGAGATAGCAATCAACCCTGCCATTTCAGGAAAGTCCAATTTGTTTTTCTGTGCAAAATTCAAAGCCTTCAGTCCGTAGCTAAGCGCCTCATTATTTTTATCCATATAGTTGTAGGCCGTTGACATTCCGCGCAACAACAGTTCATATATTTCTTTGTACCGCTTGTGGGCTGTATCCTTCTCGGCTTGCAGCGCTTTTAGTCCTTTATCAAAATCGGCAACCGCATTATCAAATTTGCTCATGCGGTTATTAATAGAACCTTGCAGGTGGTATACTTTGGCAAACAAAATGGGCTTTTGGGCTTTTTCGGCATACTGCAAACAGGTTGCTGCGTGTGCAGTTGCAGAGTCCATATTCACCTTCATAAAGGTTGTACCAATCCATTGATGCGCCTGCGACAGGTTATCGTAGTCATCGGGCTTTACAACGGTTTTTAACCTTTGGTAAACAAGTTTTATTGCCGAATCAGTTTTTGTAAGATGAATCTTTTGAATATCGCGCCAGAGTGTGTCGGTTGGTATTTGTGCTGTTGCACAAACCGAAATAATACTCGAAAAAAAGAAGATAAGGGGTTTGAGTGATTTCATGCCGCAAGTATAAACAACTTTGATTTTATAGAATCCGACCGTTTTACATTCATTAATTAAGAACTTTGTGCCCTCAAAACTGTTCTTTAAGTATGAATTCACAACGTATCTTTTCATTGCTGAAAGGCAAATGCCCCAAATGCGAAACCGGAGAAGTATTTTCCGATAAAGGAAACCTTTTTGTTTTCAGAATGCCTGTAATGCACGAGAACTGCCCGCATTGCGGACATAAGTTTGAACGAGAGCCGGGTTATTTCTTTGGGGCGATGTATGTTAGTTATGCACTTACAGTTGCCGAAGCTGTTGCCGTATTTGTACTGTGGGAACTGTTTATGCCCGGACAATATGATTACCGTGTTATCTTACTTATTCTGCTGCCGCAGATATTACTGTGGTTTGTCAACTTCCGCTTTTCGCGTATTATCTGGATGTATTTCTTTACAAGCAAAGAGGCTTAGTCTCTTCTTTGGAAAAGCCCAATCATTAGTTGCACTCCTGCATTCCAGCTATTGGATTCGGCAGTATCATAATCAATGGAATTATTATAGTCCAAAACTTCATGGACATCGTAATAATTGGTTTTAAAATACGGAAGCTGTATGTAAGGGCGAATGAATAAACCGGCAGGCAGATTTTCTGTTGAAAGAATAATCTGGATAAAAAAAGTGCTACCTAACACAAGGTCTTTCTGAACTAACTGAAATTCTTCAGGATTAAAAACTCCGTTCACAGATGTTCTTGTAAATATTTTTTCACTGCCCAAATCAAGGGAAACACCAATATTAACTCTGGCTTTACGACTTTGACCAAGTGCTACCCCAAATCCAAAGTTCATCGTATTCATTCTCCACTTCACTTCCCTGCTTCCTATATCACCGGTAGTTGTGTCTGGAATTCCGCTTGCACTGCGGGTCATGTGACGGCCAACCCAGGTAATATCATACATCAGCTTATTACTACTGCCTCCCAGCGAAGCACAAAAACCGTTTGGTAAATTAAATTTTTCCATTGGGTCGCTGAGCCATGTGCGGGTTGCGTTATACCTGTCAACACCATAGGTATTGAGCCCGTCTAATTTTGCATAGCCAAGGTTATAACCAAAGGCTGTATAAAAATGAGATTGTGAAAAGGTTGTAGTAAACGAAAGAATAGCTGCGGCAAGTAGTAGATATTTTCTACTCATGGCTTTAGTTTTGTTTAACCAAAAATAGATAAAAACAAACAAACAAATAGCCTCACCCAACCCTCTCCAAAGGAGAGGGCTTTGCTATCACACTTGCCATCCAACAGATTGTGAGGTGGCAAAGTCTCCCCCTTTGGGGGAGATTTAGAGGGGGCTATTTCGCAATCATCATTCTCTTCGTTGCTCTTACTTCTTTATTGCTCAAGGTGTAGAAGTAAACGCCTGCAGGAAGGTTTCCTTTAAAGAATTCAATTTTGTTAAAACCTGCTGTTGCCTGCACCTGACGGGTTTCTAAAAGTTTGCCTTCAATAGTAGTTACAGTAAGTACATAATCACCCGGAAGGTCAGAAACAAAGTTGATAACCGTGCTGCTGTTAAACGGGTTGGGGATGTTCTGCAACAGGCTGAAACCCGGTGTTCCGTTTTCTTCAATACCATTTGGCGGTTGGGTGATTACAAGCGTAAGGCTGCGTGTGCAGTTTGCATCGGTAACGGTAATGGTATAGGTTCCTGCTGCAATGTTAAACAGATCTTCGTTGGTTGATCCGTTGTTCCATTGAATAGTGTAAGGAGCTACCGCACCTGTTACCTCTACATCAATAAATCCATTTGAACCATCGTAGGTAGTTACGTTTTGTCCTTGTATAGAGTCAATGGAAATGGTGCAAGTCAATTCAGGAAAACAGTTTTTAAGATAAACCGAATCGCGCTGACCAAAACCCGAACAGGTTTCAACAATGGCAGGAAACTCGCCCGGCACAGGTGGAACTACCAAATTAATTGTTTGTGTTTCGCCCGGGTCAAGGTCTATGATTATTTCATCAAAGGTATAAATCTGGTCTTCGGTAATCAGGTTGCAACTGTCGGCATAGTTGATGATCTGGAAAGGAGGAACGTTAACACTAACAGCACCTGTTCCTGTATTGGTTGCCGAAATAATCCATGTTCCATTAGGGTCGCCCGGAAACAGACCTGTAAGTGGTATGCACGGCAATGTTCCGCCCGGCAAAATACTAATCAACTGCTGCGAAATAACGATGTGGTTTCCGGGAAGGTATTGGTCGTTTACGTTAAACGATGTTCCGTCAGGGAAGATGAACACCATCGGGTCAATTGCCCAGCCGCTGTCGCCTGTAATGATTGGGCAAATAGTCATGTTAGGACGGCAATACGCGGTAAGGGTATCCCAAACCACTGGGGTTATATTGGCAGCTTCTGCAATAAACGGTGTGATGTAGTACCATCCTTCTTCCAGACTGTCGGTAAGGTTGGCACACTGGCGCTGAATGGTGTAAGAAGAATCATTTAATCCCGGGAAAATATATCCGGCATTATTAGCTGCCGTTGCCTGCTGCTGATTAGTTACAGGACCAAAGTCGGCAGGCGTTACCGCCCATGCTACGTTAAAGCCGGGGCTTGCCACAAATCCTTCTGAAAGCACTTGTGCAAGGTCGCCACAGCAAAGGGTGTCTTTTGACACGGATGCAATGCCTCCTGCCAAACAAAGTGTGAACGGAAACGATTCGCTTGAGCAACCAATAGGACTTGTAAACGTTGCCGTGTAAGGTCCAGCTGTGGTTTGTCCGCTAAGGGTGTTGCCCGTTGAGTCGGTAACTTCTGCTCCGTTGTTATACCATGTTACATCATATAATCCGCTGTTGTTGTTGGTAATCTCCAGCGCATCTAAATCTGAGTTGAAGGTGATGAATGGTTGTGCAGGGTCGTTTACAAACGATACTCTGATTGAATCTGCGCGGTTAAGGCAGAAGTTAGTAGTATCGGTTATCAAAAGGTTGTAGTAACCTGTTGGACCCGGCACGCTAACCCAAACTGCTTCGCTGTCTGAGATAAAGGTCTGGCTTTGTGACCACTGATAGGTATAAGGACCTGAAATGGTAGTGAGCAATAATGAATCGCCAAGGCAAACGCTGTCGTTAGGCATGGCAATCATTGGAGGAATGGGTGGGTTTGCAAAAACAGAAATGGTATCTTCGGTTTGGTAAATGGTATCAACCACTAAAGCAATGGTGTAGGTTCCGAAGGTTTCGGGAGTAGTGAAATTGAATGTTCCGGGAGTAGTAACATAGGTTGGGTAGTTTCCGAGGTTATCATCGGTTGATGTACCATCTGAATCCCAGAAGTTAAGACTGAAGGCAGGGTTTTCAAGTACACGGTTAAGATTGCTCCATGAGTTGGTGATGTTGTTGCTTCCCTCAGAGGAGGTATAGTTCTGGCTTCCATTGGTAAAGGTGAAATACAAATCAGGTGAGCCCTGACAAACACCAAAGAGGCTAATCTCTTCCACATCACCGCACCAGCCCGAACCCGAAGTGGTAACTGATACATTGGTAAGCACATAATTAGATACGGTTGTAATTAAGCTAGGGTAATAATCACCCGGTGTTCCGTAATGCTGCACGGGAGGATTTTCTAATGTTGAAGTGTTTCCGTTGTCGAAATCCCAGGCATAGGTGGTTACCTGGTTAGGTGAGAAATCAAGGTATGCTTCGTAGGTAACATCTAACTCACCGCAAGCTGAAGGAGGATTGAACCCGAAGTAAGGGTTTCCGCCCGGGGCAGGCTCAACAATTAAGAATAAAGAGAAACTTGCAGGGTTGTTTATAGTTCCGATTGGGGTAGTAACGTTGGCTACTACCGAAACCACTACGTTGTAGTTTCCGGGCACGGTTGGTGTTCCGCATATTTTTACGCAACCGCGCGAATCGGCTGTTACGGTATAGGTACAATTGGGTTGGTCGCAGGTATAGGCTAATCCCGCAGGCATACCAACAATTTGGGTTACGGTAATTCCGTTAAGGGTTACATCTTGTCCGCTGCCCTGGTCGGTAAAGTTACGGGGCATAAAGAAGGTAAGGTTCTGGTCGTAGTATTGGTTTTGAATGGCATTGGGTAATACGGCCGGACATAGCGTAGGGGCTACCGGATTTATACCAACTCCACATTGGGTGTCGATGGTGCAGCCGGGGCACTGAGCGTTTGAAGTTAAAAGTGATAAGTTAAAAGTGATAAGTGCAAACGCAAGTAAGAATTTCTTCATGTTATTTTTAATTAGGATTGCAAAAGTAGTGAAATTATCGGCATTTTTGCAGCATTACGGAATGCGGATTTTAAAGGTATGATAAAAATTAATGGCAAAATATTTTTGAACCACATAGGCACATAGACACAATAGAAAATCACATAAAATCTATGTGAACAACTATGTTTCTATGTGCCTATGTGGTAAAAAGAAACCAGTTACCAACAACTTAATCATTATCAAAATTTAAAAATCCGAAATACTTTCCATGATAGCCGTAAAAGACACCCTTATCAGTGACCAACTCTTATCTAAAAAATTTGTGTGCGACCTTAGCGCCTGCAAAGGTGCCTGCTGTGTGGAGGGCGAGGCAGGTGCTCCCATAGATGAGGAAGAAGCCATTATTCTGGAGGAGATTTATGAGCAGGTTAAACCCTTCATGAACGAAACGGGCATAAAAACCATTGCCAAAAAAGGCAAATGGGTTAAGAACGATGCCAACGAACTGGAAACTCCCCTTAATTCGCGCAACAAACATTGCGCTTATGTTGTGTTTGATGAACATAAAATAGCCAAGTGCGCTATTGAAATGGCTAACCGTGCCGGCAAGATTGACTTTAAAAAACCTGTTTCGTGCCACCTCTACCCTATCCGTATCTCAGATATGAAAAGCTATTTGGCTTTGAACTACGAGAAGTGGAGCGTTTGCAAACCCGCAGGCCCTTGTGGCGAAAAACTAAACGTTCCGGTTTACAAATTTTTGAAAGAACCTTTAATCCGCAAGTTTGGAAAGGCGTGGTATAAGGAACTGGAGGAGGTTGCGGAGGCGTGGGAGAAAAAATAATTGCGGATTGCGAATTTTAAATTGCGGAATTGCTAACCAATCCGCAATTTTGACAATCCGAAATCTACAATTCTTATTCAAATGGCGCGATTAAATTTTCCTAATCAGTTTTGGGTGCAGCTGCAGTTGCTGGCAGATGTTAAGGCTAAGCATGATGCCTTGGGTGCGGCAAGTCCGCTGGCACCATACCTTGCGCATCAGGGTATTGACCTTGCTGCTTGCGCTGTTGCGGGGGCTGAGGCTGATGCGTATCATCAACTATTAAATACCTGCTCGCTTAAAAAGGAAAACAATACTGCCCAGCGCAACTTGTTGTTTAATCCCGTGTGGGCACACGTTACGGGTAGCTTCAGTTACCTTAAAACGTTGTTTGCGCCCAACTATAAACAGGTGGGTGAGTGGGGCGCACCTATTCTTGTTTCGGGGCGCATAAAATATCCTGCCGATTTTATGAAGCGCACCGTTATTTTCACGGATTTTTTAGCCAAAAACAACAGTTTTATTTTGCCCGCAGTAAGTCCTTTGCAGGCTTACTTTACGCAAAACAATATTTCACCGGCTGCTGATAATGCGGCAGTGATTCAGGC